>NZBL01000010.1 GCA_002687895.1 bacterium | reverse complement strand
AAACTGCTAAATGCTTTTGCCCTGCAAATATGCTCTGGCAAATCCAAAACCCATTTTGGGTCTACAAGATGATAAAGCATGTTGTCATCCTCCTCATCACGAGGACATTCATTTGGCTTAGAAGAATCATCAGGATTTTCTTCGTCTTCAAAACAATCTAGCAAAGTCCTAAAAGCGACTTTGTCTGTTCCAATTCTTTCTGCTGCTATTTCCCACCCAATTGGAATTACCCGCAAAAATCTTAAGCGCTTAAGATTTTCAATTGAAAAATTTGGAAATCCTGTTTCATGGTCTTGTGGAAATAGTATTTCTCCCCCAATCTTGCTTCCTTCAACTGCTTCGCGTATAGAAAGGTTTTCCTCTATTGCCTGCTTAAAATCATTAGTTAATAAGCAATGATATGGGGATTCATATATATTTGGATCCTCGCCAGAAGGGCAGATTGTCATGTCTCGGATTAGGTCAATTGCCCCTCCAGATACTTCCAAAGCCCTTGTTGGAGAAAATACATCATATTCAGCCAGCAACGCGGCCCGAGAAGCAGGAGAGCCTTCTACGTCAGTTAGCAATCCCCCTGGCGACCGCTTTGGCTGAGGCCTAAGAAGACCTTGCTGCAGCCTTCGCAAATATGTTTGCGCTAATGTGTTTGCGAAAATCTGGAACGCGTCAACAAAAATATCTCCAGTTGAAATAAATTCTTGCTCAAGAGCGCTGCGCTGGGCTATTTTTTGAGTTTCCGCCACAGTGCCAGGCGGTACAGTTGTTTGGTCCGTAACAAAGTCTTTTTTAGCGGTAAACCCCTCTGCTTGCTGGCGCTCGCTCTTTTCCTGCTCTTCTTGCTTCTTTTTCTCTGTTTGCACATGCTCGCGAAGCACAAGAAAGGACCCAAGCTGATTTTGATCTATATCAAACCCTTTTTGAAGATCTTTCAAAGCTTTTCCTTGATCTTGAATAACATTGCTGAAATTGCTTGTAATGTCGCTTAAGCGGCATCCTCCTGCTTTTCCTGTGTCTCTATTAATTTCATTATCAGGAAACAAATCAATATCTTGGATTGATTTAGAAATTCCAATAGTAAGCTTTAAGCGGGCTTTAACGCTTCCCGGGTTGCAGATATTAATTGGCATGCCTTGGGACATGTTAACTAAAAACTTTCCAGCAACTTGGTCCCCTATGTCAGTTAAAGCGTCTCCTAGGCTTTTTTGGAAAACTAAAGGCTTTCTGCCTTTTCTGCCAGACGCGATATAAACAGCTGTTTCTTGAGCTAACCTGTATGTAACGCTTCTCAAGGCTTGATGATACGCGCGCGAGCCAACAGCAGTAGCCATTTTTTTAAAAATTTGGTATATATAAAAAGGAACATCAATAACAACGTTAGAAATTGTTGCAAGTTGAGCATGCGCAGGGCGAATGTTCGCTCCAAACACAAAAACAACCATCAATATAGATAGCAATATTGTTTTAAATGCTAGTTGTTTATTTTTATTTTTATGCATTAATTCTATTGTGTTTGGCTTGCTACTTCCTGAAACAGCTGAACAAGCTCTTCATCAGAAGAAATATCTAATTGCTCTTTTGGAATTCCTGAATCNCTTAAAAGAGATCTGATTTGATCTGGNGTTGGAATACTGCCTTTTTCAAGCGCGTCCAAAGCTTCTTGAGATTCCTGTGAAAATTCTTTTATAAGGGGAATCTGGTCTTGGCTGGATTCTTGTTCCTGCAATGCCGCATCTTGCTGTATTTGTTCCAAAGTTTCTATTATATCGCTTCCGCAAACTCTGCCTATAGGGCAGTTTGGGTCAGTTCCTTGAGCAATTTCTACATTATCATCTATTCCGTCTGAGTCAGAATCAGATAAATACGGACTGGTTGAATGTATATTAAGCTCTTCCCAGTCTGTAATTCCATCTTCATCTGTGTCTAATACGCGCAATTTTGCCTCGTCAAAGTCCTGGCTATCGCGAACATGGGCTCCAGGCTGGCTAGTATCTGGCTGATTTGTAAGATTTATGTTCTGGCCAATGCGAATCACGCCAAAAACAACCGCAAAAACAGCAAAAACAATAAATACTATTTTTAGAGACTTATTCATAAATTTTAGCTGTGGATATCATTTATTATAGCACAAAAAGCTAATTTCTTTCTAGGGCTGCCAAAAAACTTATCCATTGCTCAATTGAAAGCTCTTGGCTGCGAGCTGTATGTTTCAAACCTGACTTCTTGAGCGCTGATTTTACAGCTTCTTGATCCATATTCAAGCTATTGGCAATATTGTTGCGAAGCTGTTTGCGAGGGCTGGAAAATCCTATGCGCGCTAATTGCCAAAACTTATCCTCATTAATATCATAATTAGGCTTTGAACTTATCCTGCTGATTTCCAACAAACATGAGTCAACCTTTGGCGCCGGCCAAAAAGATTCTTTTGGAACATCTAAAACAATTTTAGGCTTGGCATATAATTGAACTGAAATGCCAAGCAAGCTCATCTTTCCCGGGCCTGCATTTATCCTGTCCGCGACCTCTTTCTGCACAAGCAACAGAGCTGATTCAGGCTTTGGCAGATCGCTTGAGATAAATTTCTTAATTATCTTGCCAGTTATTTGGTAAGGTATGTTTGATATGACGCGATAATCTTTTCCAAGATAATTTGATATTTCTTGATTAGATATTTTTAAAATATCTTTTTGCTCTAATTTAAAATTTTTCTTTTTTGAATATTGTTTTGCAAGATGATTGCTGAATTTCTTATCGCTCTCAATTGCCAGAACTTTTGCTCCGTTAGAAAGCAATTCATTTGTAAGCACCCCAAATCCCGGGCCTATTTCTAATATATTGTCCTGCTTTTTAATATTAGACAGCTTGATAATGGAATTAAGGATTTTTTCATCAATTAAAAAATTCTGCCCCCTGTCTTGAGAAGGGCTTATATTGTATTTGCTAGCAAGATTTTTAATTGTCCGAACATCTGTAAGATTCATCAAAGCTTAACTTATNCCTTATTGCTTATCTTAACTGGTTCAAATTTAATAAATGAATACAGCAAAGTCATAATGCTTGCCAAGATAAACAAAGCAGTAAATGAACCAGCAAAAAACGCAAGCAGAATTAGCGCGGCAACAATCGCTATAATCTTTCCAATAATAAGCGCCATTTCAAAAAACATTACTGTCTTCATAATACTTGTGTCGTTCGCGTGGTCATATGTCATTGCAAGCATAGGCACAACTACAGCATTTTTTGTTATTCTGCCCAAGGCATCAGCTAAAAATACTCCCAGCGAGCCGCGCACCAATATCCTTATAAGCCATACCGCGGACTTGAATATGGATCCTATTTTCAAAATTGACCTGCGCTCCTGCTCTTCTCCATCTACCATTCGCCCCACAAAAAGCAGAATTATAGTTGTGGCAAGCATTGACAAAGCAACTAAAGACCCAATTGATAAAAAATTAGATATTATTGTAAAGATAAAAATAGGCCAAATCACCATTCCAATTAACTCCTCCCCAAATCCTATATAACCGAACAAATTTCTTCTGTTCGCGCGCGCGAACAAGCGCTTGAAATTATCTGTATATGAATAAGGCCGCGGCTTGAACTTTTCCGGAGTTGCGAGCAGCGCGATATTTGAAGCAAGTATTATAACTGTTGCAATAATAAATAATATCTTAAAGCCTAAAGTTGCTATTATAAGGCCGCCTATAAAAGGGCCAATAATCCAGACTCCTGAAGTTATGGCAATAATATTGCTGACTTCTCGGCCTCTTTCTTTTTCTCTTCCAAACCGCGCAAAATCCGCATGATATCCTGGCCAATAAAAGCTCTTTTGTAGAGTAAATGCCGCAATCGCAATCCCTATAAAAACAGGATCAACTGAAATCAAGTACAAAGATACATAATACAAAGCCAAAAACGGAGTGCTCAAAAGAATTGCTTTTTCATATCCAAACCTTCTTGCGAACTTTGCTCCAAATGGAATTACAAACAAATAAAGAGCGTAAATCACTAAATAAAAATACAAAACCTGATTCAAAGAAAACCCCTGCTTATAAAGGTAAATCGGCTCAAAAATAGCCACCATTGCACCAGCAAAGTTCACCATTGTAGCAGAAAGATACAGCTCCCGCACTTGTCGCGTAATCTTTGTCGCGAAAAATGTTTTAATTGTGGAAAACGGCTCAAAATGAGGCATGTTTATTTTTGATTTTTATTTCTCCTTGTCTGATGATCTCTATATCGTTATTATGAACTTTTACAATTGTTGATGCTAATGATTTATCCAGCTTGCCAGCGTCTATAACGCGATCAATCATTTTAAACTTATGTTTAAGCGAATCTTTTACTTGTGATATTAAATAGCAATTTGGTTTTGCTGCCTTATTTGCAGATGTTGATACAATAGGGGCACCAATTTCCCGTGAAAGCTCTCGCGCTTCTATTGAATCTGGAACTCTAATCGCAACAGAACCATTACTTATAACTGATTGGGATAATCCTTGCTTTTTTACTGGCAAAATCAATGTAAGCGGGCCTGGCCAGTATTGTCGCGCTAATTCATTTGCTTTACTTGAAAATTCGCACCATTCCTGCACCATGCCAATATCTGCCGCTATTAGCGGAAATGTTTTTGACTCTTCCCTGCCTTTGATCTGAAATATTTTANNAANAGNNCTNNCNTCTCGAGCATCACAGCCAATCGCATACGCAGTATCAGTTGGATATACTGCTATCATTTTACTACAAAATTAATCAGCCTTCCTTCCACAAAAATCTGCTTAATTATTTTTTTGGCTTTAATGTGCTTTNCAGCTGATTCATCTTNTTGAGCTGCTTTTGANACNTCATCTTCANNAGNNGATGGATCCATGCTAATNTTTGCCCGCACTTTGCCATTTANCTGNACNACNTANTTGNNNCTATCTTGCGATAACAGCAAAACATCAACTTCTGGCCAACTCTCTTTTTCAACCATATCTTTATGGCCAAGCTTTTCCCAGAGTTCGTTAGTTATGTGGGGCGCNAATGGATTTAGAATTTTTAAAAAGTCTTCCAAATGGTCTGTGCTAATACGCTCTACTTTGTATACTGCGTTTACAAAAATCATAAATTGAGATACTGCNGTGTTAAATCCAAATTCTTTAATATCTTGTTCTGTTTTTTGTATTGTCTTGGCTAGCTTTCTAGCAATTTGAATCTCCTGTTCTTGATTTAAATATTTCGGCTGAACTAATTTACCAAGCCCCCATACGCGCTCCAAAAATCTGCGAACTCCGATGATTCCGTTTGTGTCCCAAGGCTTTGTATCTTCCAAAGGACCCATAAACATTTCATACATGCGCATTGTGTCTGCCCCAAGATTTTCTATAACTTCATCTGGGTTTATGACGTTTCCTTTTGACTTGCTCATCTTTTGCCCATCTGGCCCCAAAATAAAGCCTTGATTGCGCAATTGCGTAAACGGCTCTTCAAAATCTAAAATTCCAAGATCATGCAATGCCATTGTAAAAAATCTCGCATACATTAAGTGCAATACAGCATGCTCTGCTCCTCCAACATATGTATCTACTGGAAGCCAAGTTTTAAGATTCTTTTTTGATGCGAACTTTTTAGTATTATTTGGATCTATATACCTCAAAAAATACCAAGAAGAATCCACAAATGTGTCTATTGTGTCTGATTCACGACGAGCTGGTGCCTTGCATTCAGGGCATTTAACCTTGTGGAATGATTTTGAACGCGCTAAAGGCGACTTCCCTTTTGGCCTAAAGTCCACATCATCTGGCAATTCTACTGGAAGATCTTTCTCTGGCACAGGAACTTCCCCGCACTTTTCGCAGTAGATAATTGGAATAGGCGCGCCCCAATACCTTTGGCGCGAGATAAGCCAATCACGAAGCTTGTATTGTATTGTTCTTTTGCCTTTGACCTTTTCTGTAATTTTCCATTTTGCTTGTTCTGAATCTTGTCCATCAAATTCATCTGAATTCATCATCTTACCAACCCCTACTGACGGAAGGTCTTCTCCTGCATCTATCACCTGCTGAATTGGCAAATCAAACTTTTTAGCAAACTCAAAATCACGTTCGTCATGCGCTGGTACTGCCATAACAGCGCCAGTTCCATAACCAGTTAAAACATAATCAGCAACCCAGACAGGTATTTTCTCGCCACTACCTGGATTAATGGCTTGAACCCCTTTGAGTTCTACTCCTGTTTTTTCTTTTGCAAAGTCAGTTCGCTCTAATTGACTCTTACCAGAGGTCTCTTTGATATACTTTTCTACCTTGTCCCAATTCTGGATATCACTCTTTAATTCTTGAACTAACTCATGCTCTGGCGCAAGCACCATATAAGTTGCACCATACAAAGTATCAGGACGAGTTGTAAATACTTTTATAGATGGAGTTAGATGCTCAAGCACAACTGGCTCTTTCTTGCCAGTAATATGATCATCAACTGCCGTAAAATCAATAATTGAACCACCCAACTCTTGTTTGAGTTTAGCTGCCTGATTCGTAGGCACTGCAGAATCATTTTCCGCTCTAAGATAAACATATGACTGAATATTATTTTTAATCTTTTTAAAGTTAAACTTCCAATCAAACGTCTTTTTAAATGGCCGTTCTTTATCATTGAATTTTGCCTCCATAAATCCTGCACCTAAAACAAGCTTCTTGATTGGATGGTTAAGCGCCTCAACAACTTTTAGCGCAACAACTGATCCCAAGCTATGTCCAAGTAAAATAGTATTCTCATCAAACTGCACATTCTTCAAAACATATTCAACTTGATCCATAACAACCGGGTTGTCGCTATTTGGCAATTTAGGAACTTGAACTTTATAACCTTGTTTCTCAAGCTCTTGTTTTAACCATGGATGAAAAACACCATTAGGCGAGCCAGTGTATCCATGCAACAGAACAAAATTAACATCTTTCAATGTTTTACTCGCCACCTCAAACTCCAGCTCAGCTCCTTCACTCTTACCTATCCAATTCCTTTGCATATGCTTAATTGGTTCTGGCCAATCCAGCTCCTCTAGGTTTGATAACAAGCGCTCCGGATACGAGCGATCTGCCTCCAAATTTTCATCACTAGGGCTATTACCTGTAATCTTAAAAAACCATTGCTCTAAATTTTTCTGTATAACATCATGTCCGCACCTCTCGCACTTGCCGTTTATAACCTGCTCATTTGCTAATACTGTTTTGCAGTCATTGCACCAATTAACAGGCGCCTCTGCTTTATACGCTAATCCTGCTTTATAGAGCTGAAGAAATATCCATTGCGTCCATTTGTAATATTCTGGGCTAGATGTATCAACCTCGCGCGACCAATCATAGCTAAAGCCAAATGATTTGATTTGGCGCTTAAAAGTTTCAATATTCTGCTTAGTGCTTTCTTTTGGATGCACACCGGATTTGATAGCGTAGTTTTCTGTTGGCAATCCAAATGCGTCCCAGCCCATTGGATGCAAAACATCATATCCATTCATTCGCAAATATCTAGAATAAATATCAGTTGCTGTGTACCCCTCTGGATGGCCAACATGCAAACCAGCTGCGGAAGTATATGGAAGCATGTCTAATATATACTTCTTTTTGCTCTTTTTAGCGTCATTACCAACCTCAAATGTTGCCTCTTTTTCCCATCTGTTTTGCCATTTTTTCTCTATTGCTTTATGATCGTAATTTGACATAGTATAGAGCTATCATACAATTTTTCCCTTAAAAAATCAACAAATTTTATGCCTGCAGTAACAAAATCTTCTTAAATACGTTATACTATACCTAAGTATAATTAAATATGCCCACAAGACACGGCGCAATATACAAAAAAGTTAATATAGAATCCAGAAATACAGTTCTTGCGAAAAAAAACGCAATACTGCTTCTTGCATTTTTAAGCAGCATATTGCTCTTAGTCTTAAAAATTATTGGGGCATTGCTCTGGATTCTTAAATTTATTTCAACATTAGCTATTAAGGCAAGTGTTCGCTTGTTTGGGCTGCCTGTTTATAGGCGAGTTAAAGTAGCAAAATCGAAAATAGGAAAAACGCATGCATATGTGCGCGAACAATTCGGAGAAAATTTTTCGCGCAATGTAATTATATACGGCGGATTAGTAATATTATCCATGTTTGTGGCAACAAGCAACCTTAAAGCGCGCGAACTTAGGCCAGAGGAAGTAGGGCGCAACTCTGGACTGTATACTTTACTTGTCTCGCAAGGTGATTTTGAGCTTTTGATAGAAGAAGGAGTTGAGATAGCAGACGAAGAAACAAGACCAAGCCAAACAATGGCGCGGGCTTTAGCTGATATTGGAGTAGAAAGCATTATTGAGCCAACTGGAGAGCAAATTATAGATACTGACACTGCCTTTCTCTCTGGATCTGGAGATGCTCTTATTAGGCCAGATCTTACAGCAACTGACATTACCCCTAAGCCGCGCGATAAAATTATTACATATGTAGTGCAAGAGGGTGATACTATCTCTGAAGTCGCGGAAAACTTCAATTTAAGCACAAACACTATTTTATGGGAAAATAATATTGGAGTTAGGCAATTTATCAAGCCAGGGCAAGAGCTTGTTATTCTTCCAGTTACAGGCGTTACGCACACAATAAAGCGCGGCGACACGCTTAATGCCATTGCTTCCAGATACAGAGCAAAAGCAGATGATATTTTAGAAATCAACAAGCTTGCTGACGCAAGCGAGCTTAAGGTTGGTGCAAAAGTAGTTGTTCCTGATGGATTTCCTCCTGCTCCTGTGGTGCCAGCATACTCGCGCTCAACCAGCCTTGCTGATATTCGCTCAATATTCAAGCCAGCAAAGCCATTAGCAGGAAAGTTCAACTGGCCAACTACAAAAAAGCGCATTACGCAATACTTCCGCGGCTGGCGACATAGCGGCCTTGATATAGGGGCTGGACGAGGACAGCCAATATATGCTTCTGACGATGGGATTGTTATTACATCTGGATGGAACGCGCGAGGGTATGGCAACTATGTTATTATTGACCATGGTAATGGAATCCATACTTTGTACGCGCATAATAATGACAATTATGTTAAAAAAGGAGCGCGAGTTAAAAAGGGAGACATTATTGCCGCGGTCGGATCAACTGGCCGTTCTACTGGGTCACATGTGCATTATGAAGTTCGCATAAACGGAAACAGGGTCAATCCTTTGGATTACTTATAATTACTCTTCTTTAGGCCTGTATTGCAAAGCTTCTGCAATATGTGATTGAGTGATGTTGGAAACACCCTCAAGATCTGCAATTGTGCGGCTAACTTTGAGTATCCTGTGGAACGACCTAGCAGAAAGATGCAAACTATCCACTGCTTGGCGAATTAAATTACGCGAGTCATGGCTAAGCACGCAGATTTCACGCACAAGCTGTGCTGTCATTTCATTATTAGTAAACAAACCATGCTTCTTAAGGCGCTCTTGCTGCAGGCTTCGCGCGCTATTGACCCTTCTTCTTATATAATCTGAAGTATGGGCTCCAGTTGCTTCAAGCTTCTCAAAAGGCATACGCGGAACTTCTACATGTAAATCTATCCTGTCCGAGATTGGGCCAGATATCTTATTTTTGTATTTAATGATTTGCGCTTGCGTGCACACGCAGTCTTTCTCATTATCTCCTAAAAATCCGCACGGACATGGGTTCAAAGATGCTACCAAAACAAAACGAGCTGGAAATGTGAAACTTCCTAAAGCGCGCGATACAGTTATCTTGCCATCTTCTAATGGCTGCCTTAAATTTTCCAACACTCTGCGCGAAAACTCTGGAAACTCATCTAAGAATAATATTCCGCGATGCGCAAGGCTGATTTCTCCTGGACGCGGAAATACTCCTCCTCCGACTAAGGCTATGCCGCTTGCAGTATGGTGCGGGCTGCGGAACGGCCGGGTTGTTACAAGCGGAGTATCAGGCAATAGCGCTCCTGCAATGCTGTAAATTTTAGTTACCTCAATCTGCTCCTCAAACGTCATTTCCGGCAATATAGAAACAATGGCGTTTGAAAGCATTGTTTTGCCGCTTCCAGGCGGGCCGCTCATAATAATATTGTGCGATCCAGCTGCTGCGATCTCTAAAGCGCGCTTTGCATGCTCTTGACCGCTTATATAAGACATGTCTGTGGTTGACTCCTGTTGTTTAGACGCTTTCGGCGCTTGAGCCCTTAAAGGAGAAATAACAAACTGTCCATTGAGATGAGCAGCTAATTGCGCAAGCGTCTCTACTGGAACAATGTTAATTCCGCTTACTACACTGGCTTCTGCTGCATTGCTGTGCGGCACAAACACTTGGCTGTAGCCCGCGTCCCGAGCCCAAAGCGCGACTGGCAAAATTCCCTTAGTCGGGCGCAAGCTGCCGTCTAAAGCAAGCTCCCCTATAAACACTGTGCCCTCTAAAGAGCCAATAATATGTTCGCTTGAAACTAAAATGCCAATTGCAATAGGAAGNTCATATGATGCGCCTTCTTTTTTTAAATCAGCAGGCGCGAGATTCACAACAATCTTTTTTGAAAATGGATAATCAAATCCGCTGTTGCGAATTGCTGTAGGAATTCTTTGGCGCGACTCATCAACTGATTTATCCGGCAATCCTACCACTATAAAAGTTGGATATCCGCTTGATACATCTACCTCAATAGTTATTGCTTTTCCATCTAGCCCAATAACAGCGCATGACATTATCTTGGTTAGCATAAAGAATGATTAAGAATATGCTATGCTGCGTGTCCTCTTTTTTTGTAAAAAAGTAATACCAATACTCCAGCAATAACTAAAATGTCAGCAATATTAATAATACCTCCCCAAGGAACTACAATATAATCAATAACGCCATTATATATAAATCGATCTAATATGTTGGACAATGCTCCTGCTAATACAAGCCACAATCCTAATGCATGCATGCGAATCATGGCATAAATCAATGCAAGAATTACCAAAATCATTAAATAGATAGATATAGTGTTTGATATAGGCAAACCCCAGGCAAAATACTCATTAATATGCAATCTTAGCCCAAAAACTCCATCAAACAAAAAAAACCCATTTTCAAAACTAGGGTTTTTTAATACAAAATATTTTATTATTCTATCTAATACAAATCCTAAAGCCGCAATAATAATATAATTACTCTTTTTCATGGCTAATATCAGTTTCAGCAGCAGGATTTGCAATAAGCCGCTTTTTATTAATAGGTTTGCGGGAATCTATATCAATGCCATATGATCCTTTAGAAATCCTATCCAAAGCCCCAATAACTTGATTAAGTTCTGTTTCCAGCTGATTTACAACATTAATATTAGTTTCTGTTTGAGCATATTCAGCTGCATTTGACTCTTCATCATCGCCATATTCCTGATATGTTGCTTCATAATCAGATGAATTCTCATCTTTTTTAGTTCCGCGCTTATCTAATTCACTCTCTAATTTGCTTTTTTTTGCGAGCAAAGCTTGCTTTTGCTGCTCTATAAATTCCTTGTCAAATATGTCTTTTTTCATATAACAAAATTATAGCACTAAATCTGTTGGAATTAAAGAAGGGCGCACCATGCGCCACACTAAATAAAAATTTATGTTGGCAGGAATGCGCCCCGAGTGGATTTGCGGCCACTTGGAGCAGGCTCAGATGTATAGACGATATTTCATCCATACATCTGAGCCTACAGCCAAGACTATAGCTACAAATCTTGTTTTATGCACTTTTCCGACTTGAGCGCCTGATCTCTACCTTCCGAGCGGTTTTACTATCATCTGTTTATGAAAGCAAACCATGCTTTTTTTGTTTTTGTTTCCCGGCCAGACACCGTTTTATTTTTATTTTTGTTTTTTTATTGGAGGTCGGTCTCCAATGTAAAAGATCCAAAAAGTAGAGAACAAATACATTGTAGCACATCTAAATACAAAAGTCAATCCACAAGCAAATGATTTAATCAGAATTTAACAAAATACACCCAGCTAAATTATTATTCTTGTCGCTGGCAAGCTTAATCCAGTCAAACTGGAACACAGACGAAAAATCACTTGACAAAAAATCGTCTTGAATGAGAACTGCAGCGCTTAAATCTGCGCTTATTGAGCACTTTGAGCTGGGTTCAGGGCCTGGTGCTTGAAGAGTCCATCCTAATACGCGATCAACCAATTCCTGAGAGCTTGAAAGTATAAATCCATATTCAGGAACCTCTCCTATAATATAAGCATTGGATTCGCCCTTTCCTTGTATAATGGAAAATTCTATATCTTTTCCATTATATGCAGTTAATTTATTGTCCCATTCAATTCCTTCTATATCTGCTCTTAATTCTGTCATTATAGTGTTGTCTGAAAGTCTGACTTCTTGAGTATTAGGATGCTCAATTGCGAATAAAGTAGTTGCAAACTGCTGCAATATATCTTTTTGAGCTGAATCTGTAATTAAAATCCAATCTGAATTTTTAAAACTAGTATCTTGATTATTTGAAAAAAGCAGCAAAAATTCAGATGAATCCATATCTCCTAAATATGAGGCAATATCTATATTATATAGCTCTAAAATAGACAAATTTATATCGGATACAGTATTTTCTAAAAAGGATTTGTTATCCGATACCAAACTAGAGAATCTAGGCTTGCTATCCAATACATATACATACGAAATATCAGATTCATTATCCGATACCTGATATATTTGCTGTATATTAGATGGTATTTGTTCTATATTTAGCTCATTTATTTTATTATTATTGCCAAATAATATAGTATTTTCTCGCTTTTCTATATTTAAGTTAAATGGCATTTTTACTCCCCTAAAAAATGATGAAATATACTTATTTTTTTCCTTTAAGAAATCATTTTTATCATTTANATAAATTGATCCAATACTATTTCTGTTAAAACCTGATTTTATTAAATCTGAAACAGTTCTAATGTGCTTATTATTTATCTCTTCTTTGGCGCTTATTGCACTGATAATATATAATTGATTGCCTTCCAAGTACCATTGCCAATTATTGCTTTCTAAAGAAAGATGCTGCCATAAACCATGAGCAGTTTCTTCAACTTCCCATACTTGCCCATAATAATCATTTTCTATAATTCCAAACATGCTAAGCCACTTATCAATTTGTGTAATTTTTGTTGTAACTACAAACTCATTGTTCTGTAATATTGCTAGCTCAATATCTCCAGATGATATTGGCATAANGTCTCTTGCAAAAGAATAATCACTCCATTGAATAATATTAATCTCTTTTAGAGCATCTTCTAATACTAGATTGTCTATTTTAGATTTGGTAAAAATTTTTAAATACGCATTATATATTTTATTCTTTGGAACAATAATTCTAGCATATAAAATTGTTTCATCAGAAATCTTTTGCGCAAGATTGCCTTGCCTATTGCTTATATATAAAAAAACTAATGCCGCAAGCAAAACAATTACAGATCCAGCTGCTGCTATAATCCAAATACTTATGCTTCTATGCGGCTTGCTTAATGTCACGCTTTGGCTTATGCCTAAGCCGCCCACAAATTGGTTTAAACTTTTTTTAGAATCAGGCATATTAGTATTGTAGCACGAGCATTGTGAAACCAAAAAGAGGCGCCCCTACAGAACACCTCTTTTAAATTTTTATCTCCTATTCTGTCTCGGGGATCTGCGCCTTGTGTCCCTTCCTCTTGGCGCTCCTCTGCCTTCGCTCTTGGGCTTATCTGGTTCTGCTGTAACTCCTTTAACGCGAAGATTTAATCTTCCCATGTCATCTATCTCATCAACTACCACGCTAAGAGAGTCCCCGACTTTCACAACATCCTCTACCTTGTTTACATGGCCTTGAGCTAACTTTGATATATGAACCAATCCTTCCTTTCCAGGAAGCACCTCTACAAAAGCTCCAAAATCCATAATGCGGGTAACAGTTCCTTTGAACTCTTCCCCAGCTTCAACCTCATGTGTTAGTCTCTCTACCCACTCTTGTGCCTCTTTCGCTCCTTGGCTTGATTCAGATGTAATCATTACCAGCCCATCATCATCAATATCAATCTCAACTCCTGTTTTTTCTATAATCTCATTTATTATCTTGCCTCCAGATCCAATAACATCGCGAATTTTATCTGGGTTGATTTTTATGCTGGTTATGCGAGGAGCGAACTCTGAAAGCTCTTTAGGTTTTGCTACAACTTTATCCATTTTATCAAGAAGTTCAATCCTTGCATCTTTTGCCTGTGACAGAGTTTTTTGCACAATCTCATTGCTTAAGCCCAAAGTCTTAGTATCTAATTGAACTGCTGTAATTCCTTCACGAGTTCCAGCTACTTTAAAATCCATTCCTCCTGCACCATCCTCCAAGTCTTGTAAATCAGTCAAAATTTTATAATTTCCTTGTTCATCAGACGCAAGTCCCATTGCAATTCCTGCTACACTCTTTTTAATAGGAACTCCAGCATCCAAAAGCGCTAAAGTAGATCCGCACACGCTTCCCATAGATGAAGATCCATTAGAGCCGAGAACTTCTGATACAACGCGAATTGTGTATGGAAACTCTTCTTTAGAAGGAAGCATTGGATCTAATGCTTTTTCTGCCAAAGCTCCATGGCCTATGTCTCTGCGCCCTGGCCCGCGCAAAGGCCCTGCCTCGCCAACGCTGAACGGAGGAAAATTATAATGATGTATATACCTCTTTTTGGTGTCATTCTCTTCTAATGTGTCTAAAATTTGCTCTGATCCGGGAGAATCAAGCGTTGTAACAGAAAGAACCTGCGTTTCTCCGCGGTTGAACAATCCAGAGCCATGAGTGCGAGCAAGTATGCCAGCGTCTAAATCAATTGGCCTTATTTCCGTAAGCTTTCTTCCGTCTACTCGCTTTTCATCTTTTAGAATTGCGTTTGTTACTTCTTGCTCTACAAGATCATAAGCGTGATCTACTGCTTTTTTACGCTTGTCTTTTCCTACTTGTAATTCTTTTAATTTATCATCAAGCTGTTCAAGCAATTTATGAACTGCTTTTTTGCGAGATGACTTTGTGTCATGGCTGTCTGTAAACAAAGTCTCTTTAATATTATCGCCAATAAATTGCCCTGACTCTTTGATTGGGTCAACTGTGGAGCTGTCTTCTTCTTCAAATTCTTCTTCCGCAATCTGCGATACCTTTTCTAATCCAATCTCTTTTTGCATCTTATTAAATAAATCAATAAGATCTTTAAGCTGTTTTTGAGCATATTCTACTCCCTCATATATCAATTCTTCAGTTGCCTCATTAGCATCAGCTTCTATCATTAAAGTTTTTTCTTGCGTGCCTGCTACAACTAAATTCAATTCAGCTTGTTCGCGAGTATCATAATTTGCGTTTATAATCCACTTTTCTTGGTGCCGAGATACGCGAACTCCGGCAATAGGTCCGTCCCAAGGGATATCAGAAATCATAAGAGCCGCGATTGCCGCATTCATGCCAACAATATCTGGATCATTTTCTTTGTCAAAAGAAAGCACAGTCAAAATTACCTGTACATCATTTTTAACCCATTTGGGAAACAGCGGCCTAATTGCCCTATCAACCATTCGTGCGGAAAGAATTGCCGCGTCAGTTGGCCTGCCTTCATGCTTTATAAATCTGGAACCCTTGATTTTGCCTGCCGCGTACAGCTTTTCTTCGTAATCAACCATTAAAGGAAAATATCCAATATCCTCCCTTGGCTCCTCTGGCATAACTACTGTTGCTAACACTTCTGTTCCTCCAAAGCGCGCCAAAACAGAGGCATTTGCCTGCTGAGCTAACCTGCCTGTTGAAAATACAAACTCTCCTCCATTAACTTTAATCTTAAATTGTTTTTCTTCCATAACAAAACTCCTTATGGGACCAAGCCAAGCAAGGAGCTTATTTGATATATTCTCATCATGAATAAAAATATATCAAATAAACCCTTTTCTTTTGACTTTAATCCCTTATATTATTAATTATTTTTTAAGTAAGAATTTTTTTTGTTCGCCTAGGTCAGTGAATAAATCAGCCTCATCCTTAAGCTTGCTTGATGCAGTTCTTCCGAAAGCAAGAACCTCTACTGTGCACCCATGGCTGTATTTTAAATACTTTACTAATTCCTCAAAATCTCCATCCCCCGAGATTAGCACAACAACATCAAGCTTGTTTGCCATTCTTATGGCATCCATACAAATTCCAACATCCCAGTCTCCTTTTTTGTTGCCTCCTAAAAATACCTGCAATTGCCTTGTTTTAATCTCAAAACCGATTTTCTCAAGAGCTGTAAAAAAGTTGTCATCTTCTGATTGCGGCCCTTTAACAACATATGCTATGGCTCGGACTAATTGGCGAGTCCCAACTGCTTCTTCTAAAACTTTTGCAAAGTTCACTTTTGCCTCAAACAAATTTTTTGCTGAGTAATACATGTTCTGCACATCCACGAACACTCCTACTCTTTGTGATTTATATTGCGCCATACACGGAATAATTACATATTATTATTAAAATGTCAACTATTCTTTCGCTTATACCCATCTGTATCCCTCCAAACTTCAGATGGAATTACTGGATGAACTAATCCTGGACCCTGCTTAAGCGTATGAGCTATTTCAGCTGCTGTATATTTTCCATATATAAATGAGTTGACTAATTTCGGCCAATGCTTGCGAGGATTTGGAACCTTTCCTTTGCCAAATATTTCTTCTAAAGATGCGCGCAATTGCAAAGCTAAATCCTGCTCTTGCGAAAGGCTTGCTAGCCTTATTTTTCCATACGCGAAAGCTGGTTTATTTTTTGCTTTTTTTGTTTGTGGAATTTTAACTTTTTTTCCAGCGCCGTTTGGATCATATTCGTTCAAAACTTCTGTTCCGTCAGAATATCCATCATCATCAGAATCAGAATTCCATGGATCAGTATTATTCTCAAATTCCTCAAGCAATCCAAGCCCGTCTGAATCATCGTCAGAATCTGGCAGATCTTTCAGATGGGGATGATATCCATGCGCTCTTTCCCATGTATCTGGCAACCCGTCTGAATCCGTATCAAATGTATCATTTTCTAATATCAAAGTAGCAATTCCAGCAACATATTGGTTTTCTTCTGACTCTACTCCATTAAAGCCCTTTGTTACTACAGTATAATAGTATTTCTGGTTTGTTTGAACTCCTGTTGTGTTTGTATATTCATTTCCCCTATATCTTGATCTTATTGGATTGCCTAATTCGCTCGGAGATGTGCTGCGATATATAGTTATAAATTCATACAAATGAGGGGCTGGATTTGTCCATGAAAGTTTTATGGACTTGCCGTCTGAAAGGTCCAGAACTTTCAGCTTGCTTATCTTTGGAGGAGTATCTTTGTTTTTTGAAGAGATATTTGGAATTGCGCTTGCAAATGTATTGTCTGGCTGCTCATCTCCTGCATTGTTTATAGTTCTTACTATATAGTAATAAGTAATTCCATTTGTAAGGTTAGAATCAGTATATGATTGGCCTCGCACCTTGTCTGCGATCATACTTCCCAAACTTGAAAAAGTATTGCGATATATTCTAAGAGAAGAAAAATTCTTATTAGGAGGATTTTTCCAAGTAATCTTAATTTGTCCGCTTCTTCCAGTACTAGATGCTGATAAATCTGAAACTGGAAGCAATACAGAAATTCCAGAACCTATTATAACAGCAGAAGCTGGATCGCTTTCTAGTGAAAGATTTCCAGATTCTCCTACTGCACGAACCCTGTAATAATAAGTTCCAGCATCCAAAGCATGCTCTGTAAATGATCTGCCTGTTGTTTCAATGCGAAAATCTCCAAGTTCAGATGAGCTTTTTGACCTGTAAACGCGATACGCATCTATAGAGGAATTGCTAGGCTTAGTCCAAGTAACTCTAATGCTGTTGTTTTTTAATACGCGAGTGCTAACCACAGGAGATTCTGGAGTAGATTCATCAGTAGCCCTAGCAGATGCCGAAGAACTGTCAGCAGAATTCTTGCGTGATTCAGAAATAGACTGTACGCGATAATAATATGTAGTTCCATTAGTCGCGCGTGTATCCTTGTATTCAGTACCTTGGACCCTGCTCTTTATTCTTGATCCCCTAGAAGAACTGCTTGTAGAACGAAATACATCAAACGACAATATCAATCCATAAGTAGGCCTGTCCCAAGTCACTTTAATTGTCTTGCTTTCTTTAGTGTCAATAGCCTGCACATTTATTGGAGCAGGAACAATTGGTTTTGCTGATGCTTGATCAGATACTTCTGATTCAAGATCATTTAATAAAGCTACAACCCTATAATAATATGTAGTGTTATATGAAGTTGTGTCATCTGTAAACGACAATCCTTGGTGCGCATCATGTAATTTAGTTCCTTGGCTTGTGCTGCTGGTTGATCTATATACTTTATACAATGTCACTTCCTCTGTGGCAGAAGCGTCCCAAGTTATATTAATGCTTTCTGAAAATCCCATTTGGCTTGCCGCGACATTTGTTGGAGGATCTGCTTGTTCTTGCGCGCGAGCTAATCCAAAAAAAAGCGCGAAAAATGCAATTACCAAAACAAGCCCACGAGTTGTATAAACAAAGATACCCATATCTATATAATAGCAAAACCCCACGCATTAGTGTAGGGTTTTAAAATTAAGCCTTTTTTTCTTTTGATTTGCCTTTTTCTTCCTCTGCTGATTCTCTATCAGCTGCTGCGGCCGCGACCTCGTCTTCTTTAGCAAGAGTATCTTCGGAGCGCTTTCTAATCCTTAGCTGGCGGGTCAACTTTTCATATGAATCAGAGTCTTCTCTCTGCAAGTAATGCAACAGCTTTCTGCGCTGGGACACTTTTTTGATCAAACCTCTGCGCGAGGAATAATCCTTTTTATGAGTCTTAAGGTGGTCTGTTAGCTCTTTTATCTCCGCAGATAAAAGAGCAATTTGCACTTCTGGAGACCCTGTATCATTTTTATGGATTTTGTATTTTTCTATAATACGATCTTTCTTCTTCTTATCCAACATATATTTATAATAATTGATAATTCGCAATATCCAAGTAAAAGTCGATCAAGCAATTACCGAGATATCGTAATATAATAAATCAACATTACTTGACTATTAGATATTTGTCAATAGAGCATAAGTGTCGTAAAATACCAGTATGAAACAAGTCGCATCACTAATAACTGATTTTTTAGAATACTTGGAAATTGAAAAAGGAAGAAGCCAAGCTACTTTGCGGAATTATGATTTCTATTTAAAGCGCTTTTGCAAATGGGCAAAGAATCCAAATCCCGAAAAATTAACCACAGAAAAAATAAGGCAATACAGGTTATGGCTTAATAGGTATCAAGACCCCAAGACTAGACAGCAGCTTAATACTAAAACCCAGAACTATCACTTAATTGCTTTGCGCAGTTTTTTGAAATTTCTCTCTCGCCGAGACATTAAGTCTATTGCTCCAGAAAAAATTGAGCTTGCAAAGCAGGAAATGCGCCAAGTTGATGTGCTTGATAGTGATGATGTTGAGCGCTTGCTCGCTGCTCCGCTTAAATCTGATACCAGCGAAATCATGCAGCTGCGCGACAAGGCAATTTTAGAAACCCTGTTCTCAACTGGCCTTAGGGTAAGTGAATTGACGAAGTTGACGCGCGAGCTTGTAAACTTGAAAAAAGATGAGTTCACTATTCGCGGCAAAGGAGGCAAGCTTCGCATTATCTTTTTGTCTGATAGAGCGAAATCCAGCATTAAAAACTATCTTGACAAGCGAACAGATGTTGAGCCCGCATTATTTGTAGCTCATGACAGAGCGCAAAAAGCAGAATCAAGAAAAGACAAAAAAACCTCTGCTTTAACTGCACGCTCTGTTCAGCGAATTGTAGAAAAGCACGCCAAAGCAGCTGGAATTACAAAAGAAATTACACCTCATACTTTGCGCCACTCTTTTGCAACTGACTTACTTGCTAATGGCGCAGACATTAGGGCTGTACAAACCATGCTTGGACATGAATCAATTACCACAACCCAGATTTACACTCATGTGACTGATAAAAGACTAAAAGATGTTCACAAATCTTATCATGGAAAAACACAAAAACATTGACAAAACACCAATTTATGTGTTAAATTCCACTATACCTATCTAAGACACGCCCCTGTAGTTCAATGGATAGAACGAGGGACTTCTAATCCCTAAATATAGGTTCGATTCCTATCGGGGGTACCAGCGAGGCGGCTATAGTTCAATGGTAGAACACCGGTTTGTGGTACCGGACACGAGGGTTCAATTCCCTCTAGCCGCCCCATTAAAAAAAGACCCTTCTTTGGGTCTTTTTTTAATATTTCTATTATCTAACTATTTTTTCTATCTCCCTTTCCCTTTCAACACCTTTAATGCGAAATGATACGCGGCCTAATACTTGCCCATTTTCTGTTTTAGCAATCACGCGCCACTTGCCAGGCTCAACAGCGCTCTTAAAAGAATAACCGCGATACCCTAGCTTTCTTCCGCCGCTTATATTAAATGATAGCCTGTCTCTGTCTACCCAATCATTTTTGTTTTTATCATAATACTCCCAATGATGATAGATTCTTGTTTTTAGATCAGAAGGCGCGAAAATAGCAGTATACACATACACTCGCTCTCCTTGATTGACGTGAACAGTCTGCCCGGGAATTAATTTCTGGAAAAAAGTTTTTCGCTCTTGCTCTAAAATATACCCGCTTCCAGAGCGGATTATATTATGATATACGCCAGATTCCCGCAAAGAGAGAGGTATTGGCGGAATTATATTGGCAAAATAAAGCGCGTTCATTGTAAGAAAAATTACAAAAACAATACGCCATAAAACAATCCTTTTCTCGTGCGCCACGCTTCGTAAGCGCGACAAAAAATATACATACGCGTACATCAAAACCAAACTAGCTATGCCTGCCAATAGAAATAATCGCGCGCCAATTCCATTGAATATATATGGCAATACAATGGAAAGAAACGCAAACGATATAAAATAATACACGCTTACCTGAACAATAGGCTTCTTAAAATGATGCTTTAATAATTCGTTTGAGATAATCATTAGTAATATGATGATTATGAAAGGCCAGCTTACGGCAACGCTCGCGCTAAACCAATAAAAAATAAATGTAGCCCCAAGCAAAGCGCCAAATGTGAATTGCACTACCAAAGGCGCGAACAAACGAACAAACCTGAACCTCTCCGAAATTCGGCCGGCATCATAGTATTGGATAAATAATATACTTGCTCCAGCAATTAAAAAATAAAACACAAGCACGGTAAGCGCAATCTTTGGCTGTATGCTTTTGAAAGTTACATAATCCATCACAAAACCAAAAACAAGCATTGATGGTATTAAAACTCTTTCGTACTTTTGATACAATGCTTTTATTTTTTGATAACGCACTCGAAAATCAAATATCATATAATATTAGTATATCAAAAAACCAACCATAAGCCGATTCTAACGGCTAAACCTAGGTTTAGCCGTTTAAAACAAAAAAAGCCCTTGCGGGCTTTTTTTTACAGTGTTAGTAACAAACCTTATGCTTTACTTACTTTTACTGCATTAGGACCTTTTTCTCCGTCCTCAACTTCAAATGTCAAATTATCGCCCTCATTAAGTGAGGCGAAATCAACATCTACAAGTTCGTTAGCATGAAAGAAAAGATCTTTATCTTCTCCCTCGCGCTTAATAAAGCCGAAATTTTTATCGCTTATCAGCTTAGTGATTGTACCTGTTTCCATGTGATTATGTTTATTGAATTATTTGCGATTGCATAGCAACTGCTCTCAAAAAACTTTCCAAGATTATCTCGACCAAGAGCCTAGAAAAAGTATTGATTACAGAGATAATAGCACATTAAAGTATCTTTGTCAATGAAAAAAGGAATTACTATTAACTATTCCACACCTTCCTAAAAACCAAATCCATCTTACTACCCAAGGAATATCCTCTGAATTTTAGCAATCACCAATCTAATCTTCTCCCAGGAAAAATCCTCTGGTAAATGCTCTTTAATTGGAGTTAATCTTGTATAATCATCTGACTTCGCCATTGCCGTAAGCACCATTTGTTCTTCTTCTCTTGTAATAAACTGCTCTAATTCAAGTTCCCCGCCTTCGGCATACCACCTAATTAAATGATTCATAATAGTAGAGACTCCCAAGGACCGCATAGAAGCAATATCTTCTACAGAACTTCCTGCTTGATACATTTGTGCTGTTTCTCCAATTGTATCTGACAACTTGTCAGAAGAAGTTTTTCTATCTCTGCGCTCGCGCGGCAAAACAGATGTTTTCCATTGATAATTTAAGCAGATATCACAGCTTGCGCAATTTTCTGGAAGTTCGTTAACTGCTTTATCATTAAAATATGATAATATCATTCTTCTGCGGCATTGAGATTCCAAATACTGTTTCATGGTTTCAAACTGACGCTTTCTCATTGACACCATGTCGGCGATTTCGTGCGGTGCTTTGCCTTGGCGCACCATATCATCCTGTGATTTTAAACTAAACCAGCTATGCATTCCATTATCTTTTCCGCCGTGCAATAAAATACAATATGCCTTTTCTCCGTCCCTTCCAGCTCTGCCTGCCTCTTGATAATATCCCTCAATTGATCCAGGCATGCCAGCATGAATTACAAACCGAATATCAGCTTTATCAACTCCCATGCCGAACGCGACCGTAGCAACGATCACTTTAAATTCATTTTCCATAAACTGATTCTGTACATTAGATCTTTTTTCTTTGTCCATGCCAGCATGGTATGCGGTAGCTGTAATATCATTTTCTTTTAAAAATTCCGCAACTACTTCTGTTTCTTTGCGAGTTAAGGTATACACAATGCCAGATCCTTGCATAGACTGCACAAGGCGCAAAACCTCATGCATTCGGGCTTTTGGCTTCATACTGCTTTGTGCAAAAAAATGCAGATTCGGCCTGTCAAAACCGCGCACATACACATGCGGCTCAAGTAACGTTAGACGATCGATAATATCTTGCTTTACCTCTGGAGTAGCAGTTGCTGTGAATGCCGCTACTGTTGGACGATTTTTTAATTGAGAAATCTGATCTGGAAGCACTCTATAATCTGGACGAAAATCATGGCCCCATTGCGAAATGCAATGCGCTTCATCAACCGCGAACAAGCCAATATCGATCTCGCTAAGCAGCCGGAGGAATCTATCGCTCGCAAACCTCTCTGGGGCAACATACAAAATCTGCACAGATCTGTCGCGCACATCCTGCATGCGCTCATCCATATCTCGCGTCTCAATAGAGCTGTTTATAAACGTGGATGAGATGCCACGCGCATTAAGAGCGTCTACTTGATCTTTCATGAGTGCAATAAGCGGAGATACTACAAGCGTCAGCTTATTACTAATAAGCCCTGGCAATTGATAGCACAGGGATTTTCCTCCGCCAGTTGGGAGAATTGCAACAGTATCATTGCCATTTACAATGCTTTGTATAATTTCTTCTTGGCCTGGCTTAAATGTATCAAACTTAAAATATTCTTGTAGATGCTCTTGAAGCATGAATACACTGTATCGTGTTACAAGTAATCATGCAATGTAGTTTAGGGCAAGCCGATTATCCGTACTGCTTTTCTAAATATTCATTTGCCTTTTCGTCATCATCAGCAATCATAGTATCAGTATTTGGATCAACCAAAACTGGCACAAACTTCTGGCCGCTCACTTTTTGCACTTCATCCCTCTCTTCCCGCTCACGAGGAGTATTGTGAATTATGTATGTAATTCCTAAATCAGTCAGTTTTGTGCGAACTGCTTTGCAATAAGGACACTCTTCATATTGATAGAGTTCCAGCATTTTTTCGGGCTTTTTAGGCATATTAACTATTCAAGAGTGATTCAACCATTGCTTGAATTTGTGAAAACGGAACAGCTCCTGAAACTGGAATCTTTTCATCCCCTGCTACAAATATAGAATAAGGAGTTCCTCTGCCGCCTGCAGCGACTGCTTGGTTTGCCTGATCTGTAACTTTCGCGCTAAAAGTTCCTTTTTCCACGCATTCATCAAACTTGTCTACATCCAGCGCTATTTCACCTGCAAGACTGCTTCTACCAGACGCAGACCCATAAAGCTCTATGTTCTCAAACAAGCCGTCTGTATAATCCCAAAACGCGTCATTTCCGCCGATTGATCCAGCGCATTCTGCTGCTTCTGCTCTTGCAACGGCTGTTGGATGGATAGATGTCAAAGGAAAATGCCTATATACCCAGTTTACATCATCTGGATACTCATCAATTACCTGCTGTGCTGTTTGGTGGAACCGAGAGCAGAATGGGCATTCATAATCACTAAATTCTACAAGTGAAATTTTTGCATTGCGATTGCCACGAACCCAATCATCATCAGTAACTGGAGCTAAGGTGATTTCTGTTGGCGTGGGCGGTTGGCCACTTGGTTGGTTAGGAGCAGTGTCCCCTGCAACCGCGGTATTGCCTGTGTTTGCGACCTTTGAATCTGAATCATCTTTTAATACCACTGTCAGCAACACAAAAAATCCCACTATAAAAAATATTACAAGTGCTGAACCAATCCCCGCCAAAAAACTCTGTTTAGATGTAAGTGCCATGTTGTTGGTTAAATTATTAAAATAAGTACTTGAAAACTATCAAATTCACCCATTATGTCAACCATCTTATCCACACTATTGAGTTTGACGCAATTGTATGATATGTTAATATTCAAATAAGTATTTGAATATAATTATTAAAATTATTATGAAAACATACCCAATTACCAAGAAAGTCAAACAACAAGCACAGCTCCTAGCCCTAGCTGGAGAACCAACAAGAATACGCATTTTATGCCTTTTGTTTGAAAATCCAGAAGCATGCGTAAACGAAATTGCGGACGCGGTCGGATGCAGCATTGCGGCAACCAGCCACCATTTACAGGCAATGAAAGAGCACGGCTTAGTTACAAGCGAGCGATGCGGACAGACTATCTGCTACAAATTCGTTCCAAATGCTTTTGCAAAAAAACTTAAGTCAATTATTTGTGAATAATATGCGATATACCACTGTTATTATTGGAATTGTTGTGATATTAGCAGCTGGATTCTTGATTCAGCGCAATTTAAACTCTGGGGTTGATCTACCTACAGGGGAATCAAAAAAAATTATGATTCCTAATCCTAAAAAAGACGATGACAGTGACATGGTTGAAATTTTTGTAACTGATGGAGTAAAGCACAGCATTCCTTTGAATGAAATTGTTGGTAATGGCCCCCAAAAGGATGGCATTCCATCTATTGATGATCCAAAATATATATCAACCATAGAAGCTGGTGATTGGTTGAATGATGAGGAAGTAGGTTTGGCATTTTCGCACAAAGGAGTTGAACGATTTTATCCATTCCAAATTTTAGTGTTCCATGAAATTATAAATGACACTATTGCAGGTGACCGCGTACTTATCACCTACTGCCCTTTGTGCCTTTCTGGGATTGTGTTTGATCCGCTTGTGAATGGAGAGCGAGTTGAATTTGGCACCAGCGGCAAGCTATGGCAGTCAAACTTAGTAATGTATGACAGAAAAACAGATTCATATTGGTCGCAAATACTAGGTGAAGCAATTGTTGGGGAGCAAACTGGAGTAAAACTCGCGGTACTGCCATTTGACCAAATGCGATTTGGCAACTGGAAATCATTAAATCCAAACGGAGAAGTATTATCACGAGACACAGGCGCATTTAAATTCTATGGCAGGGACCCTTATGGGGATTACTACACTACTCCGGGCGTATATTTCCCAGTACAAAAATCTGATGATAGATTAGATCCAAAAACATTTGTGCTTGGAGTGGTAAGTGGAGATGAAGTAAAGGCATATTTGCCAGAAGCAATAAAACAAAAAGGTGAAATTACTGATGTTGTTGGTGATAAAACGCTCATGATACAATATAATGAGGATATTGATGCAGTTCGCATGTATGAAAAGAAATCAGACGGCACAATGGAGCGATTTAATCCAATCCCTAATTTCTGGTTCTCTTGGGTAGCAGCCCACCCTAATACTGAATTATATAAATAACTATGAACAAACTCATCATAACTGCATTAGCATTGGTAATCATTGGTGTTGGGTGTACTGCAACAGACAAACAAATACCAACACAAGAAACTCCAAGCCAGACACCTGCTGCTTCTGAACCAACTCCAAAGCAAAACAAAGTTCTAGATATATCATTCAAAGATTATAATGGCAATGATGTCACCTTAGCTGATTTTAGCGGCAAGCCAGTAGTTGCTAACTCATGGGCAGTGTGGTGCCCTTTCTGCGTAAAAGAGTTGCCAGATTTTGCAGAAATGCAAAAAGAATTTGGAGATGGCGTTGTGATAATTGCAATTAACAGAAAAGAGTCCCAATCGCGCACTGAATCCTATTTAGATGAACGTGGAGTACGAGATGATTTGGTATTTTGGCTTGATGCTGGTGATAAGTTCTACCAGACCATTGGCGGCTTCTCCATGCCAGAAACGTTGTTTATTAGCCCTAGTGGCAAGATTGTAGAACATAAGCGCGGCGTTATGGAAGCGGACGAAATAAGACAAAAAATTAAAACTAATTTCAATATCTAGTATGGATTTTTCACTTATTATTCCATCATTTATAGCTGGCATTCTCACGTTTCTTGCGCCATGCACATTACCTCTAGTACCTGGGTACTTAGCATTTATAAGTGGCACTTCTTTGCAAGATTTACAAGATCCCTTAAAGGCACCAATGGTTAAACACAGAATATTTGTTAATGGCGTGTTTTTTGTGCTTGGGTTCTCTGCTCTGTTTATAATTTTTGGGGCTTTGCTTGGGCTTTTAGGGGCTGAACTTGCCACCTACAGAATCTGGCTCACCAGAATTGGCGGGATTTTGGTAATCTTTTTTGGTTTATTCGTGCTTGGATTGTTCAAACTGACAACACTTGAATCAGAACATCGCTTAAAGCTTCCATCATTTTTAATGGTAGGCAGAAAATCCAGCTCATTTTTAATGGGCTCTGCATTTGCAGTTGGCTGGTCTCCATGCGTTGGCCCGATTCTGGGCGCAATTTTGGTTCTTGCATCTACAACAGCAACAGTTGCGCAAGGAGCAATTCTTTTATCAGTATTTTCCGCAGGGCTTGCTATTCCATTCCTCTTGGTTGCACTTGGCATTGGCAAAGCAACACAACATATTCAAAAACTTGCCACTGTTACTAAGTGGGTATCAATCATAGGGGGCATATTCTTAGTTGGCTTAGGTATTTTGTTGTTGACGAATAATATGGCGCTATTAATCTCGTGGGGTTTCCAGTTGCTTGAGTTCTTAAATTATGAGGAATTGATTATTGATCATCTATAGTTTTGACAAAATTAGAACTTGCGTTAACCTGAAACTAAACTCTTGGAGGGCGCGCTCAACGCCCTTTTAAAATTTAATAAAGGAGGAGGGTTATGAAGACTACCTAAGCCAACATAAAACCCGCCTTTTGGCTCAACTCCAAGAGACGGGTTTTGTTTTTTTATTAGCTCAATTCATTAGCTAAATCCTCTGCAGGATATGTTTTGTGGATTACTTTGATTTGGTGCGGGGATATAAATGCGCTGGTCATTGCGAGGAACGAAGCGACGAAGCAATCTTATCGTTGATTAAAGCATATTGGACAGTTGTCCGTATCACGACGATAAGATTGCTTCACTCCTTTCAGTCGTTCGCAATGACAATTATCTAGCGTATTCAACTACTCTGGTGTTCCTAATAACATTAACTTTAATCTCGCCGGGATATTTAAGCTCTGCTTCAATCTTATCTGCAATTTCGCGCGCAAGCTCATGCGCCTTAAAATCATCAACTTCTCCTGGCTGTACAAATACGCGGATTTCTCTGCCTGCTTGAATGGCATAGGCTTTTTCTACGCCTTCAAATCCTGTGGCAATATCTTCTAGCTCTCCTAATCTCTGCAAATATTGTTCATAAGTGTCTTTTCGCGCGCCCGGACGTGCTCCAGAAACAGCATCAGCAACCTTGACGATGACTGTTTCTAACTGCTCTGGATGATCCTCATGATGAGTAGAGCAGATAGCTCCGACTTCTTCTTGCAAGCCGAACTTTTTGCAGATATCATATCCAATTTTAGGATGTCCGCCTTCAATTTCATGGTCAACTGCTTTTCCAATATCATGCAATAATCCGCCTTTGCGCGCTAATTCCACATTAGCTCCAAGCTCTTCCGCAAGAAGGACAGATAGATGCGCGATTTCTACGGAGTGAGATAGCACATTTTGGCCATAGCTAGTACGATATTTCAAGCGGCCAAGAATCTGAACTAGTTTTGGATGCAAGCCAGCAACTCCAGCATCATATGCGGCCTCCTCGCCTGCTTTTTTCATGTCCAGAGCAATTTCCTTTTTAGCTTCTTCAACAGTTTCCTCTATTCTTCCGGGGTGGATTCTTCCATCAACCATTAAGCGCTCTAATGCTTTTTTAGCTAAGTGGCGGCGTATTGGGCTGAACCCTGATATCAATAAAGTCTGCGGTGTTTCATCTATAATAACTTCAACACCAGTAAGCTGTTCTAAAGTTTTAATATTGCGTCCCTCTTTTCCGATTATTCGTCCTTTCATTTCATCGCTTGGAAGAGTTAATGAAGTAGTNGTTGTTTCAACCGCGTGGCTGGACGCGCATCTCTCCATTGCCAAGGAAAGAAGCTTTCTGGACTTTTCATCCCATTCATGGCTTCCTACTTCATCTAGCTTGCGTAAACGATTTAATATATCATCTTTTGCCCTAATCTCCACATTCTCAAGCAAAACATCTTTTGCTTCTTCCTGCGACAATTCTGCGATCTTTTCCAGCTTTTCCAGCTGCTGCGCGCGTATTGCTTGAATTTCTTCTTTTGATTTGTGAATCTGCTTTGACTTGTCTGTAAGCTCATTTTGCTTGCTCTCTAAATCAAGAAGCTTCTGATCAAACAAGCTTTCACGCTTTTCCAAGCGCTGCTGCTGCTTCTGAACTTCCCTTCTGCGCGCTTCCTCATCCTTTTTAGCCTGATCCATTACTGCCAAAGCCTTGTCTTTTGCCTCTAAAAGCACTTCTTTTTCTTTTGATTTTGCTTCATGGATTATATGCTCTGCTTTAGCTTCTGCTGAATTCACGGATTTAGTAGCTACAAGCTTTCGCACGATATAACCCAATAAAAAACCGACCCCAGTTACCAGGACGATTAATATTAGAATTGATATGTCCATACTTTAATCTCTCAAACAGTCAGAGTAGTATGGATAGAATAGGTTGATAGAAATCAAGTAATTTAGGCTTTTTAACGCCTGTTTTTATTTTAGAGTAATGTTAGGTTTTGCCCAGTTAACATGATTTCTATATGAGTCAAAAATTAAATAAAAAGTAATCTTTGCTGTAAATATCTATCCAAAACTATGTATTTCTGCAATGACTGTTAGTTAATATTTATAGTAAATACAGCTTACCATAAACACTTTTTCCCGTCAAGTTAGGCAAAAACACCTATTTTATGATCTTATCAACAATTCCGTATTCCTTAGCTTCGTCTGCTGACATAAAAAAATCTCTGTCTGTATCCTTTTCTATTTTCTTAATATCTTGGCCAGTATGATTAGCTAAAATCTTGTTTAGCCTTTCGTGCATTTTAAGGATATGTTCAGCACGAATCTTGATGTCGCTTGCTTGGCCTTCTGCGCCACCCATTACTTGATGAAGCATAACCTCTGAATTCGGCAGAACAAAGCGTTTTCCTTTTTTGCCAGAAGCCAATAATGTAGCCCCCATAGAAGCTGCAATGCCAACACAAATAGTAGAAACATCTGATTTCACATATTGCATTGTGTCATAAATCGCAAGCCCTGCACTAACTGAACCTCCGGGTGAATTAATATACAACTTAATATCCTTTTCTTGAGATTGGCTGTCTAAATGAAGCAATTGAGCAATTACAGTGTTTGCCACAATATCATCAATTCCAGAACCCAAAAATATAATGCGCTCTTTTAACAAACGCGAATAAATATCATAAGCACGCTCTCCAACATGGGACTTTTCTATAACAGTTGGAATTAAATGCATGTTTTGTAATTCTTGAGACATAATTATTCCACTATTTTCCATCTATTATCTGATTCAATAACCTTGCCTTTAACTGTGAAGCCAGCTGCCTTGGCATGGCCTCCTCCGCCCATTAGTTTAGCAATTTGAGACACATCAATCAATTCTTTTGTTGTTCGCAAGCTTCCCTTTACCATTCCATCACCCAAGTCTCGCAATACCATTGCCATTTTCACGTCAGATAAATGATTTAATAGATTTGCAACTCCTTCTGTGTCGTCTGGCTCTGCGCCGCATTCATCAAAATCTGTATGCTTTATAACTGTAACTGCTATGCCTTTTTTTGCGTCAAACCTTAATCTCTCTAAAGCGCGGCCCCATAGCTTTAATGACGCCACTGATTTATTGCGCATTGTCTGGGCTGTGATTTCTTTAAAGTTCGCGCCAAGCTTTAAAAGCTCGCTTGAAACGCGAAGCGATTCTGGAGTTGTTCCAAGATTAGTAAAAGCATCCGTATCTGTATACACGCCGCACAAAAGATTGGTAGCTGCTGGCTTGTCAATTTTGAATTGAACTTCTTCAAAGTAATTATATAGAATTTCCGCTGTTGCGGCAGATGTGTGCTGAACCAAATTTACTGCTCCATATCCAGAATTGCTTATATGATGATCAATATTGACAATCACTCGGTCTTGAAGCTCTTCTCTGTCAATTCCAGACATTCCAAGATCTCCGCAATCAAGCATAACAACAGCATCCGAGTTCTGCCAAAATTCATCCTTAGGCTTTTTAATTAATTCAGATTCCGGCAAAAATGATAAATAGCTCGGAACCTCATCAACACAATATTTTTGAACCTGCTTTCCAAGGCTTTCCAAATAAGACGCAAAAGCCAAAACACACCCAACAGCGTCTCCATCAGGCTTTTTATGGCACACTACGGCGAAAGATCTGTGCTTTTGAATTTCTTGGCTTAATTGGCTGAATTCTTGGTTCATAATTAAGTCAAGCACCTTATCATAGCCTAGCCAATATTACAAGCAATTATCCTACTTTTCGCTCTTCTTCTATATACGCAGCTAAAATGTCGCCTTCACGGAACCCGCGCACGCCAGATACTTTGACCCCTGCTTCAATGCCTTCTTTGAGTTCTTCAACTTTTTGCTTGTTCTGCTGAAGCTCTATAATCTTGCCTTCGTCTATAGGATCTCCATCGCGCATTAGGCGGAACTTCGCGCTGCTTGTGATAGCGGCCTTTTTAACTCGTCCTCCGATTATGGATTCATCCCTCTTATCCTTAAAAATCTTCAGCACTTCTAATTCTCCTTGAGGCACTTCTACTATTTCTGTCTTTACAAATCCCTTTACCCGCTCCTTGATGTCGTCCAATAATTCGTAAATAACTTTAGAGAGATTGATCTCAACTTTTCTGGAATAGCTCAACTTTTGAGCTTCTGGAGAAAGCTGGACGCTGAATCCATATACTACTGCGCGAGCGTCTTCTGCTAAAGTTAAATCTGATTCCGTGATATTTCCCAAGCCTTGCTTTAGAATGGCGATTGATACATCCTCTGTTTCCAGCTGCTTTAAGGCGGCTATAAAAGCTTCAAGAGATCCTAAAACATCTGCTTTTACAATTATGCTTAACACTGTTTTTTTAGATTCTTTTTCTTCTGAATCATCTTCTTCTTCGGATTTAACAGGCTGATCCTGCTCCACTTCTATAAGCCTGTGTTTTTTAGATGATTTTTTGCGCATTTGCCTGTTAACTTCTTCGCACTTTAAAATATCTCCAACTGTTGGAGTTGACCTAAGCCCGAGAATTTTTACGGGCATAGATGGAGTTGCTTGCGTGACATTATTTCCATGCCAGTCTTTTAAGGCCTTAACCTTGCCAAACGAATCTCCAATCACAATTTCATCCCCTACTTTTAAGGTACCCACCTGAACCAGCACTGTGGCCACAGGCCCTTCTCCGCGGTCTACATGGGATTCAACAATAACTCCGCACGCGTCTTTCGCGGAATCTGCTGTGAACTTTTCTATATCGCTTACCAGCAATACCATTTCCAAAAGCTCGTGCATGCCTTCACCTTTTTTAGCTGAAACTGGAACTGTAATTGTTTTGCCTCCCCAGTCTTCTGGATTAAGATTGATTTCCGCTAGCTCTTTTTTGATCTTGTCCACGTCAGCTCCTGGCTTATCAATTTTGTTGATTGCAACCACAAAAGGCAAACCCTCTTTTTGGATGACATTGATTGATTCCAAAGTCTGGGGCTTTAATCCGTCATCAGCAGCCACAACCAAAATTGCAACATCAGCTACTTGGCCGCCGCGCTCTCGCATGGCTTTAAACGCCTCATGTCCCGGCGTATCTAAAAATGTGACTTGCCTTCCCTTTTCCTCTACTTGATAAGCTCCAATATGCTGGGTAATGCCGCCTGATTCGCCTTCCACGACATTTGTTTCCCGAATAGCGTCAAGCAAAGTGGTTTTTCCATGGTCCACATGGCCCATAACAACCACGACTGGCGGACGCTCTTTGCCTTTTNAATCTTTTGCAATATCCTTTTTAAGGGTTCTTAATTCGTTTTCTGTCTGCTTATCAACAGTTTCTCCATTTTCTGACTTAACTGCCTTAAATCCATAATCTTCAACCACTATTGAAGCGGTCTCAAAATCTATCTGCTCGTTCAAGCTTGCCATTATTCCGTTTTTCATTAAATAGCCGATTAAGTGGGGAACTTCTGTTCCAAGTTTTGTTGCTAAATCATTTACTGAAATTTTTTTCGGGATAACAATCTCCTTTTGAGCATCTGATTCTTGTGAATCTTCTTTGGAAATGGTTTCCTGCTTTTCTATTTTAGCTCTTAATTTTTCCTTTCTTTTATCCTGGCTCCAAGCCTGCTTAATTCTTTCAGCAATTACATTATCTACTTTAATTGCCCGCACTCCAATATCAAACCCAAGCTCTGGAAGTTTTTCCAAAAGCTCTTTGCTTGTGGTGTTTAGTTGCCTGGCAAGTTCTGATACATTCATGGCTGTAATTTATTTATTGAAACTATATAAGTATAATAGAAATAGCGTGATAAGTCAATGATTCTTTACAAAAAGCATCATCATTGTTACTATCCAATTCTAGAGAATTGAACTTTAACATCACCATAACCAAGGGGGCGTGCTATGAAACAATATGCATTGATAGCACTTGTGGTGTTGTTTTCATCGCGTATAATAACAGCACAAGAAGCAGAAAAACCATCTCTCATAGACAGTATTGAAGTCGGTATTGTAGTCAGTGTTACTGACTCGTCTATCATTCATAAACCTGGCGAGCCAACAGAAAACTGGAGAGCCCGGCACAATAGCGGAAGGCTGGATATTAGGCGGCAAAGGGGCAATCTTATAACCTTTCTTGCTCTTGGCTTGGCGCCTGATGATCCAAAGACCATGGAATTTTGGCTTCGTTGGTATGATCCATTTAAGATGCTGAAATATTTCGGTCTTAAAAAAATCTTTAAGGATTTCAACGCAACATTCGGCAACATGAATGTTGAGATGACACGAGAAACTTCCACTCGCATAGATAGCCAGCTATCTATATCAATGTCATCAGTTGCTGATTCACTCGGCGAAAAAGACTGGATGTTAAAGGTTGACACAAGAAAGAATATTATAGAGCTACTGGCTCAAATATCTCTTGGAATACAAAAGGGAGGCAAAGCAAGAGAAGACTCTAATTCCCATAGACGCGCTTACTTTGTGGGCAAACTTCACCTGCCTAGAGAGATCATATTAAGAGCAGGCTTTAGAAAGCATCCAATTGATCCTCTTGTAGTGTCCGCTGGAATATCAAAACAAGGCAGGCTTGAGGCAGAAATCTTAAGATTTAATAACATAATACTGAATAAAAATATTACACAGTATTATGTGCTATATCTACATCCATTATATATACAGCCATTACGAGGAAGACTTGAGATAGTGGGCAGATATGAAAACATTATCGGCCCAAATAAAAGAACCATGGGTATTGGCTGGAGATACAAAAATAGAAAAAGAGACTTTCGTATTATGACAACCATTATAAGCAAGACAGATGGCACATGGCTGTTGAATACACAGCTTCTTATACATGTGCCAATCATTCCATAACCCAAGGACACCCTAGGCGCCCATCTAATTGATGAGCGCCTGCTTTTATTAACACTAAATCTATACTACTACATCCAGATTAACGGCTAAATTCAAATTAGCCGTTAAATATAATCCCCAAATCCACAATCCTATATATATTGACACCATGATGCGCATCAATTATGATAACCTCTTAACCAAAATCAAATACCATGTCATTAGACACGTTTCAGCAGATTGCGAAAACAATCCAAACCAAGCATAATATATTAGTAACCACCAGAGCTAATCCAGATTGGGATGCCATTTCCTCGGCTCTGGGTTTTTGTTTATTGCTAAAGCGATTAGGAAAAAAAGTGCACTGCGCAATAGACGCGAATAAATTTGGGCTTAATAAAAGCTATGGATTTTTGCCTGAATTTGAATCAATTAATAATTCAATATCAAAAAAATCAGACATCACTCTTGAGTTTGACATCAATCAAAATGAAATCAACGGATTAACCTATGAAGTGAAAAATGAAAAGCTTATGATCCGCTTGTTCCCGAACAAGCAAGACCTTTCCTTGGGCGCGCCAAGAGTTAAGCAGGAATCATACACATATGACTTGATTGTAGTCCTAGACGCTAGCGACCTTGATTCACTTGGCAGCATACATGAAGATCATGCTGAATTTTTTTATCACACGCCTATTATAAATATTGATCACCAGCCCGAGAACGAGCACTTTGGAGAGCTGAATCTTGTGGAGATGACTGCTGTGGCAACCACTGAAATTCTGTTCATGCTTGCGGAGTACATGCAAAAAGATATTATTGACCAGCATTTAAGCACTTGCCTGCTAGCTGGAATTATTCATGAGTCAAAAAGCTTTCAATCCCCTAATATAACTCCAAGGACATTGGCTATTGCAAGCGAGCTTATGAGCTTGGGTGCTGACAGGGAGCTTATCATCCAAAAACTATTTTACAATAAAGCAGTTAATGCTTTACAGCTTTGGGGCAGAATGCTTGCCAACCTTCATGTAGATGAAGAGCACAGCATTGCTTGGTCTGTGGTAACAAATGATGATTTTGAGAGAACCCAAACAAGCGAGCAAACTCTTTTAACTGTAGTGGATGATCTTCTGCTTCATGCTCCAGAAGCAAAAATAATTATCATCATTTACGCGAAAGACGGCTACTTTAGAGCGATAATGCATACGCATGATCCAAGCATTGATCTGCGCCAAAAAGCCGCTTCCCTTGGAGCGCACGGCAACAGGAATCTGGTGACCTATGATATCTTCACAAAATCTCCTAAAGACGCAATTCGGTCTGTAATGAATATCTTCCAATAAAAATTACATCAAAAAACACTCATAATTTAATGAGTGTTTTTTGGTAGGCGCACTGGGACTTGAACCCAGGACCTCCACCTTATAAGGATGGCGCTCTAACCAGCTGAGCTATGCGCCTAGCCAAACTTTACCGCAAATCTCCATAAAAATCAATTCTTGCTATTTGTGATATAATGAGGTAAAAGTATGCCTATGAATCCTGAATTTCCCAATATATCAACATATCAAGCCTTAGAATCGCTTGTAAAGGAATTTCCCCAAGCACAAGTGTTTTTAGTTGGCGGCGCGGTTCGCGATATTTTGCTTGGGGAAAAAGTCACAGATATAGATATGCTTGTGCGCAATGTTGAAGCAGATGATTTGGAGGAGTTTTTAGCAAATCACGGCAGAGTTGTTTTTGCAGGAAAAAGATTCGGCATTTGGAAGTTTAATGAAATCGCAAAGCCGGAAAATGAAATCTGCGATATTGCCCTGCCTCGCACAGAATTCTCCATGCACAAGCAAGGCATTTACCAAGATTTTGATATTAAGACAGATCCAAAGCTTGATATTGAAAAAGATTTAGAGCGAAGGGATTTTACAATAAACGCGATGGCATATAATTTAGTAGATGAAAAGCTGATTGACACTCATAACGGGCAAAAAGATTTAAAAGATAAAATCATACGCACAGTAGGCTCTCCGCGCGAAAGGTTTCAAGAGGATTATTCGCGCATGCTTAGGGCTTTGCGCTTTTCTCTTCAGCTTGATTCCAAAATAGAAAAAGAAACCCTTGCAACAATCAAAAAAATGATTCCAAATATTAATAATGAAATAGATTCAAAGCGGGTTCTTGCGAATGAAATTGTTTCAGAAGAACTGTTAAAATCCCTTGCCATAAATCCATCAGCAACATTAGATTTATGGGACAAAACTGGCGCTTTAGAAGCAGCTATTCCGGAGTTGCTGGAGATGAAGGGATGCGTTCAGCCGGAAAACTGGCACACAGAAGGAGATGTATGGGATCATACGCGCTTGGCATTGGAAAAACTGTCTTCAAATGAATTTAAAAAAGAATTTAATGACGAGCCAATAGAGCTTGAACTTGTAATGGCCGCGCTGTTCCATGACATTGGCAAGCCATATACTTTAAAAACTCCGGAAAAAGACGGAGTTGATAGAATTAGATACGATGACCATGATGAAGTAGGAGCAACCATGGCAAAGCAGATTCTAGAGCGATTGCGCGCTTCAGCACCAAGCGAAGTTGGCATAAACATCAATCATGTTGTTTGGATGGTTCAGCATCACATGCTTTTGGTTCATGGAGATCCAGATATAATGCGGCCAAACACAATTGAAAAATATTTTTTCAGCTCAAAATACCCTTCGCGCAACTTCTTAAAGCTGTTATATTTAGACAGCTTGGCAACCATAGGGCCAGATGGAAAATCATTTACCGAAAAGTACGAACAAATCTGCAATCGCATTGATGCTATCAAGAAAAAGACCCAAAGCCATGGAACAAAACTAGTAAAACCCTTGATTACTGGGGAGCATGTAATGGATCTNCTTAATCTTAAGCCNGGGAAAAAAGTAGGAAAAGTTCTAGAAGAAGTCAGAAGCAAACAGCTTTCAGGGAAGCTTGCTTCAAAGGACCAAGCTTTAGAATATTTAAAACAATTATGAAGATAACTATACAAGATAATGATAAAATTGACAGATTAGATAAAATGCTCACCCAAAAACTGCCTAATCTTTCAAGGTCTTTCATTCAAAAACAGATTAAAGATGGCTCAATTACTTTAAATGGAGAACAAGCTAATGTTAAAACCAAGCCAAATATTGGAGATGTTATTGAAATCGCGAAAACAGAGCAAACAAAGCCAGACATAACTCCAAATAGCAATGTAGAATTCAAGGTGGTTGATGAAACAGATGATTATTTAATTATAGACAAGCCTTCTGGACTTGTGGTTCATCCAGCTTTGGGTATTAATGAGCCAACTCTCGCAAATGGGCTATTAGCTAAATATCCAGAGTTGAAAAATGTCGGAGAAGATGAGCTTCGCCCAGGAATTGTTCATAGATTAGACAGAGATGTGTCTGGCTTGATGATTGTAGCACGAACGCAACCAATGTTTGACTCACTTAAAAAACAATTTCAAGATAGAACCATAACAAAAGAATACACAGCTTTGGTTCATGGTGTTATAGATGATGAAGATGGCACAATTGATACGCCAATTGGACGCTCCCAATCAAAATCTGGTAAGATGGCAGCGCATCCCCCTTCCCAAAAAGACGAAGACGACAAGTCAATTGACAGAGACGCTAAAACTGAATATGAAGTTTTGGAACGAATCAAGAATTACACATTATTGAAAGTAACAATCCATACTGGCAGAAGCCATCAAATTAGAGTTCACTTAAACTCTATCCAATACCCTGTTGTTGGGGATAAGCTATATACGAACAAACAAGTAAAGCAAATTGATCTTGGAAGATTATTTTTACATGCCTCAAAGCTTGGGTTCCAAGACTTGAACAATGATAATAAGGAATATGAATCCAAACTACCTCGCGAATTAGAAACTTTTCTAAAATCATTATGACCAGATCAACTAATTTAGTAATAATTTCCGGCCCTTCTGGCGCAGGAGAAGACAGTGTAATTGAAGGATTAATTAAACGCGGTTTGCCAATTGAGAGGGTTATAACAACAGTGGATCGCGAAATGCGAGAAGGAGAATCAGAAGGTAATCCATATTATTTTAAATCTAGAAAAGAAATAGAAAAAATGATTGAAAATGATGAATTCGCAGAATGGGCAGAAGTATATGGCTCTAAGCGTGGCGCCACAAAAAAGGAGCTTGAACGCATTCAACTCATGAAAGACAAAGTAGGTATATGGAAAATTGATTTTAAAGGCTTAGAAACAGCGAAAAAAGTATTTCCAGATATATTGTCTATTTTCATCACAGCTGATTTAGATGATCTAATTAATCGTCTTAAAAAACGAGGTGATGACGAAAATACAATTCAAGAACGCATAAAATATACAAAAGAGTATTTAAGCCATGCTGATGAATATGATTACACAGTTATGAATGAAGAAAACAAGCTTGATGAGGCTATTAATCAAACAATTGAGATCTTAAAAAAAGAAGGTTTAGTTGACAATATTGAATAAATCAACTAGTATCTATCTATTATGCCAATAACGAAATCAGCAAAAAAGGAACTGCGCAAATCCAAAAAACAAGCTTTGGTAAATAGAATCCAGAAAAAGAATATCAAGGAAACCATTAAAAAGATTCACAAAGCTATTGATGGAAAAAACGCAGAAGAAGCCCAAAAACTAGCTCTTGACGTGGTGAAGCTTTTGGATAAAGCAGCTAAACGTAGATTAGTTCATAAGAACGTTGCAGCACGGAAGAAATCCAGGGTGTACAAAGCAATCAAAAAAGCATCATCTAGCAAATAATCTTAATCCCAAAAAGATAACACCACAGTTTCGTACTGTGGTGTTATTTTAGTATTGTGTCTCTCTGGCTATGATTTTTTTTAAACGCTAGATCTATTAGTTTAATATCTCCAAATCCTGTATAAGAAATATAATAAAAAGACATTAAACCCATGATGAGTAACAATAAGGCGACTATGAAAAGAACACTGTAATATATGTCTATTATTGGGTTAATAGTTGAGGCGAGGGTTAAAACAGAAAGTAAACCACCGACCAATATCCCAATAAAAGCCACACAAGCAGCTACACGAATCCTCATGGGAATCATTGCTCCCCTCCTTTAAAATAATTAGCGAACAATTGAATCAACCAAAACCGTAAACAATAGTTTTGGCTCTCCTTTGCCTGTTTTTAAAGCATTGTCTAAGCGAGCTAAAGCCTGATAAATAGTTTTAAGCTGATTGATTGTGAATTTGCTCGCCTGTTGGCGGGTTTTTTTAACTACAAATGGATGCAACTTCAAAGTTGAGGCCAATGCTGCGTCAGCGCCTTCTGACTGATATAGGGCAATAAGCAATCTAAATTGGCGTATAAGCATTGAAAGCAAATACATTGGCTGTGTGCCCAACTGGAGCTGGGTTTCAAGCATATCCAATGCCTGCTGTTTATTGCCCAAAGAAATTGAATCCACAAACTTCCAAATATCATCTTCTAGTTTACCTTGGGTATGTTCTTTTACATCATTGAGCGTGATGGTGTCTGTTACGAGATGAGACAGCTTGCTTACTTCTGATTGAGCGCGCCACAAATCAGCTCCGCAAATGCTTGCTAGTTCTCGAGCTGCTTGTGGCTCAATCTTTTTACCAAGATCTCGCGCCATCTTAGCAATCATGCGTTCAACCACAATAGGATCAGGAGCCACGAACTCTTGAGCATATTTTTCTTTTGATAACTTTTTAACCAAGCTAGATCGTTTATCAACTGGCCCTGCCTCATACACAATTAGTGAAGTTGAGTCTGGCAATCCTGGTGCATCTAAAAATTCTTTTAAAGATTCACGCTGTTCTTTGTTTTGGATAATGTCTTTTGTGATTACCAGCTTTTTAGATGAAAACAATCCATCAGCAGTTAAAGCTGAAACAATACTTTCCCAAGTAGATTCTTCGCTATCAAAAACCAACACACTTTTTCCTTCTGGATCATGCTTTGTTTTAAATTGCTCAATTACTTTTTCTAAATATTGGCGAGAGGAATACGTGTCCTCGCCATGAATAAATATCAACATATTACTTGACAATAAAATATATTGTGTATATAATGGTTATATACAAAAACTAAAACCCTATGACAAAAATATTTCAGTTTACTACGTTTGATTGGAATAAAGGAAACCTAGATAAAAATTGGAAAAAACATAATGTTTCCAATTCAGAATGTGAGGAAGTATTCTTTAACGAACCATTACTTATCTCAGAAGACGAAAAATACTCTCAAAAAGAAAAACGACTTCAGGCATTAGGCAAAACAGAAAACAACCGCTTACTATTTATATCATTTACTATCAGAAACAACAACATTAGAATAATTTCTGCTCGCAATATGAGCAGAAAGGAAAAACAACACTATGAAAAAGCTTAAACCAATTCCACAATTCAAAAACGAAGACCAGGAGCGCGACTTTTGGGCAAAGCATGATTCTAGCGAATACATTGATTGGAGCAAGGCAGATAAAGCAATACTCCCCAATCTTAAACCATCAACCAAAACTATATCAATACGAGTACCAGAATCTTTGCTTAGCCGTATCAAAGCAGAAGCAAACAGGCAAGATGTGCCCTATCAGTCATTTATCAAAATAATGCTTGATAGAGAAATAAACGAACTTGAAAAGGTGTAAAATTATTATTACCGCAAAGTATTGCTAATCCTGTGTCCATGACAATGTTGCAATAACCCAAAATATGACTGCAATGACTGATTATGATTATACCTGTTGATAGCTCCTGTTTTCAGCAGGTCATTTTTGTGTTGCATTTTCTTTAGCATCCTATTTTTCGTTCTTGTTCTGATTACGCGATAATGCGGCAATACAACATATCCAAGAAAATCAATACCCTGCCTTACCTTACGAATAATAATCTTATCTTCGTGAAGCGTCAATTCTAGATGTGTACATAAAAACTCATTAATCTGCTCTGCGAGACCTATTAAATAATTCTTGTCGCTATGTAAAATGACAAAATCATCACAGTAACGAATATAATAGGGCTCTTTAACGACATACTTTATGTATTCATCAAATTCATTAAGATATATGTTCGCAAATAACTGACTAGTAACATTACCCAAAGGAATACCTTTACCTGTGATAGTAGCAAAGCTATTAATAATACAATCAAGAAGCCAATGTGCATCAGAATCAGGAACAACACTGCCAATTTTTTCCTGCATTTGCCTCTGCAACAATAGGTACTCGTAACTCAGTAACTGATTCCATAGTCTCTTGAATAAACTGTGATACCTTTTTCTCATCCTTCTTTGGAACCTCAAACACTAGTTCATCATGCACTTGCATGAGCATTTTTGATTCTGGGCTTATTTTGCGCAAGCCTTTGTGAATTTCTATCATTGCCATTTTCATAATATCAGCTGCTGTTCCTTGAATAGGCATATTTGTGGCTAAGCGCTCTGCAGCAGCCTGCACTTGCTGGACTCCGGAATTAATATCCTGCAGCTGGAGCCTGCGGCCAAACTTTGTTTCCACAAATCCGCGAGTGCGTGCTAATGCAATATTCTCCTCAATAAAATCTGCAACGCCTTTGAATGTTTCAAAATATTTATCTATAAATTCTTTTGACTTTTGCTGAGACATGCCGGTTCGCTGGCTTAGTCCACGCGCTCCCATGCCATACAACACTCCGAAGTTAACCTCTTTTGCTGTTCTGCGGATTTCTGGGGTGACTTTTGATTCATCTATGTCATGCATAAAAGCGGCAGTAGAAGTATGCACATCTAATCTATCTTTAAAAATCTTTATTAAATTTTTATCTCCAGATAAATCAGCAGCAACACGCAATTCAATTTGCGAATAATCTGCGCCTATGAGCACATTCCCCTTCTCTGGAACAAAGGCCTTACGGATTTCTCTACCTAACTCTGTACGTATTGGAATATTCTGAAGATTAGGGTCGCTTGATGAGAGGCGGCCAGTAGAAGCAATGGTCTGGTTAAAACTTGCATGTACCCTGCCGGTTTCTTTGTTCACCAATTCTGGCAATGCATCTAAATACGTATTTTTTAGTTTTGAGAGTTCCCTGTACTCCATGATGAGCGGAATAATCTCATGTTCGTCTTTCATCTTTTCTAATTGCCCAGCTGCGGTAGAAAATCCTGTTTTAGTTTTGCCAATACCTTTGGTGGAAATATTAAGCTTTTTAAATAATATTTCTTTTAGTTGAATTGGAGAGGCAACATTAAACTCAATGCCCGCAAGCTTGTAAATCTTTTTTTCTATTTTTGTAATATCCGCGCCAACTTGCTTTGACATGTCTTGCAAAAACTTGGCATCAATTTTTACTCCATTTTCTTCCATTTGAACCAATACTGGAACCAAAGGCATTTCAATATCTTGGAACAGCTTTTCTAGTTTTTCCTCTTTAAGCTGCTTTTCTAATTTTTGGACCAATCGCAAGGTATAGTCAGCATCTTCTGCTGCATAATCTGCTACGCGGTTTAAGTCCACATCGCTAAGGGTGAGTTGTTTTTTGCCGCGCGGCCCAATAAGATCGCTTATTGGAACCATTTGATGCCTAAACTCAACAAATGCTAAATTATCCAAAGAATGTCCTCTTCCAGATGGACGCAAAAGATATGAAGCAATCATAGAATCAAACTCAATGCCCTGTACCATGATTCCAACTTTATTTAAAACTTCAACATCATACTTAATGTTATGGCCGTACTTTTTTGCGTCCGGATTTTCAAAAATATCTTTTAACTCGCCTGCAAATTCTTGGGTAATGTAATATGCCTCCCCAGGTTTCCAAGATAATGACAAGCCAAGCATGTTAGCGGTAATAGCACCCAAGCCATCTGTTTCTGTATCATATGCAAATGCTTTTATGTTTGATAATGATTTTTTGAGCTTTGCCAGCTTTTCCTTGGTGTCTATAAGATGATAACCTTTGCGGATTTCAAATGCCTCCTCCTCTGCTGATTCGCCAGAAGTAAATAATGATGCCTGGCCTTTAGCGTCGCGAGCATTATATCCGCCAAACACTTCTTGCGCTCTTGTGATCAATGACCGAAATTCTAGCTTGCGAAATAATTCTAATAAATCCTGCTCATCAGCTGGCTTAACTTCTAGATCTTTTAATTTGAATGGCAGCTTAATGTCGCGCTTAATAGTTGCAAGATCTTTTGATAATAATGCCTTTTCTTTATCCTTAATCAACTTTTTGGCAACTGTTTCTTTGATCTTGTCCCCGCCTTTTTCTAGATACTTGTAAATCTCTTCAATGGAATCAAAGTTTTCCAGCAATTCTTTTGTAGTCTTTTCTCCAACTCCACCAACACCCGGGATATTGTCGCTTGAATCTCCTGCCAAAGCCTTGTACTCAATTACCTTTTCTGGACCAAACCCATGCTTTTCTTTTACTGCATCAATATCATACGTAATTGTATCGTTGATTCCGCGCTTGATTGTGTACACAACAGTATCTTTATCAACAAGCTGAAGAGCATCCATATCCCCTGTCACAATAATTGTTTTTAGATCATGCTCGGCTGCTTTTTCTGCCATTGTGCCGATCACATCATCTGCTTCATATCCTTTTTTTTCTTCTATCTTAAAACCAAAATCTTCTGCAACATTTTTTATCATAGGAATTTGCTCGTACAATTCATCTGGCTGTTTTTGGCGCGTTGCTTTGTATTCTTTAAATACCTCATGCCTGAATGTCTTTCCCGGAGGATCAAAAGCAACCACACCATAGTCTGGCTTAAGCTCTTTAATGATATTAAGCATTATTGAAGCAAACCCAAAAACAGCATTTACCATTTTTCCATCCCTAGTGGTTAAAGGCGGCAAAGCATGCCAAGCCCTATGCAAAAGCGCGTTTCCATCAATAATAATGAATTTTTTATTATTCTTTGCCATATGTATATTTTACCGCAATTGGGCTAAAAAACAACGTCTTTTTATGGTATAATACATTCATGATTGAAGCGCTTCAAAATTGGTTTCTTGTCTTCATAGTAGGCCCAGGAGGATATGTTGGCTTGTTTTTGTTTGGCGCTGTTGCAACAACTTTGATTCCGCTTTCTCCGGAAGTGGTAGCAGTTGCTGTTTGGAAAGCAGGCATGCCAATAATTCCAACAATCATTGTTCTCTCTATTGGAAACTATGCCGGCAATGTGCTTAATTACTGGATGGGAAGATTAGGCGAGTTCTGGATATTGGAAAAATACTTTAGAATAAAAAAAGAGCGTTTAGATCGCGCTCATAAATGGTTTGATAAATTCGGTCCTCCTATACTATTATTCTCTTGGCTGCCAATTGTTGGAGATCCTTTGACTTTTGTTCCTGGAATTGTTAAATATGACTTTTGGAAATTCTCAATCTATGTAATTATTGGAAAAGTAATTAGATATGTAGGGCTGTATTATTTATTTGCTTTTTGGATCTAGTTTCTGCTTTAAGCCTAAAACCCTTTTCTGAATTTCCAAAACTATTTCATCAGAAGCCGCAAGAGATGCTCTCCACTGATTTGTTGGATGAACTTTTTTATTGATCAAAATCACTAATGATTCGCGAATGCGCTGCAGAAATGTCATAGCTAATGAGAACGCCCTTATGCTTGTCTCCAGCTCTATTTTAATAATATGCTCATCTTCAAGATCAAAACTATCCTCATCCATATCAACAGCATACGCTATCTTAGAGGCAACTAAAAACGCGTTAATAGTAACTCGGAAGATGTCGCTGTCTTTAAAGCCTTGCTCATCATAAATTATGTGCCCAAGCTCATGCAGTTTATCAGACCATTTGCATACTTTTTTGTACAAAGCATCCTGCTCAAACGCGAAATCCAAT
>NZBL01000009.1 GCA_002687895.1 bacterium | reverse complement strand
ACGAGCCGATAAGCACATTCTGCTCACCAACCACTCCGCTGGAGTTAGGCCCGGTCGCATCGGCTACGGCCACATTCTCCGAAACCGTAATGGTTAATCCCGCATTTTGGCTTGTGCCACTGTTGTCGCCGTCCGACAAATGATCCTTGATGTGTGCAGCAAGCGGACTATTGGGCCCGCATGAAGTCAACGCGAAAATCACGAAAGACAAAAGTAATGCTTTCATTGCAATCCTCCTTGGATTGTAGGGTGAATGAAAAGATAAATATGACAACAAACAACAACAGATAAATCTGATGATAATTTGTATCTACACCTCCCTTATTATACTTGTTATATTGGCAAACTGCGATTTTACTTCTATTTTAAGCTAAAATACTACCATAAACAAAAAATTCTGTCAATCAAATAACAGAGCTTTTTGGCTAATATAAGCTAAAATATTACCTAAATATCTATTTCTAGCCTAATAACTCCCTAGTAATCTCCTTATATTCCTCAACATTAGGCTGATCAAAAGCATTTATATTCATCAATCTTCCCAAAAGCATAGTCTCAATCATCTTAAATTGAAGAAATGCTCCAAGCTCTTCTTCATTTATTTTTTCTAATATAACTTCTACAAAAGGCAACCCGCGCTTTTGATATGATGCCACAGTACCATCATAAATAGCATCCATAACTTGTGTTACTGACCGCTGGTTTAATTCTGGCACAATTGCATCTAACTCATCATCAATTGAAGCAATATGAATATCTTGGCTTGGCTTCACCCGAACAAACGTAGTAAACTTATCTTTTGGACCTCCTAAATACATTTGGAACGTAGAATGCAAATCATTTGAACCAATGCTTACAATTGACGTAATGCCTTTGCCGTCTTTTCCTAAGGACTCTGCAAAGAGTTGCCTATGCCACTTACCTACTCTTTCCAAATCCATGTTAAACAAAAATAGGTTATGGATTGAGGCCTTATGCTTCATTGCTGAATAGATCGCAGCTGCTGATTGGAGCGCGTAGTTCTTACGTACATCATTTGATAAACATCGCTCAAGCATTCTGGCAGCACCTTTGTGCAGTTTTTTAATATCAACTCCAGCCAATGCCAAAGGAAATATTCCAACTGCGCTCATAACGCTATATCGTCCCCCAACATGCACAGGATTTGGCAATGTTGGAATGCCTTGGTTATGCGCCCAATCATCAAGCTTTGAATCTGGCTCTGTGGTTACGATGATGTGATCTCGCCATTTATCTGTAATATCACGCAGATTATCTATTAAAACGCGCGCGTTCACTAGTGTCTCATTGGTTGAGCCGGACTTACTGATAAAGTTAATCAACACCTCACCCTTTGAATTATAAATCTTCCGCATTCTAGTATTTGCTTGTTTTAAAGTGCGAACATGAATTGTATCAAAAAATGTTAAAGCAATTCCATTAGGCATTAATGCATCATACACTGCTACAGTTCCAAGGTTTGAACCCCCTATTCCAACTACCATTACCTCTTTAAGTTTGTGTGATTTTGACTTATTAGCTAATTTTGACACTTGTTTTCGCAATTGTTCATCATGCGGCAAATACAAAGCTGACTCATCTCTGGCATAAGATGAATCTTGGGAAATGGTTCTTAGTTCCGCAAGATATGGCTCTAACTTTTTCGCCACCTCCTGTACATCTGTTTCTTTTATATTTGATGTTTGTTTGTATTTAAATTTCATATCTATATTATAACAAAAGAGCTCCCATTATGGAAACTCTTTTGCTTTTACGAAATATTGGAAATTACTTAGAGTACTGCGTCTTTTGCTGCCTTTGCAACTCGGAATTTAACCACTGTCTTAGCAGGAATACTAATCTCTTCACCAGTTGCAGGGTTGCGGCCCATTCTAGCTGCTCTGTCTACTTTTACAAGCTTTCCGATTCCCGGAAGAATGAACTCTCCATTGCTCTTTACCTCATCTAAGGCGAGTTCAGCGATCTGGTCCATAAATTCACCAGCTTCTTTTTTGCCTAAGCCTGTTTTTTCGGCTACAGCCGCGATTGTCTGCGTCTTCGTAAGTTTTGCCATATATGTTTTCTCCTACTTATTATTAAATATTACTCTGTAAAGTTAGCAAAAATAGCGAAAAAAGCAAATCTACAATAATCAATACTGTGGATAATGCCCTATTTTATTAGCTTTTTGATAACAAAATCCGCATCTTGATCTTCAATCTCATAGCCCTTATTCGCTAATGTTAGCCGAATCTTATCTGCTTTATCAAATTCACGATTTTGACGGAGCTCCCATCTTTCTTTTGCGAGTTTGGCTATGTTTTGGGGTATGCTTGATTCTTCTTTTGATAATTTCTTTGATTGCTTGATAAGATCTAATCCAAAAATTTCATCAAATTCTTTAACTAAATCATCAACATTTGACTGGCTTAAATCCTTGTTTTTAGCAGCATCCCACAGCAATGCCAAGGCCTTTGGAATATCTAAATCATCATCTATATATTGCTTAAATTTCTTTTGATATGATGTGGTGTTTTTGCCTGTTTTGACAGGGCGCTTGCGTGAAATCTCGCTTATTAGATTATGATACGCGTTTTGGCTGGCTTTTAAGCTTTCCCAAGAAAATTCTATTTTTGTTCTATAATGCGCAGTCAATAATAGATAACGATATGCTAATGCATCAAATCCTTTTTCTTTAATATCTTTCATTGTAATAAATGAGCCAGATGATTTTGCCATTTTTCCTTTGTGCATATTCAAAAACTCCCCATGCATCCAGATGTTTGCCAATGGTTTTCCATAGGCCGCCTCTGATTGAGCAATCTCGTTTTCATGATGCGTGCCAATAAGATCTATTCCTCCTGTATGAATATCAAATGGCTGACCCAAGCTCTTTGACGCAATTGCGGAGCACTCTATATGCCACCCAGGAAACCCCTCTCCCCAAGGAGAAAGCCAATGCATTGCGTGATCTTTGTGATGTCCTGTTAATTTGAACCACAAAGCAAAATCAGCGCCATTTTTCTTTTCTTTGTCTTGTATAACCTCGTCCCTTGCAGCTGTGAGCTTGTCATCCAAATTCTGTCCAGAAAGCTTGCCATATTTTTTAAACTTGGAAACATCAAAATATACAGCATTATCTGTTTCATAGGCGTACTTTTTCTTGATAAGCTCTTTTATAAGTTCTATCTGATCTTCAACTGTTTCAGTTGCCCTTATAACTTTACTAGGCTTTATAATATTCAAATCTTTTAAATCATTTAAAAAGGATTTCTCATAAAACTTCGCAACCTGCCACACTGTTTTGCGCTCTTTTTTTGCCTCCTTTTCTACTTTATCCTCTCCAGTATCAGCATCGCTCGTAAGATGTCCCACGTCTGTGATATTCATGACTCTTTTAACTTTATATCTATTGTACTCAAGCGCGCGCTGAAGGATATCCGAAAACACATAAGTCCGAAGATTTCCTATGTGCGCATAATTGTATACTGTTGGACCGCACGAATAAAAACCTATTTGATTTTTTTTAATCGGCGCGAGATTTTCCTTTTTTCTTGTAAGAGTATTATATAACTTCATGTTGATATAATAGCATAAACACCAGCAAATTCAAACAAAAAACCCCTGCTTTCGCTAGGGTTCTTTGGTGAATCTTGTGAATTCAATTATACTGCTGGCTCTGCTGGAGCTGCTGTATCTCCGCCTTCTGCAGGTGCTTCAGGCATAGCTGGTGCATCACCGCCCTCTGCTGGAGCAGCCGGAGCTGCGTCAGGTGCGGGCGCTGCTGGATCTGGTGCAGGAGCAGCTGGATCTGGTGTTGGGTTTGCGTCTTGCATAGTAAGTTGTACTTACTTATAAGTATATCAGCTCACAGGCATCTGAAATGAAAAAGAGTACTTTTTCATTTCGCTTGCGCGACGATCGCTGATTAAAACAATTCGAACATTCAGTTAAATTGTTTGTTCGAATTTGCTATATAAAATAATAGCATAATCATAAATTATGTCAATCTTTATTCACGTATAATGTCTGTGTTGGATATGCAAACTCAATTCCTTCTTTTTCAAATCTCTTGTATATGGCAAGATTAGCTTCTTCTTTTTTGTTCATGTAATCTTTGTAATCTGATGATTTGACGAAAAAGACCGTCTCAAAATTCAAGCTAAAATCCCCATACTCATCAAAATTACACCTATCATAATCAACTCCATCTATAATATCAACAATTTCTTTTATCATCTTTGGAATGGCATCCAGTTTTTCGCTTGATGTTCCATATACTACTCCAAGTTTGAAAATGACTCTTCGCTCTTTCATTTTTTTGAAGTTTTGCACGCGCGTGGTGGTTAATTCTGTGTTTGAGACCACCATTTCTTCTCCTTGCAAAGTGCGCACGCGCGTTGTTTTCATGCCAATTCGCTCTACAGTTCCCATGTCATTGCCTATTTTGATGAGATCTCCTACGCGGAAAGGTTTATCAACATACAAAGAAAATGAATTAAACATGTCACCCAATACATTCTGCAAAGCCAATGCAACTGCAATGCCTCCTATCCCGAGTGATGCTACTAAAGATGTTACATTAACATCCAAATTTGCAAGAATCATTACAAATCCTAATATCCATAATACGACCCTGATGATTAAACGCATGGACCGCACCATTGATTTGCTGTGCTCTACTGATTCCCCTGCTTCGCGCGTTTTGCGTGTATATACCCTTAAACCATAATCAATAATCTTTTCAACTGCTTGCACTATCTCATACGTGACCGTAACTAAAAAGAGGATGGCAATCCCTTTTTCTGCGACTGGATGTAAGGAAAGTGATTGAATGCTAAAGTACAGCGCAACTAATAGATAGAAGGGTGGCTTTATGCCATCAAAAACATCAATTAACGTATCATCAAATTCTGTTTTGCTTCTTTTGGCCAAACGATTCAAGCGAGCCAAAATAATCATCTGAAATATTTTTAATATGACTAGTAGTCCAACAAAAATTACCACTGCAACCACATAATCATATACAGTGTTTCCTCCAAGTGAGATAGCTTTGAGTTGTTCAATGACTGATAGGGTAGATGATGGAAGGTAAGATTCAAGCATATTCCTTTATAGTATACCACACTCTCACGCCTCAAACAAAATTATTTTTTCATCTTAATCAAAAGCCAATTCTTTTTCTCGCCCCTAAATTTTGTTCGAACCAAAGCATATCCTCCTTTTAGCTTTTTCCCAGAAAGTTTAACTTCAACTTCACCTTCTTTTATGGCGCTTTCCATAGACATATCTTTTCCATCTTTTTTCTTAGATAGATTCTCATATGTCCCAGAATCCCAAATTTTAACTTTACCTGCTCCATACTCGCCTTTTGGAATCTCACCTTCAAACTTACCATACTCCAAAGGATGATCTTCTGTCATAACTGCCAAACGCTTGTCTTTAGAGTTTTTTGAGGGGCCTTTTGGCACTGCCCATGACTTGAGCACGCCGCTAACCTCTAACCGAAAATCATAGTGCAAAGCTCGCGCTTGATGCTTTTGCACAACAAACATTGGCTGCTTTGATTTTGCTTTGCGCAATGAACCACTTGGCTCGCTTGTTTTTTTAAAATCTCTTTTTGATTTATATACTTTTAACATAAAATTTACTTGACAATCTAAATATTTTGATATAGTATTTTTTTATCGTCTCTGGCCATAGTGCTGGAGAGAAACCGAAAATCTGCGAAACCGGAAAGGAGGCGCAAAGCCAAGCGTGGGATTCGGTTGGCACCCGCAAGGAGCCAAGGTTCGAATCCTTGGGCCGCAAGGTGTTGTGGCCATAAGGCCCGGTTACCTCTTTGCCTGCGCATGCTCATTCAATTCGGTGGACCCTGTGTAGTGATCTTTTACTATACAGGGTCCTTTTTATTGTACCAAAAAAATAAGGGAAGCAATACTCTGCTTCCCTTATCAGCATGGCGGCGACAATCTATTCAAGCCCCCTTTGTATGCCAGCGCCAGCATCATCGTCCCTTTCGTGACTAGGCCTATCTTCCTCTTTCTGAACCTTTTGGGCTCTAGCCCTTGTAACGCTACTATCAGGCTCATCTTCCTGATAATACACAGGAAGACCCTCATAGCCCTTTATTTGTAATCTTTGCTCAGTCATTTTACAGCTCCTTAAAGAACTAAAGAACCTCTTTCCGAGGTTCTTTGAATGAATGTGAAATGCAATAAAACCTCGGATATTATCCGCTATTCTTAAGAATAGTAATAACGAGATTTTGTGCGTTCATGGTAACTTAAGTATACTGATATTTTACATTTGGTCAAATAGTTTTCCACAATTAAAAAAGGGAGGCAGAACCGAAGTTCTGTCTCCCTCGACCACAAAGAGTTAATCCAGGGGGTTAAGAAGATTATCAAATGCCCCTTCTGGAATTTGGGGTGGCCACTCGTCAAAATTCACCCCATCCAGAAACTCCTTGGCACTGTTAAAGACAACTTCAGCTGCTTGAATTAAACGATTAAACAGCTGACGCAAGAACTCAACAAATTCATTTCGCCCTTCCCCAGTTGTAAGGTCAATGCCAAACAAATTATTTAAAAGGAACACAATCGCGCCTATTGCTGCAGCAGCAGCCAGAAACAGCAGAAACTGCATGGCCAAGAATGCCACAATCCCGATAATCCACTTAAGCACTGTAAAGGCTAGAAATGCGCCAATTACAATGCCAAATATTTGCGTAAGATTATCAGCAAATCCATCTCCTCCATCATCTTGCAATGCGCCGCTGACTTCAGACGGAATTGCAATCTTTCCTGCTGGATCTAAGTCACTGCTAGACGCTGAGTGCGAGCCAGTAAATATTGACCAGCTCATAGCGTTATCAGGGTCATCTGTTGGCTGACCATTTTGACCGAGAAGACGGCCCTCTGCATCACGAAACTGTAGAGCAATTGTCTTTCCTATTCCCAGGAATCCACCTGCCCAATCCACAGAAGCATGAACAGGATCTTTGTCGCCAATGCGGATTTGGGGATGCGCATAGCCTACTCCTCCGATATTACCTTGCGCACGGCTTAATGAAATGGTTTCCCAAGTTTGATCAGCAGTTTTAGCGCCAATCACAAACTCTTCCCCAGAACCCTGCGCAATAGCGCGAAGCTTGTTCTGCACATTAGCGCTGACAGCTTGACGAATATCTTCACTTCTATTTCCAGTAAGATGCATATCAGCTCTTGGCATGCTTTTAATGTCTTGCGAGGCTTTATCAATAGCACTCGCGATAATTTCTTTCACATTGCCGCATGCTGTATACAGCGGCCAAGAGCCAAAAGCGCATACCCCTAAAAATCTTCTTCTGCTAATCATTGCTTTTCCCTTTCTGGCTTGGAAGCCGAGTGAGTGATTGCCATAAAAAATCAAAGAACATTATATTCTATACAAATGAGCTATTTTGTCAACCTCCCCAACTAATGATACAATACTTGCATGAAAACAAAAATCAACAATAATCAAACTCCAACTACATTCATCATTTTAGGCGTAACTGGCGACCTTACACAAAGAAAACTCGTGCCAGCTCTTTTTAATTTGTATAAAGAAAAAATGCTGCCATCAAAATTCAGATTAGTGGGATTTTCCAGACGAGAATGGGGCGATGAAGAATTTAGGGAATTTTTACATAGTACCATTAAAAAACACATACTCAAAACAAAAAGCACAGACATAGAATCATTTCTAAAGCATAGCAAATTCCAAAAAGGATATTTTGATGATAAAAACTACTACAAGCAATTAGACCAGACTTTGAAAAAGATTGATATAGAAGTAGGGGTATGCACTAACAAGTTATTTCATTTGGCAGTTCCGCCCAAAATGTATGAAATGATTTTTAAGCATCTTGCTAATTCCGGATTAAGCAGGCCTTGTGGAGGCAAGCTAGGATGGACAAGAGTGCTTGTAGAAAAGCCATTTGGAAATGACTTAAAAACTGCTCAAGCCCTTGATAATCTTCTTGGAAAATTATACAAAGAAGAGCAGATATTCCGCATAGATCATTATCTTGCCAAAGAAACCTTGCAAAATATTTTGGCCTTTAGATTTTCTAATGTATTATTTGAAAAAATTTGGAACAAAGATTACATAGAAAAAATAGAAATAAAACTTTTTGAGAAAAAAGGCATTGAAACTAGAGGAGATTTTTATGAGGCAACAGGAGCTTTAAGGGATGTTGGGCAAAACCATGTTCTGCAGATGCTTGCTTTAGCTTGCATGGATGATCCGCGCGAGCTAAGCGCAAAGGCAATCAGGAAAGCGCGAGCAGATATTTTGAAAGATTTAGAAATCATAAACTCAAAAGAACTTAAAAGCCGAGCAGAGCGAGCTCAATACAAAGGTTATAAAAATGAAAAAGCAGTTCCAAAATCATCTAAAACAGAAACATATTTTAAAATACACGCACACATTAAAAATAAAAGATGGAAGCATGTTCCAATAATTCTTGAAGCAGGCAAAAAAATGAAAAAGGATTTAACAGAAATTAAAGTGCATTTTAAAGAAAAGCCAACCTGCGTGTGCGAGCTTGGAGATGAACAAGAGCTTCAGAATGTCCTAACCTTCCACATTCAGCCCATGGCTGGAATTGAAATACGCTTTTGGGCTAATAAGCTGGGCTTTGGCTTCCAAGTAGAGCCAAGAGAACTCTCGTTTGATTATCCAAAAACCGCGATACAAGATCATCTTAATGACGCATATGAACGAGTTATATTTGACTGCATTAGAGGAGACCAAACATTGTTCACAAGCACAGAAGAAGTTGAAGCTAGCTGGAGGTTTATTACTCCAATTTTAGATAACTGGCATAATACAAAATTGACCACATACTAGCCAAGATGTAACAAAAATAGCGTAATTACGTCTACTTAAGGTGGCGCTAATTGCGCCTTTTTATCATTTTTATGGCATTACCAAGCAACAAAATAGTATTAAAAGTCTTTGGACGTCATTTATGGCCCTATAAGTGGCTAAGTTTTTTGGTGCTTGCTGCTATTATCGCGGGCGAGATCTCACATCTTATTGCACCAATCTATTACAAGCGTTTTTTTGACACGCTAGCTGGACCAAATGCCGTTTCTGAAAATATCATTGCCAGTTTAATAGGAATTTTGGTTATGGTTCTCTTATTCCATGGAATTGGGTGGTTTATGCATGGCTGGGCAATTCCAGTTTCAAACTACTTGCATTCAAAAGTGATGGCAGATCTTGAACGAACCGGCTTTTCGTACATTTTGAGCCACTCATCAAGCTTCTTCGGCAATAATTTTACTGGTTCTTTGGTTAGAAAAATTCGCCGTCTCTCTCGAGCATATGAAGATCTTGCTGACGGAGTAGAATTTAGATTTCTACCTATTCTTGTCACAGTCGTAGGTTCAATACTTGTGATCTCATATCGCAGCACTTTGATTGCTGGAGTTACTGCTGGCATGCTTGGACTCTTTATTTTAATCAACTACGTTGTAGCTGTTTGGAAGCTTAAATATGATGAAAAACGAGCTACACTCGATTCCGAAGTTACTGGCGTCTTAGCTGATGCTATTACTAATAATGTAAATGTAAGGCTCTTTACCAGTAAAAAACATGAGCAAGGAATCTTTTTTGCCATAACAGAACAATTAAGAAAAATTCAAACATTAAGCTGGAATTTAGGAGAGCTCAACCAAACCATCCAATTTGGCATCATGATTGTCATTGAATTTGTAGTAATGTTTATTGCGATTAAACTATGGAGTCAAGGACAGCTTACTATTGGTGACTTTGCATTGCTCCAAGGCTACTTAGTTGCCTTATTTGCAAACATTAGGCAGCTTGGGCGTATGATCCGAGATACCTATGAAGCATTTGCAGATGCAAAAGAAATGGTGGAAATTTTAGAAGAGCCGCATGGAGTAACTGACTCAAAATCAGCGCAAGAGCTTGAAGTTCCGCATGGTGAGATTGTGTTTGATAATGTGAACTTCAGCTACCGCAAAACAAGGCACGTATTTAAGAACTTTGATCTTGAAATCAAGCCTAAAGAAAAAGTTGCTTTAGTTGGACCATCTGGTTCTGGAAAAACAACTATTGTGCAATTACTTTTGAGATTCCATAATATTCAGCGTGGACAAATTAGAATTGATGACCAAGTGATTGCGCATGTGACACAAGATTCCTTGCGCAAAAACATTGCCTTGGTTCCGCAAGACCCTATTTTATTCCATAGATCATTAATGGAAAATATGCGTTATGGCAAGCGTGATGCTACTGATGAAGAAGTGATTGAAGCTGCCAAACTTGCACATTGCGATGTGTTCGTGAATAAGCTTCCAGAAGGTTATGACACCTTTGTTGGCGAACGAGGCATTAAGCTTTCTGGCGGAGAAAGACAAAGAATTGCCATTGCGCGTGCAATTCTAAAAAACGCGCCTATCTTGATTTTAGATGAAGCAACTTCTAGTTTGGACTCCCATTCAGAAGCATTGATTCAAGATGCTTTAGAAAATTTGATGAAAAACAAAACAACTATTGTGATTGCGCATCGCCTATCAACTATCTTAAAAATGGATAGAATAATGGTAATGGATAGCGGCCAAGTAGTTGATTCTGGCACGCACAAAAAGCTAGTAGCAAAAGAGGGAATCTACAAAAAACTCTGGGAAATCCAGAGTGAGGGTTTTATTGCTTAATATAACTCTGTTAAGATTTTAATTTCTTGATTTTCTTTTTCGGTAAAAAATTACTACCAGACACAATTGAACGACCCAATCTCTTTTCCAAATTTTTTCTTGCTCCACCAGCAATATCTCCACCTGCTTTGGCATCTGACTTTAATTTTAACACTCCTTTTGAATCTTCATTGCGATGAATTTACGTTGTAGCACGTTCGCCCAGCATACTAAAAATCAAGCAAAATTTATCAACACCTATACAGCTGCTTTTGGTTCATTTTCATCTTATTGGGAAGTTTCAATAATAATTTGCTTATTCTCAGGAGAAGAAAATTTTGAAAATTCTTCCATTGTCGCACCAAGCTCTTCCAACATCCCATTGACTAAAAGCTTGCCCTCTTTTGGGTAAGGTTCTGGCGCAGATTCTAGTTTATATCCTCGTTCAGACATAATACTTAGTTAAAACCAATTTGTTTTTAGCATATTCAGTATACCATTTTGAGTAAACGCGACAAACAACTCACTGTACAAATATATAGTTCGAGTCTCATGAGAGATCAACCAAAAATACCGCCAACATTAGCGGTATTTGGACAAGCAGGGCCACGCTAAGCGTGGCAGGCCAAATGGACCTATCTTATAAATCTTGTTTCAGATAAGGTTATTATGCAGGAGTTAGTCAATAAAGTTAAAACACTAAAATAGTGTTGTTGTATGTTTTGATTGAAAACAAATGAAAAAATATGAGCAACTACATAAATATTTTCAAGAGCAATGCATTTATATTCCAAATCTCACTAAGTAAATTATTGAGTATACTGTCCAATGAGTTCTAATTCATCTGAAGATGTAATCAGCGGCTCACCATTAATAGAGATTGACCAAATTTTCTTTTCGTAGTCATATTCTGTTCTTGCTCCTATATAATTCTTATCCCAACTCCTCAATATATAGGATGGCGCATTAACAATCCTAGAATCTCCATTATTTATATCTGCGATATAATATTGTTCATCTGAGATCCTACTACAATCCTCTTTATTTGTTTCCGGCTCTGATGTCGCATATAACACCTCATTATCATCACTAGAAAAAGCAATAACTCTACTATGAGCTTCCTCATTACCAACACTTATTAAAATCTCGCCAGTAACAGGTTCAATAATATTGTATTCACTTATCGTCCTACCGCTATAATCATTACATATATCATCTATCCCACTCTTACCTACTGCCATTAGCTTTCCACTTGAACTAAGTAAACCAGAAGTATATTTTCCTGAAACTTTAATGATTTGATTTGTGTCCAGGTCAAAATAATATGGTATAGCAAAGTCTCCTTGTAATTCTCTTAGTATTACTTTATCGTCATCTCTCCATACTTCAGCAGAATATGAAAGTTTGTTTTCACCTTGCGCTAATATCTCATCATTTTTATTAGCTATCGTGAAGCGGCGAACGTAATAACTTCTATCTCCATCGCGAGGAACATATTTCTGGTCCCAAATTAACAATTGTTCTCCGTTTGGTGAATAAGCAACGCTAAATACTTGTCGTTTTGGAATAAACAAATCTTTAAGCTCTTGTGTTCTTAGATCTAAAATTTGGAGTTTGCTTTCTAAGTTAATTAACAGAGATTTCCTATCTGGACTTAATAAATAACTGTTTGGATATTCACCAACCTTACCAACTTCAGCTAACATCTCTGGCTCGAAATTTCCTATTTTTCGAAAAATTCTAACCGTAGGCCAATTTCTGTAACCATTACTGCTACTACTAATTTGCTGTGAATAAAGAACTACACCTTGTCTAAATAAGGTATCTGTTTTGCTTGTTTGGTTCCTATTGGTGTAAAAGTAAAAAAATCCTAATAGAACAAGTAAAATAATTATTAATACTACACCAAAATAGACAAATTTATGATTTTGATTATCTTTTTCCATATTCAATAATTAATGTCATTTATCATCTTAGTAATTACCTCTTTTAATTCTGATATATCTTCTGTTGCTGCCTTCCAAATCTCTTTCAAATCAACATCCATATAATCATGAATCAAAAAATCACGCATACCAGCTATGTTGCGCCAAGGAATTTGTTCGTATTTGTCTGTTTGCTCTTTTGATAACCGTTTGGCAGCTTCACCTATAATTTCCAAATCACGAGTCACAGCTCTTTGAGTCTTTTTGTCTTTTTCAAAATCTTTAAAAGTCATTCCTTTTGTAAATGACTCTATTTCTTCTATTGCGTCCAAAATGTGTTTACAGTAAATCTTGTCTTTGCCCTTTTCCATACAAAACTTTTAAATCTTTTTTCACATTTTGAGCAACATGCTTATTTAAGCTGTTTTCAGTGATAAGATCTACTTTTTGACCAACAGTATCACCTAGTTCATATGCAACGCCAATATGATCTAACAAAGAGATGTCATCACTAAACCGCACTAAAACATCCACATCACTATCTGGTTTTAAATCTCCTCGCGCAGCGCTTCCGAAAACAGCAGCATATTCAGCGCCTCGTGCTTTAAGAATCGGAGTTAGTTTTTTGCGAATTTCTTCAAAACTCATAGTATTTCTACTATATCCAAAAAATACGAAAACGTCAATTTTCGGCGGTTATAAATGTTTACACTTGGCAGGGGTGGAGGGAATTGAACCCCCGTCTCAGGTTTTGGAGACCCGCATACTACCACTGTACTACACCCCCTTATTCTTCTATTTCAACTGCTTGAAGCTCCATCTCGCCTTTTATGACATCCTTAAGCTCTGGAAATTTTTCAAATAAATATGTAAACCTGTCGGTGGATTCGCCGGTTAGCTCATCAAATAGTGGCGTTCCTCCGGTATATAAAGTTCCAATAGCATCCCCAAACTCGTTCAATTTATTCTTAGCAAGCCATTGCGCGACAATAAGCTTTTGCTCGTCAGTTAAATTGCGAATATATCCTTCGCCTGACTCTTTGATAAATCTACTGCCTTTTTGCGCGCCAGAGCCAATGGTCTGCTTTGCTCCGTTAAAAACCTTGCCAACAAATGATGCATCGTCTTGATCCTCATCTTGTGAAGTTTGCGAGCATCCCGCGCCCAGAATCGCAACAGCAAGAACCGCAATTAGTATTTTTTTTGAGTGCATACTATTACTTGGTTTCTTTATGTGGAGTATGCTTTTTGCACCATTTGCAGAACTTCTTAAGCTCTAAGCGAGTTTGAAGCTTTTTTTTGTTCTTGAATGTATGGCTGGTTACCCTTTTACATTCTGTGCATTCTAGTTTTGTGAGTCTGTCCTGTGACATATATTTCTATAATTAAATTACTATGGAGCCGGGAAGAGGATTCGAACCCCCGACCTTCACTTTACAAAAGTGCTGCTCTAACCAACTGAGCTATCCCGGCATAAATACCAAATTATAATACCTAAAATACTAATAAAAGTCAAGAAAAAACCTAAATATACAGCTATATCGTTATAGCCGTTTAGCAAACTAATAGATTACGAATTCTAATTTTTGACTTCATGCCCGCCAAATTGTCCGCGCAAAGCAGAAACCACTTTGCCGGTATAGCTTGGATTGCCTTGGGACATCTTGCGGAACTCTAATGCTGCTTCTATAACAGTAACAGGAATATCCATTTCTTTGGCAGCATCAACAGTCCATTGGCCTTCTCCGGAATGTGAAACCTCGCCTGAAATATTCTCTAAAGCAACACCTTCTTGCACATAAGCTTTCTCCAGCCAATCAGTTAATCTGGATGTAATTACACTTTGGTGATTATATATCCTACTAATTTCCTTAAGATCCAAATCAAAGTCAGATGGAACATTCATAAGTGCGAAACCTTCTCCAATTGCCTGCATCATTCCATATTCAATTCCATTGTGAACCATTTTTACAAAATGCCCTGCCCCGCTCTTGCCCATATATCCATATGCATCCTTTGCGGAAATGTCGCGGAAGATGTCCTCGTATTTATCAAATAATTCTTTTTTACCGCCAACCATAACACATGCTCCATTGCGCGCTCCATCCGGACCTCCAGAAACGCCAGCATCAAGAAAGTTAATTTCATTTTTTTCTAAGTCCTTTCCGCGTCTAATTGATTCTTTATATAATGAATTTCCTCCATCTATAATAGTATCTCCTGGCGCGAGCAAAGGCATAATATCAGTTAATACAGTATCAACCGCGTCATGCGGAACCATAAGCCATATGGTTCGCGGCTTTTTTACCTTTTTAACCAGCCCCTCTAAATCATAAGCTGGAGTTGCTCCCTTTTTTGCGATTTCATCTATTGGCTCTTTGGATCTATTTGAAGCTATTATGTCATGCTTTTTTTCTAAAAGCAGTTCCACCATGTTTGCGCCCATTTTTCCAAGGCCATAATATCCTATTTGCATATAATTATACTTACTTTTTTAATATTACTCTTGCAGGAGAACCATCTCCATCTTGAATTCGCAAAGGCAAAGCAATTATCTCATATTTGCCGGGAGCAATATCATATAATACACACCCTTCTAAACTGACCACTCCTGCTTTTAATAATGTATTGTGAACAGGGTGATTTTTGGCTCCTTTTTGCTCCACAGAAAGATAATCAAGTCCTACAAGTTTTATCTTGCGCGCGACAATCGCCGCAGCTGCTGATTCATCTAAAGAAACAAAGTCCTTGTGAAACTCTGGATCATCTAATAACCCTCTTTTAGTATTACTTGTTTTAAATATTACTCGCTCTATTCCATTTGGAAGTTTATCTATATCATCTGAACTAATATGACCCTCGTGCCCAACTTCCACTACATAACATTCGCCCATTAAGCTTTGTAAATCAATTTCATCAACGCTTCCCTTATTTTTAAAATGCTTTGGAGCGTCTATATGAGTTCCTGTGTGGCTTCCAAAAACTATATCAGATACAACAGCTTCACCTGCTCCTTTTTCTTTGCGGTTAAATCCATCCTCCCCTGGCCAATGCGGAATATTATTGTGCAATGGCATTGAAATATCATACATTTTCATAACTCTAAGCTCCTGCATCCCACATATTTGGGAACTCAAGAAGATATCCTGTAACAAGGAATATAACGCCAAGGATGCCGAATTTTTGTTCGCGCTTCATGCTTTTAAATACTGCTTTATCAATTCTGTGTTCATGCACCACACGGTGATGCACCATAATTGCAGTAAAAGCAATTAAAAGCTTTCCAAGAAATGTAAGCGTAAAACCTAGAAATGCTATGGACATAATTTTATTTTAATTTCTTTTACTAGTATACCTATATAGAAAATTTTGGGCAAATAAAATACCCCTACAACTTCGTAGGAGTATTTTGCCAAGTTTTACACCCAGTCTCATCTTATAGATCCAGGGTGTATATAGGGTTCTCGCGCTCTTCGAGCAGCTCTAAGACGTTCTTCGCATTTAGCTATTTCTTCAGCTTTTCCTGCATTATGTGCAATTCTTAATGCAGTTTTGGCATGACTGACATCTTTCTTAGTTACCTTACGAGCTTCTCTGAAGGTAAGCCCAGAAAGGTCGATTAAACCACTCTCTTCAGCATGAATTAATTCTGTCATTACCATCCTCCACTTTTAAGGTTAAGGTACAATTTAAAAACCCCGGTTTGTCCGAGGTCTTCTTAAAATAATTGAACGAAACAAGAACCTCGGCTACGTGCCAATAATAGAAAAAACTAGGATAAGGTTCTTGTTTTGTTCAACCATATAAAAATATACTAGCAAAAATCGCTGATTTGTCAAATAAGTTTTACACATATTGCATATACTATATATATAGTAATGTATAAATATAATCATTTAATATAAATCTTATGCCAGAAACACCAGAAATGGAGCCTCAAATCCCTAATTTAACATCTGAAGATGTTGAAAAATTACACAGTGTTGATGTCAGCACACCAGAGGGTCAAGAATTAATTAAAAGTATGGGCCTTGGTGTTGATCAAGGATTGGTGGAAATTCAAGTAGATGGTAAGTTAGAAAAAATAAATACTGATGCACATGATTTTGGAACACTTGTAGTAGAAAAAGAGTAGCCCAGCAAATTCCAATAAACAAAAAACGCTCACACAATGTGGGCGTTTTTTGGTGGGCCCGGAGGGATTCGAACCCCCGAAGGCACAAGGCCACCTGATTTACAGTCAGGCGCGTTTGACCGCTTCGCTACAGACCCATATGTAAAATGCACCATACTATAATTATCTCAAAAAGTCAACAAACTGGAGCCGACGCGCGGAATCGAACCGCGGACCTTTTGCTTACCATGCAAACGCTCTAACCTTCTGAGCTACGTCGGCGCGTCGTTATTATTTAAGTGCTTTTACTTTTTTTTCAAACTCTTTTAATTTCCCATGATCTGGATTTGATTTTTTGATTTTTATCAAAACTTCTTCCGCTAGATTCTTGTTCTTTAGAATGATGCTTACACTAAACAATTGATCAAGTATGCGTGGATTGTTAGGCTCCAAAGCTTGCGCCTTTTGAAGGCTGGAAAGAGCTTTTTCTGAATCATTCAGGCGCAGATAAAGATCGCTTAAGCCCATATGATAATCAACCACCTCATTGTTGATTGATAAGGCGTGCAAAAACTGGTCTTTTGCCTCTTCTAAATTTCCTTTCTCAACTTCAACTAAAGCCATTAAAGCAAATCCAGCATCCTCCTGCGGCCAGTGCTTAATCATATATTCAAATGTCTCGCGCGCTTGATCCCACTCCTTCATCTCCATATATACCTCTCCTAGTCCTTGATACGCGTCTGATGATTCTGGATCCACTTTAATTGCGGAAAGATATTTTGATTCTGCTTGGCGAATATTTCCCTCTTTAACAGCTATAACTGCCTCATTAAGCAGATTCTTGGCTTTTCCTTGGGATTTTTTGCTTGAATCCGGAAGTCCGCCCGCAAACCTGTATGTTTTTTCAAGCTTTTTAACGCGCGACATTCCTTTTTCAAACCATGCGCCTACAAGCTTGTTTCCTGGATGCAGTATGCTGCTGATGGCGCGGAACAATTTATCCAACTTGCGCAGCAAACGATTCTCCAACAATGATGTTTTAAGCACAGCATCGCGCTCCTCTGGAATGTCTGAAACATCCAAAGCCGCGACCTTTTTTAAATGACGAGAAGCAATAACTAATATTGCTCCAAGTGATATGATAATTACAATTAAGGGAATAATAGTAAGCATAATTATGGCTTAATAGCTCCTGCAACTACTGCGCTAAAGGTTGTTGCGTCCCAAGAAGCTGTTCCTATAAGAACACCATGCACTGTTGCATGGGATAAATAATTGCTAACATTTTCTGGATCAACAGAACCACCATAAATGATTTTTACTTGTTCGTCAACCACTTGTTCTGTAAACAAATCATACAATGCCTGGCGAATTACCTGATGCGTGTGCTCTATTTCTTCTGGATCACAGTCTTGTCCAGAGCCGATTACCCAAATAGGTTCATACGCAACTACCAAAGAATCCATTTTATTGAGCCAGATTCCGTTCAAAGCATCATGCACTTGCCTGATTATAATTGAATCTTTTAAGCCTTCTTGGCGCTCATCAAATGATTCTCCAACACAAACAACCGGCCTCATACCTAATGACAAGACAAGCCGAGCTTTTTTGTGTATCATTTGGCTTGTTTCTAAAAGACTTGTTCTCCTCTCTGAATGGCCAATTATAACTGTTTCAACTCCATACTCTTGCAAAATTTTAGGAGAAATTTCACCAGTAAAAGCGCCCTGCTCTTCCCAAAAACAATCTTGAGCCCCAAGCTTTAAGCCAGTTGCATCAATGATCTTTCCCACTTCTGCAAGTTCTGTAAATGACGGGCACAAGACAACTTCTGCTCCCTTGTACTTTGTTGATGCTTTTTTTACTTTTTTTGCCAAATCAATAGCTTCTTGCGGAGCAAGCTTCATTTTCCAGTTAGCTATGATTAATGGATTTTTCATAAATCTATCTTGTTTGGCATTTTCAGGAGTACAAATTTTTAAGTGAGAATGTATGGAGCGCAGCGACCCTTCGGAACGTAGAAATTTCGTACTCCTGACAATGCCTTTAGCAACTAAAGGTTCCATCTATAAACTCTCTCTGCCCAAACAGCTAAATTCTTTGCGTCTTGCACGCGGTCTTCATTTGTTTCTGAACCTAGAGTTACAATATATAATTCATTTCCATTATTAGTTGAAACTAATGTAGCAAGATTATGTAATGATTCATCTAAATAGCCAGTTTTACCGTATTCAACAAATACAATTGAACCTAATAAATGATTTGTGGTTAGTACTCGCCTGCTAAAACCAGAAGGATATATGCGTATAAAACTTTGATGCGTTCCTGTAATATCTGCAATTATTTCGTTATCACGTATAGCATTAAGCAATCTTACCATGTCATAGCTAGTGCTAGTATTTTCTGGATCAAGTCCGCTTGGTTCAACAAATTTAGTATCACGCATTCCTAATTCTTTAGCTCTCTGGTTCATGCGATTTACGAATTCCTGCGTACTAATTCCAATACTGCGTGATAATACTATTGTCGCATTATTAGCGCTCCCAAGCAAGCTGGCAGTTAAATAATCACGAAGTGACGAGGATTCTCCCGGACGTATAAAATCTTCCCCTCCTTCACGCTCATCCTCCTCTGTCATCTCTACTCTTTCTTCCAAAACTATATCTGCTTCAAGAAAAACCAAGGCTGTCATCAATTTTACAATGCTTGCCATAGGCCAGCTAATGTTTCCATCTTTTTCAAACAATACAGCACCTGATTCTGCGTCCACAACCAAAGCACTCCCAGCGCTTAAGCGAGGCCCTAATGACGCAGAATCAATTTTTTCTGGAACATTGACATCCTCTGTAATCGAGAATACTCGGTCCGCGCGAATCTTACTATTAGAAATATATGGCTCATGCTCAATAATAGGCAATGTTGGAACAGCTAAGCTTATAATTGATAATAATATAGAGAACAAATGCATATTCCTGATTACTGTGCTTCTTCTGTTGATTGTAGTACCTCATCCAATGTTTCGTGCTTTGAAAGTTTTTCATAATCTGGCAAATCTGAAACTTGTGATAGTCCAAGGAACTTTATAAAATCATGAGTAACTTGATACCGAGGAAGATCCAGCTTTTTGTCTTGATCACGCTCTATTAACCCACGAATGAGCAGATTACGCAAAATCAAACCACAATTAACTCCTCTGATTTGCTCTAACTCTGGCTTTGTGATTGGCCCGCGGTACGCAATAATAGTCAAAGTCTCCAAAGCAGGATCAGTAAGTTCGCCAGTTATATCTGATTTTAAAAATGCTTTTACTAGTTTTGAATTTTCTGGGTGTGAAACTAATTGATATTTATCACCGCTAATCATGAACATAATTCCAGATTCTTTTTGGGATTCATACTTTTCTTTCAATTGACTCAAAGCATCCTCAATCTCACCCTTCTTGTTATCTGTCAATTTTTTTAATTGAGCCAATGATAAAGGTTGATGTGAAACAAATAACAAACTTTCTATTTTAGATATTAGCGACATGATCATGATTTTATTATTGAAATCTCACCCTGTTCTTGTTCTGCGATTAAATGTCGCTGCTTAATCAACTCAAGCAAAGCCAAAAAGCTTACAACAACTTCTGATTTATTTTTAGCTGACTTTAAAAATTCTTTAAACCCAACTTTTTCTGCTGATTCTAATAATGATTTTAATTGATTAATACGCTCTGTAATTGAAATAATCTTTATCATCTTCTTTTTAGGAAGCTTTGTAAATGTCTTTTCCAATTCCGCGATCAACTCCAACAAACGTTTAGCAAGCGCGTTTGACCCTAACTTTTGGGGAGGAGAAAACTCCTGTTCTATGAGCTTAATAGGCTGACGAGAAAAGCTAAATTGATTTTTAGCAATCATGTTTCGTACATTCTTGCTTGCGTCATAATATATTTTGTAAATCTTTAATTGCTGTTCAAGGGAGTCGCCTTGCTCATCTTCATCTCGTAATGACGGTAAAAGTACGTATGATTTAATTAATAAAAGTCTTGAGGCTACAACTAAAAAATCAGCAAGTTCTGCTGTACTCATCTTATCTCCTAAATTCTCTATGCGCTCCAAATACTGGTCCGCGACTTGTGCCAAAGAAACATTTGTAATATCTAGTTTTTCCTGCTCAATAAGCTGTAAAAGAAGCGATAAAGGGCCTTCAAAGTTTTGGGTTTTTATTTCGTACATATTTCTTTAAGGGAAGCTTGCGCTGTTTAGCTTTACGTATTCTCGCAACCTCGCGCTTGCCAGCAGGAGTTACCCTGATTTTTGTTATAAATAGCTTTTCTTTGGTTTTCATTCCATATCCAACAATCAATCCGCGGTCTATTAAGCGCTCAATGCTCTGTGTTGTAATTTTTTTAAAATGCTCTTTTTGAGCTTTTGATTTGCTTGCCCTTTGATTCTTGTCAATCACACTGCGAGAACAGCTTCCCCTTTGCTCCACACATTCTTCCAATATAAATTGTTGGAGTTGGGAGATCATATATCATACTCCTAATCTTCTTTATTTATTTTAATATGAAGCTCTTTAAGTTGTTTAGCCTGTACTTCGCTTGGAGCATCCATCATAACATCCCTGCCAGCTCCATCTTTTGGAAACGCGTAAATATCGCGAATTGATTCGCAATCCATTAGCACCATAAGCATGCGGTCTATTCCTGGCGCGTTTCCTCCATGCGGAGGAGCCCCATATTCAAACGCCCGAATCATATGCCCGAACCGAGCATCTACTTCCTTTCTATCATACCCGGCAATTTCAAATGCTTTGTACATGATCTTTGGCTCATGATTTCGGATTGCCCCGCTTGTAAGCTCAAATCCATTTAATACATAATCATATTGATAAGCCACAATATCAAGCGGGTCTTTGCTTTCTAAAGCTTCAAAACCTCCCTGCGGCATTGAAAATGGATTATGCGCAAAATCAATTTTGCCTTCTTCTATTTCTGAATAATCATACATAGGAAAATCAGTAATCCAACACCACGCAGCCTTTGAGTCGTCTTTCAAACCTAAGCGGCGGCCGCACTCGTCTCTAACTGCCCCAAGGGATTCGCAAACAACACGCCATTTATCCGCTGCAAAGAAGATGATGTCTCCGTCGCTCGCATAAGTTGACCTGATTATTTCATCTATTTTTTCTTTTTCAAAAAACTTAATAATAGGAGATTTTGGCTCTTTGTCAACGACTATATAGGCTAATCCTTTTGAGCCGCGCTCTTTGGCTATTTCTGTGATTTCATCAATATCTTTGCGGCTGAATTTCGCGCCTTTATCAATTTTTAAGGCATGAACCACGCCTTTGTCTTTGATTGCCTCATCAAACACCTTAAATCCAGAGTCTTTGACAATGTCGGTAATTGGACGAATTTCTAATTCAAAGCGCAAATCTGGCTTGTCTGAACCGTACTTTTCCATTGCTTCGTGCCATGCAATGCGAGGAAAAGGCTTTTGTATGATCTTTTTGCTTGATAATTCCTCTGTGAGCTTGACCATCAAAGGATCCATGATATTAAATATGTCTTCTTGCTCAACAAATGACATTTCCATGTCTAGCTGATAAAACTCTCCGAACGCGCGGTCCATACGAGGATCTTCATCCCTAAAACAAGGCGCAATTTGGAAATATCTATCAACTCCGCCAACCATGAGCAACTGTTTGAATTGCTGGGGTGCTTGCGGAAGAGCATAAAACTTTCCCGGATATAATCTAGACGGCACCAGCCAGTCGCGCGCTCCTTCTGGCGAGGAATTAGCTAATACAGGAGTTTGAACTTCCCTGAAATCTTTACTATGGAAATATTGCCTAATCATGCGGATCATTTTGTCGCGAAGCTCAAGCATGTGCTGTAGTTTAGGCCTGCGAAGATCTATAAAGCGATACTTGAGCCTAGTATTTTCATTTGCCTCAAATTCCGGCTTATCAAGCTCAAATGGAGGTGTTTTAGATTTATTGAGGATTACTAGTTCCTGGCCGTCAATTTCAATTTCTCCAGTATCTAATTTTTTGTTTATCATATCACTCGGCCTGTCCGTAACTGTCCCTTTTACTTGAATCACATATTCATCACGCAATTTATTTGCATGGGTCATTGCTTTTTTGCTTCTTTTTGGATCAAAAGCAACTTGCGTGATGCCATATCTATCACGCAAGTCTATGAAAATAACGCCTCCATGATCCCGCCTAGACGCAACCCAGCCAGCTAATTCCACTTCTTTTCCTTTGTCTTCTTTGCGGAGTTCTCCGCAAGTATGTGTTCTGTACATATGCAATACTGTACCAATTTTTTAGCTAAATTGCAATACAAAACCAACCATCCAAATAAGCTGGCCAGTACAATAAATCAACTAAAAATCAAGTGATTCTCCTGCTTTTAGGGGAATAAATTCAATTTCTGCTTCTACAAGAACTTTCTGTGGCAAACCATGATATAATTGCAAGGATTCCTCCAAAACAAACCCATCATGGACTGGAAAACATTGCTTTGGCTTAACCTCTTTTGCATAATCCAGACCTTGCTGTATTGTCATCCATGGCCCAGCCACTGGCAATGCAAGCAACTCAACTGACTTGCCTGGCTTTGTAAGTGAATCTCCGGGATAAAATAACTTATCAGTAATCCAGTATCCAGTATTTTGCGGCAATGGAACTATTGGATAAATCATCTCATGATCGCAATCAAATGCCTCAAGTTCAATGTCTTTTACTTTTGTTTTTGATGTCCCCTCAAGCTTTTCAAAAGCAATGCCTTGTTCTGACAAACTCTTGCCAACGCCGCTATTAGTATATATTTTTGCATTTGGATTATTCGCAAGAATGGTATTGATTGACTCCAAATGAATATGATCTGGATGGTCGTGTGTGATGAGTATAATATCAATATCTTTGACTGATGCATGCTCCTGAATAGTCCACATTCCAGGATCAGTGAGGATTCGAAGCCCATTAACTTTAATTATAAGGCAACAATGCCCAAGTTTAGTAATTTCCATAGTTTATGGCTTAAGAATATTTGTATGTTCTTTTTTAACTTGATTAAACAAAATTTGAACTTTTTTACTTACTTTGACTGGATATGGATATTCTTTTTCAATACTTAAATATTTCTTTGGTAATTTAGAAACTTGTGCTTTAACATATTCACGCATATTATCTAGAGATGGTAAATCATACACCAACTTACCTTTGCGAATCATGGGCACCAAAAGTGGCTTGCCAATATTTTCTTTTTCAAGACCAACCACATCACCAATCATGTTACCATTTTTATTATATGACCTAAATATTTGCTTACGGCCTGGATAGCTTTCTTTACCCTTTGTAAGTTTTGCCAAAGCACGAATTTTTCTACCACTCTGCAGTTCAGAAATTTTATACACAATTTCAATCTTAGGTGAATCAGAAATAGTTAAAACCTCAGTTGCGCTAAGATACACATCAGCTGGTGTTTTTTTACGCTCAAGTTCTGTAATCTTGTACTCATCTAAATTACTTGCAAGCAAAATCTGGATTTCTGGGAATCCTGCTTTATCAAACTCACGACGCGCGTACACAAAACGCTTATGCAAATCCCCGCTATCAATGTTAGTTGACGCAATATGTTCTCTTTTTTATTTGAGTTCTTTTGCGACTGTAATGAGATTTGCAATACCTTGCTTAAAATCATATGTATCTACCTGCCGCAATAAACCGCTTAGCGCCGGCAGCGAGCTTGCCACGGATCATTTTAGAAAGATAATTAGTATTGCCAAACACTGTTATCATTAAAAAGTTAGAAAGTAAATTGCCTTCGCAAATAGGAGCAGTAATACGAACCACTGGCTCACCTGGGAAAAACACAGTTCCCTCTGGCATTGCATAAACATCACCAGTGAATTTGAAGCTGCGCAAATATTTAATTAGTTTCGGAGTTGCCAGCTTGTTTTTATTGATATAATCAACCTCTGCTTTTGAATACCCCTATTTCTGAATTCCTTTGATCACCTCCTCAATACCTCCGAGCAATAAAAAGTTACGATGTGGAGGCATATCACGCACCACCAAATCATATGTGGCAATTTGATTATCTATTCCCTCTTCTAACCACAGCGCACATGCAGTGAAGATGTTCTGTATTTCATATAGATGCAAATCTTCATCAGAAAATAAATGTGTTTTTGGAATATTTTTGCTTGGCATATCTACCCGAAACTTACTCCAATACCTACATTTTGGCAAATAAAAACTTGTCAAGTTAGCCAAAAACTAACAAATCACCAAATTATATAAAATTTTCTCAACAAGCTTATCTTTTAAATCTGGATCCAGCATGCCTGGCACTTCCATGCAATAAATTCTATCCACAATTCCACGGCTGACAAGCCAAGGCCCGAACGCGCAATTAGGACCCCCGTCTCCAGATGTTCTGTTTGCCTTATACCCATCAACAAATTCCACGCCCAAATGCTCATCATGCGGATCATCTACACCATTAAGCAATTCAACACCTAGATTTTTGACATTATTGCGCAACCTCGGGAGACATTCATCATTTTCCATGTTACCGCTATCGTAAAAGTAAAAACCAGAATGCTCTGGATCCTCATGAAATGATATGAACGTATTAAATTTCCTATCTTTTAAAAAGTCCATAACAATTTTTGCCTCAACTTCCGTGGCCCCATCTTTAAAACTCCTGTTTATATCAACACCATTGCAATTACACCTAGTCTTAGCTTTAACAGCAGTTGGAGAAATTTCTGGAATATATAAAAATTCCGGCATTTCACTCTGTAATTTAGATAACACCTTTATAGCGCTATCAATTACTCCATATTCATCCCCATGAATACCAGAAACTAATAAAAGTTCAGGGCTTTTACCCTGAACATAATAATTGATTTTAGTTGTACCAGCTGAATAAATTTTCTTTTCCATATTTAGTTAGCAGTATAATAACAAAATAGCCAAATCTTGCAATAGGTTTTATTTACGCGTGTACTGATTTTCTTTGCGCAATAAAGAAATGCTTTACAACCTCAATTAATCCAATTACCCACAAACATACTGAAACAATTATAAACCACTCAACCAAGGAAAGCGGAACAGTATGCAAAATTTTCTGGAAAAATGGCGCATACACGCCTATAATTTGAATAGCAAATCCCCCTACAACTGCTGCAATAAGCCATTTGTTGCGCAATATATTTGTTTCAAATATGGAATGTCGGATACTTCGAACAGAGAACACATATAATAGCGACTCAACCCCCACAGTAGTAAACGCAATAGTGCGCGCCTTGTCTAAATCTCCAGTTGTCTTCCATATCAAGTAAAATACTCCAAGCGTAAAAATAGTTGTAATTGCGCTGATGAATAAAATCAAAAACTTGCGCTCAAAATCCAGAATAGGAGCATTCCTTTTCTGCGGTTTTTCTGTCATAATTTCAGGCTCCTCTGGCTCCTGTGTAAGAGCAAGATCTGGAAGGCCGTCAGTAACCAAATTAATCCATAAAATCTGCACAGCCAGAAGCGGAAGAGGCCAACCAAGCAAAATACCCACAACTATTACAGACATTTCAGTAAAACCATTTGCAAGTAAATATAAAATCACTTTGCGAATATTGTCAAAAATAACCCGTCCTTGCCGAACCGCAGCAACAATAGTTGAAAAATTATTATCCAAAACAATCATATCAGCAGTTTCTTTTGCAACATCTGTTCCACTACCCAAAGCCACGCCAATGTCTGCTTTTGCCAAAGCAGGAGCGTCGTTCACGCCGTCTCCTGTCATTGCGACCACATCACCATGCGATTGCAGGGCCGCAACAATGCGAAGCTTATCCTCTGGCGTGGTGCGAGAAAAAAGCTTGACGCGCGCGACAGCCTTACCCAGCTCTAAGGCAGATATGCTTGCTAATTCTGTTCCATCAATTACTTCATCTGGTTTTGGGTTGACCCCAAGTTCTTTTGCAATAGCAATAGCCGTATGACTATTATCGCCGGTTATGATAATGGTGCGAACACCGGCTTTGCGAGTTTTTTTTATGGTTTCTTCTGCTTCAGGGCGGATTGGATCTTTAATGCCCCAAAATCCCACAAATATTGCGTCTTCATTGTAATCATGTAATTCATCAAAGCTCGTGAATGATGCAGGCGCGCCTTTGTATGCTCCTGCCAAAAGCCTAAGTCCTTGGCTGGATAATTTTTCATAAAGTTTCAAAAACTCTTTGCGCTTTTTAGTATCAAGCTTTCGCGCACTATGGCCTGCCTGATAGTGCTCGCACATTGCAAGAATTTTTTCTGGAGCGCCTTTAAGATATACCGAGTGCTGATTTTTAGTCCAAGCATTAAGCGTTGCCATGAATTTTTTCTTGGAGCTAAAAGGAACCTCATCTAACCGAGGGCGCGACTCATGCAATTGAGCTTCCTTAAAATCCCCGTCAACTGCCGAGAGTAATAATGCTTTTTCTGTTGGACTGCCTACCACAACTTGATTGCGCAGTTCTTCTTTTTCTGTTGATTTATGCTCTTCCGCAGATGCTATAACAGCGTTATTGCAATAAACCGCTATATGATTGAGCTTTTTAATTTCTTGCTCTGCTTTTTCCCTATCATCTTGACTTGTCTTGCCATTAGAATCTTTTTTTAGATAAGAATCGCTTTGATGAGCAGTAACAATTTGCACAACCCGCATTTCACCCAAGGTCACGGTTCCTGTTTTATCCACGCAAATAACATTGGTTGAACCCAAAGTTTCTGCTGCAACCAGTTTTCGCACTAATGACTTTTTGCGCAAAATCCTTTGCATGCCAATGGCCAAAATAACCGTAACTCCCACAATTAAGCCCTCTGGAATAGCTGCTACAGCTACAGCAACTGCAGTTACAAATATTTCCGCAAATCCATAATTATACAAAAGTCCTACCACAACCAAAGCAGCAGAAAGCGCGAGAATAAACAATCCTAATTTTTTTGAAAATGAATCAAGCTTTTTCTGCAAAGGAGTGCGAACTTCTTTAGTTTCTTTTACCAAAGATGCGATTTTCCCTATTTCAGTATCCAAACCCGTGCTTGTTACAAAAAATCTGCCATGGCCCTGGGTTACAATGGTTCCAGTAAATACCATATTATGCTGATCAGCCAGAACAAGCCTGCCTTCTAAAGCGCGATTTATTTTTTCTACTGGCTCGCTCTCTCCGGTTAAAGCTGCTTCATTTACCTTAAGATGCTCCGCGAGAAATAGCCTGCCGTCTGCTGTTACCTTATCTCCTTCATTTAAAACTACAATGTCGCCTGGAACTAATTCTTTTGATTCAATTTCCCTTTCCTGCTCTTCGCGTATAACCCATACTTTTTGGGTTATTATCTTTTTAAGGCTAGCAAGGGCTTTTTGAGCCTTATACTCTTGGAAAAACCCAACAACCACATTGATAACTACTGCGGCAAGTATGACATAAGCATCTATGTGCTCCCCGATAGCTGCACTTATAACTGCTGCTATTAAAAGGATATATGTTAAGGAGCTTTGGAACTGCCTTAAGAATAATACTAATGACGAAGTAAGAGGCTCTTCTGGAAGAACATTGTGCCCATGTTTTTGCAACCTGTCATGAACCTGCTTTTGGCTTAATCCATGCTTATTGATTCCAAGTTTTTTAGCTGCTTCGGCTAATGCTAAATTATACCACCCATTATATCTGGTGGCCTTATTGGCTGCTTTTACATCTTGAATTTTTTTTGTTTTTCTTTCTGGCATTTGTAATATAGTATACCGATTTTACAGCGGTCTTGTCAAAAATGATATTATTTGGTATCTTAATTGCGTTATCGCAAGCTAATTTACGCGGCTTGCAGCGGCGCGCGCCGTTAGCTCAGTCTGGTAGAGCAGCTCCCTTTTAAGGAGATGGTCGGGGGTTCAATTCCCTCACGGCGCACCAATAAAAGGCTACGATCAATCGTGGCCTTTTGTTTTGTTGAATTATTGGGTTAAATAGCATATTATGAAACTATCTGAATAGTTCAGATAAAGCTGGGAGGAACCCAGTTTTTTGTTTCATTGACAATAAAAGATAGAACAAAGAAAGGACTATAACAATGTCAGCACAACAGCTAAACTTCGCTGTACTAGGCAATCCTCGCTACCAGCCAGAAAAACTTTCTCCCTTTTTGGGTTATGACAAGCTTTATTGGGGATTAGCTGAAGTAGAAATTGCAGCAATGGAAGTGCTTCATGAGATTGGTATCATTCCAGATGCTGACTTCCTCCACCTCACACCAGATAAAAAGGATGCACTTAGGGCAATAACAACGACAGAAGTGGACGAAGAAGAACGTAAGATAAGACATGATGTGCGCGCATAGGTTTGTCTAGCGCAAAAAAATACTTCACGAGGCTATTGGCAGATGGATACACGTGTCCATGACAAGCTATGATCCCTTAGACACCGGCAGTGCATGGTTATATAAAAAAGTCCATTCAGAGGCTATCCAGCCTGCACTACATGAAGTCATTAGTCTATTCGCACTGCGAATCCGCGAACTAGCTGATCAACCTCAAATTGGCCGAACTCATGGGCAACATGCATTGCCAATTACTGTAGGGTTCTGGCTAGCAAGTATTGAGGATCGTATTAAATACAATACCGGCAAGCTTAGTTTGCATGCAGATGAACTAGTGGGTACAATCTCGGGCCCTGTTGGCGCATACAACGCGCAGGTACATCTAGGCATTGCTGAACGGTGCGGGACTAAATCTTTTGAGCATAGGGTGCTGGAGAAGCTCGGAATAAAACCCGCTCCTATCAGTACCCAAATCGCACCGCCAGATCCACTTGCCTATTTCTTATTCTCTGCTGCTCTCGTTACGCAGAATATCGCGCAGTTCGGACGCGATTGCAGACAACTCATGCGCACCGAGATAGGAGAAATTACGGAAAAAAAGGAAGTTGGAGTAGTTGGCTCTTTGGTGGTTTGAACGAACAAATGACATAGTGAGGTCCCATGTAATTTGCTCGCCAGATCCCAATGTTATGGTATGCGAGGAAGTAGAAATACTTCCTGTGGAAGTAGTTGTCCGCGCGTACATCACTGGAAGTACAGAAACTTCCTTGTGGATGAACTACATAGAAAAGCAGGGTCCTTACGGCCTCATCCTGCCTGCTGGCATACAAAAAAACAGCAAGCTGGATAATCTAGTCATCACTCCCACTACAAAGTCGTATGTGCATGATGAGCCGCTCTCAGTCTACCAAGTTGTTGAGCGCGGCCTAATAGATCCAGAACTGTGGGGGCATATCCAGGCAATCGCGCTCAAGCTGTTTGTTCGCGGAGCGCAATATCTCGGACGACAACATCCCAGAATTGGACAACAAGATTCGCATTCAGGTCGCCCAGCGGTATATTGACCTGTTTGAGCGCGCGACCGGGGAAACGTTTGAACTGGAAGAAGATTAAACTCTGGTTCTCCAGCGAATCCAGCACGCAATTGCATCTTTTATTGACTAGGACGGGCTAGTCAATAATCTATGTAAAGAGGGGCTGACTATTTGAGTCAGTACCCTCTTTTTTTATACTTTAACTATGATATAATTAATCAACTATGAATTTTACTATAGAAAATCCATCATCCCACTCACGCAACCTAATGCGAAGAGCTGGATATAGTATGCAGCAAAATAAAAAAGGCGAAATATCTTTTACAAAAAGATTAGCTGGAGCTGACTATCCCCGCTTTCACATATATATCAATAAAGAAGAGCCAGGCAAGATGATGGAAGTATCTTTGCATTTGGATGAAAAAAAACCTTCTTATGAGGGCTTTACTGCCCATTCAGGGCAATATGATGGTGAGGTTGTGGAACTTGAACAAGAAAGAATACTTAAATCTATATAATTAGCCAGCATGTGCATCTCCTGTGCATGATGTGGGTATTTTTATATTATCTAAATCACGCTACAATAACCTAACATGCCAGAACAAATAACAGAAACACAATCAATAGAAAAACTCCCACCCCAAAATCTAGAAGCAGAACAATCAGTGCTTGGCTCTTTGCTTCTTGACCAAAACGCTATCATTAAAATCGGCGACATTCTGGTTCCGGAAGATTTTTACAAAGACACGCATAAAGTTATTTTCCAAAGCATGCTTGATTTGTTTGATAAAAGAGAGCCAATTGACTTGCTTGCTCTTGCGAACAATTTAGAAGAAAAAAAACAACTTGAGCTTATAGGAGGCAGAACCTATCTTGCGGATTTAACTAATGCAGTACCAAGTGCCGCAAATGTAATTCACTATGCGAACATAGTGCGCAAAAAATCAACCTTGCGAAATCTGCTCTATGCTTCTCATGAAATCACACAGCTTGGATATGACGAATCAGATGATGTGGATGCCCTCTTAGATCAGGCAGAGCAAAAGCTGTTTAATATCTCGCAACGATCATTACGTCAGAATTTTATAAGCATTAAATCTGTTTTGCATGAGACATTTGAACGAATAGAAAAACTTCACCAAGGCGATGGAAAACTTCGCGGCATATCAACTGGATTTTTTGATTTAGATGATAAGCTCTCTGGCTTGCAAGCCAGCGATCTTGTAGTAATTGCGGCAAGGCCTTCTGTTGGAAAAACCTCTTTAGCCTTAGACCTTGCGCGAAATATGGCAATTCACGAAAAAAAGAGTGTAGGAATTTTTAGCTTGGAAATGTCTAAAGAGCAATTAGTTGATAGATTGCTTTGCACGCAAGCAGGGGTTGAGCTCTGGCGCATGAGAACTGGCAAGCTTTCGCAAGCTCCAGAACATGATGATTTTCCACGTATTGCTAATGCCATGGGAGAGCTTTCTGAATCAGACATATTTATAGATGACGCAGTAAATGTAAATATCATGGAAATTAGAACTAAAGCGCGCCGACTTCATGCAGAAAATGGCGTTGACTGCATTATTGTTGATTATTTGCAGTTGATGGAAGGCCGTTCCAACAAAAATGGAGACAACCGAGTGCAAGAGGTCGCGGAAATTACCCGCGCGTTAAAAGGCATTGCAAGAGAGTTGAATATTCCAGTTGTGGCACTCAGCCAGCTTTCCCGCGCAGTAGAACAGCAGCAAGGCGCAGCAATTCCAAGATTAGCGCATTTAAGAGAATCAGGAACAATTGAGCAGGACGCTGATGTAGTAATGTTCATATACAGAAAATCAGCAGACAGAAAATATGACATTAATGAGCTTTCACAAGAAGAGCGCAATCTTGCTGAAATTCACATCGCAAAGCACAGAAACGGGCCAACTGGACTAGTAAAACTTTTTTTTAATGAACAGTTAGTAAGTTTTCAAAGTTTGAGCAAGAAAAGCCAAGAACCAAGCAATCAAGACAGTCCAGACATTGGACAATCTCCTCCGCCTCCAGCTCCTAATGCTCCTATCTCTCCTAATACTGATTTTTCGCCTGCTCCTGAATTGCCTGCTGACGCAGTTGACGTACCAGACATGTAGGTATAATATATTATTATGTTTAATAAACTAAAACAATTCAAAGATTTGCGATCACAAGCAAAAACCCTGCAAAGCGCCTTAAAAGAAGAAACCGTTGAAGTAGAAAAGGGCGGTGTTACTATTACTATGGATGGCAATCAAGAGATTACCAATATTAATGTGTCTCCTGATTTGCTGTCGCAAGACAAAAAAGCAGACCTTGAAAAAGCTATTAAGGACGCCAACACCAGCGCTATTGAAAAGACAAAAAGAGTAATGGCCCAAAAAATGCAATCAATGGGAGGAATGGATCAATTTGGATTAGGAGGAAAAAAAGAGTAACTATTTAGGGTTTGTATTTGAATTTTTGCGAGCACGCTTCGAGCCAGAATGATGTTTTAGTTTCTGGCACTTGGGCGTAGAATAATTAGTTCAGACAAAAGAATATGACGGCGAGTCGGCGCAGTCAAAAATTCAAATACAAACCCGCATACTGAAACGATATGTCCACGCTTCCTCCATCAATACAAAACTTAGTAGATCACTTTACCACCTTGCCAGGAATAGGACCAAAGACCGCTGAAAAGCTGGTATTTTTTTTGTTGCGCAGGGCCCCAAAAGATTTGCATGACTTTGGTTCAGCGCTTTCGCATCTGGCAGATAATGTAAAGCTCTGCTCACTCTGCCAAAACTTTACTGATACTGATCCATGCGAAATATGCTCTAATCCACGCCGCGACCAAACAACTATTTGCGTGGTCGCAGACCCCCTTGATTTACTCGCCCTAGAAGAAACACATAATTTCAGAGGAGTGTACCATGTATTAGGACACAACATTAATCCGTTAGAAGGCATTACTCCAAATGACATTAGAATTCGTGAACTTATTCAACGTATTGAAA
>NZBL01000008.1 GCA_002687895.1 bacterium | reverse complement strand
GCTCAAGTTAAAGCTAATATCATTACTGCAGGCACACCTGATGTTGAGCTTTACAAGTTCAAGATGACAGCGCTTACAGAAGATGTTGATGTTACGCGCCTTATTGTCAGCCAAACCATTGCTTCAGGATCTGTTAATGCAACAATATCTGATGGTAAGCCAACCTCAACCTTAACAAACTTCAAGCTGTTTGACGGCTCAACACAGATTGGCGCAACACTTTCTTCACTTTCTACGGCAACTGATAACCCAGTATTAGGAGGATATGTTGACTTTAACCTTGGAACAGCAAATGCATACCGCATCAGTGCTGGCACAGAAAAGACACTTACCTTGAAAGGCAGCGTAAACGCATGGCCAGGAATTTCATCTGGTTCTACGCACACGTTCTCCTTGCAGGCAAATCCACTTAATGAATCCAGTGTTTCAACAAGGGCAGTTACTGCTCGGGGCGTTGGATCTTCAACCGCGGTTAATGGCCCAACCAGCACCGCGACCGGCAATGCGCATACTGTGCGCAGGGCATATCCATTGGTTGAGCGATTAGCACTTACATCAAGCACCCTTAATGACGGATCAACTAGCCAGGCATCAGTTGCCAAGTTCAAGGTTACTGCAGTAAATGGCCAAGTCCGCATTAAGAAGATGACATTTAGTGTTTCCTTGACTGACACTACAACCACCACTCTGCTTAGCTTGAACAACTTTAAGCTCTACAGAGACGGAACATTGATGGGCGCTGCTGAATACTCCATTTATGATGGAACTGGTACCTTAGCAGCAGATACTCTAAGTCCTAATGATAGTGGTGTAGCCGCGCTTTCTGTTTCAGCCCTTTCCTGGCAAGCTGGTGCAGCCGCCGCAAACAGTAGAATTCCTAACACAACAAGTACGTATATAACCCTCTTGTTGGGTGCACGAAGGACTGATATAGATGAAGGGGACACAGGAGGCAGTGAAGAGGTTATTGATTCAGGTACTAGCAACACATATGAGATGAAGTTGGATGTTGCCAATGCCAATGCTGGAACACCAAGTACAGATGCTGATTCAATAACGGTTCAGCTCTTGGGTGACGATACTCAGACTGCGCCTACAACCCAGAACCTTACTGATCTGGATATGGTAACAAAAGATTACAGATATGGTATTGTTGGATTGAATTCAACCAACTACAACTTTATCTGGTCTGATTACTCAGCTAATACTAATGACCACAGCGCACTCTTCATTGAATCAGGAACTGGTATAGACTGGACACACGGATACCAAGTACCATCCAGCTCTACTCAGGATTCCTTCATACCTCTTGATGCATGGAGACTATCCTCGTCATAAAGAACGCACTTTAAGGACGAAAGTCCTCTAGTGTAGTAGGAAAAAAGCCCCTCCGGCTCTGCCGGGGGGTGCTTTTTATCCTAAGTAGTTTTTTCTGCAGTTATTGCATTGCAGGGTCTGTATTGATATCATAGATATATGTTAAATAATACACAAAAACTAATTAAGATCTCGCGTATACTTTTATACTCAATAGCTGTACTGCCATTTGTTGTGTGGAGCGGGTTTACGTTTCCATATGTTACAATACGCACAGTAATATTTCGTGTGATTATTGAAATTCTGGTGGTGCTTGCATTATTTCTATATATACGCGGGCGAATCCAGTTTTCTAATCTAAAAAATCAATACTTTTTTTGGATTTTTTTGGGATTGCTTGTTATTGAATCAATTGCAGCATTATTCGGGGAATCGCCAGTCGCGAGTTTTTTTAGCGATTTAGAACGGATGTGGGGAATTTTTACGGTCGCTCATATATTTTTATTTTATGTGTTATTGCGAATATTTTTTAAGAAGAGGGAGTGGCGAATATTTTTCCATGTATCGCTTGTGACCAGTATTTTTGTAAGCATTTTCGGAATTATTCAGCGCAATCCAGATTTTTTTAATATTTACTTATTTGGCTCAGGATCTGGAATTCGTATTCTATCTACCTTAGGAAATCCAGTTTATGTTGCTATTTATTTGCTGTTTAATATCGCGTTTGCACTTTACCTAATGTTGCGAACACAGCGCACAAAGCTGTGGTATTTTTATTTGTTTGTTGCTGCAATTGATTTTTACTCTTTAACACTTACGGATATTAGGGGTGCATACTTAGGCATGATTTTAGGATCTGCTTTTGCGGTTTTTGTGTATGTTTTTCTTGGAAAAAATAAAAGGATAAAACAGATTGTTGGCGCAAGCTTTATACTAGGAGTTATTATTCTTACTCTGGGCTTCCAGTTCCGCAGTTCTGATATTGTGCGTAAAACTCATGTTTTAAGGCGAATTACTTCAATCTCAATTAATGATCAAACAGCTAAAACTAGGTTTATAGGATGGAACGCGGCAATACAAGGATTTAAACAAGATCCTTTAACTGGCGTTGGAATGGAGAACTATAATATTTTGTTTAATGAGTACTTTCCAGCAAGGTATTATCTGCTTGCGCCAACTGAAACCTATTTTGACAGGGCGCATAACCAATTTTTCAATATCCTTTCAGAGAGCGGGATTATTGCGCTGCTTTTGTATCTTGGGTTTCCTGTATTTATTGGATATTATCTCATTCTTGGATATCGCAAAAGGAAGTTTAGTTTAAATGAGTTTATGCTGTTCAGTTCAATGTCTATTGCTTATTTTGTGTATTTGTTTTTTGTGTTTGATGATTTTCATTCATTGCTATTTTTTGGAGCGCTTATTGCGTTAATTGAGTACAAATATTACAACACAACCATATTAATTGAACAAGATGAAGAAGCTGCGCCCAGTAAAAAAGTATTGCCAGTAGCAGCAATAGTGATTACAATTCCTTTGGTAATTTATTCAGTGTTTAATTATAATTATAAGATTTTACATGCGGCAAAAAATACTGGTACAGCTATTTTAATAGAGGATGATGCCGTATCTTTGGACCATTATAGAAAAGCTGTTCGCGCCAATCTTATTCCTTCGGAGAATATAACACTAAGTTATGTTGAACATCTTATAGGGTTTACCTTAAATGAACGAATTAACGATATAAAAAATGACCCAAATCTAAGGGCAAATGTTCTTGATTCTTTTGTTGAGGCAAAACAAGCTTTAGCTCGCGAATTAGAAAAAAAGCCAAATGACGCTATATTTTACTTTAAATTAGGCCAGCTTAATAATAGCCAGTTTTTACTTGATGGCGATGTTTCAAGTTTGCAAGATGCCATTGTGCAGCTCAATAGGGCCATAGAGTTAAGCCCAGGGCGCATTCAATTTTATTTGGTTCTTGGCGAAACATATGTGCTTGCCAGAGAAGATGAAAAAGCAATTGCAATTTTAAAGAAGGCAGTAGAGCTTGAGCCTAAGTTTAGCACTACATATTATTTTTTGGGCAGAGCTTATCTAACAAACGGAGATCTTGATAAGGCATATGATGAAATTGTTAATAAGGGATTTGTAGAGAGGGGTTATTATCCAGAAGACAATACTATTGCTTTTGTTTTAGCAGAGGAACTGGCTTTTGCAGGTGAGTATGACAAAATGGTTAGTTTATACGAACATATTGCCAGGTATGAGTTCTCTGATGCTCGCGTGCATTCAGCTTTGGCTTCGTCATATGTGCTTGCAGACAGACCTCATGATGCAATTAGCGCAGCTCAAAAAGCCGCAGAGATTGATCCAGACGGCTTTGCACAAGAAGCTGACTTATTTATTCAGCTTATACAAGAGGGCAGGATTGAGGAGCTAAAGAAAAGCGCGTTCTAGGAGTTGTATACTGCTTTGGTTGATTCTATCATGGCCCTAAGCGTGCAGTCATTAGGCAATTGCGAAGCAATCGGATGGCTAAGCGCGAGATTAATTTTTTGCGCAAGGTCTTTTGGATTTTCTGGTTCTGCAAGATATCCATTGATATTATCCTGAATAATTTCTGGCGTGCCGCCCACTTTTGTAGCAACAATTGGAATTGCAGCGCTAGCTGCTTCAAGGATTGTATAAGATAATCCTTCTTTTCTTGAAGCTAAGACAAATAAGTCAAACGCTTTAAGATATTTATTAGCGTTTGGTATGGATCCAGCTAGAAACACTTTATTTGAAAGATGAAGTTTTTTTATTTGTCCGCGAAGCTGTTTGCGCAGCATGCCATCGCCAATAATGATAAGTTGAGCGTTAATATTAGCCATGGCAGCTATAAGAATGTCCAATCCTTTTGTGCGATAAAAGTTCGCAATACAGCCAATTAATTTATATTGATTAGATATGTTTAGTTTGGCGCGCGCTTCTACACGGTCTATGAATGATATATTAGCATCAATGCCATTATGGATGGTTGTTATTTTGTTTTCATCAATCCCAATCTTGAAGCCTTCTTGTTTATCAAATTCAGAAACCGCAATCATTTTATGGACTCGTTTTGCATTGATAAGTTCTGCTTTTTTATAGATCCATTTTTTAATAGGGCTCATTGGTTCGTTGAAAACAAATCCATGAACTGTATAAATTATTTTTGGTACTTTCAAGCTTTTGGCAGCCATTGATCCTAATACTCCGGCTTTAGAGCTATTAAGGTGCACAACATCTGGCTTAACCTCTGTAATAAGCTTTTTTATCTCAAAATAAGCCTTAATATCACTAATAGGCGAGATACTGCGTATTAAGTGTTTTATGCTGTATGTGGGCAATTTTTGGGCTTTTAGACGGTCAATTAGTTCGCCATTACCGTTTCCAGTTGCTATGTGTATATTATATTGACTTTTATCTAAGTTTGTGGCCAAATCGTAGATATATCTTTGAGCTCCACCAAATTCAGATTGTGTTATAATATAGAGGATTTTAGTCATATTTTACCTTGTTTTTTAGCCAAATTCTGATAGTATTATTTATATCACTAGTTTTCATACTAGCATGTCAAATAAACAATATACAATAGGTGTTTTTGGTGGAGGAGTGGTCGGCCAAGCGGTCGCTTCTTTTTTTAATGGCGCTAAAGTGTATGACAAATTTAAACCACAAGATAGTCTTGTGGACGTCTTAAACCAAGAGTTGATTTTTGTATGTGTTCCAACTCCTTTTAAAGATGGAAAATTTGATAAATCTATTTTAGAGGAAGTATTTGTAGAAATTGGAAAAGACAAAAAAGAAAGAGTAGTTGTTATAAAGTCAACAAGCATTCCTGGAACTACGGAATATTTTCAAGAGAAATATCCTCACCTCAAAGTTTTATTTAATCCAGAGTTCTTGAGTGAAAAAACTAGTAATGAAGATTTTGTAAAACCAGATAAGCAGATTATTGGTTTTACAGAAAAAAGCAAAGACATTGCACAATCTGTGTTGGATATACTTCCAGATGCTCCATATAAGAAAATAATGAAAGCATCATCTGCTGAATTGGTAAAATACGCAGTTAACACTTATTACGCAACAAAAGTGACATTTGGAAATATGTTGTACGACCTAGCTCAATCATTAGGAGCTGATTACGAGGAAGTAAAGCAAGCATTTGTTTCTGATCAAAGGATAACGGATTCTCATTTTGGTGTAATGCATGGAGGATACCGCGGATATGGTGGAAAGTGTTTGCCAAAAGATTTACAAGCATTAGCTGCACTTGGAAACCAAAGCAATGTGGATGTCTCATTATTAGAAACAGTGGATCTTCTTAATACAAAATACAAAAATCAATCTCAAGATAAGTCTTAAGTATTTGTTATGAAACGCGTTGCATTATTTTCTATAACTTATCACCCGTTTATAGGGGGTGCGGAGATTGCAATTAAAGAGTTTACAGACCGCATAACTGACGTTGAATTTGATTTGTTTACGGCTAGGTTGAATGTGCGCTTACCACAAAAGGAACGTATTGGTAATGTAAACGTATATCGATTAGGAAGTGGCCGTTCTTTTTTAGACAAGCTTCTATTCCCATGGCGAGCAAGCCGCCTTGCAATACAATTGCATAGCCAGAGATCATATGATTTGATTCATGCGATAATGGCAACATATGCTGGTTGGGCTGCGTTAAAATTTAAAGACAAGATTCCATCAGTGCCTTATCTTTTAACGCTACAAAGCGGAGATTCAGATGAATTTATTAAAAAACGTACATGGTTTTGGGAAAGGCGATATAGTGAGATTTATACTAAAGCTGACAAGATTACAGCAATTAGCAATTGGTTAAAAGATAGGGCGCAAAAATATGGTTATAAAAAAGATGTTGAGATTATTCCAAATGGTGTAGATATTGAAAAATTTGATATTGAAATTTCAAAAGAAGAAAGAGATTCTATACGTGGATCGTGGGGTGCATCAGAGTCC
>NZBL01000007.1 GCA_002687895.1 bacterium | reverse complement strand
GTATTTATTATTCTGTTTTTCTAAGGCAGCAGACATTTGTCTTGTCTCCTGGGCATAGATTTTTTTCTATTGATCTGGAAACATCGCATCCTTGCTTATTTGGATCATTTTCATCATGAACAGTGCACCTATATCCTTCATACTCTGGGTCAACTTTCGCGAGATAGCCGCATGCATCTTTAATTTCGCCTATGGGAATTGTAAGTTTTTCAAAATGAGCTTTAAGATCTGCGTTATTGCTTTTTGCGTCTATGCATTTTCCAGAGATGCATATTTTTTTATTATTTTCCGCGCAAGGAGTTCCATCTCCCCAGAATTTGCAGTCAGCTGTTATTGATTTACCTTCTTCTGGAGGGTTGCGAAGGTCTGCGGCATCGCAAATTGTCCACCACGCAACCCCAAGAAACCTGCTTAAACCACCTTGTTTCCATGCTTTATCAAATTCAGTTTTATTTTTTGATTGCGATGCTTCAAATGTTTGGCTGCCAGAAGGAGTGGCAAGTATAAAGATTATTATCATAACAAGCTGGAACGCGAGCAAAGTAATTGCCATTCCAAGAATTGCTCCTGTAATTTGTTTTTTAGATGCTTGTATTTTTTCTGCATTTCCAGCAGAAGTTACAAAGCCAAACGCTGCCCACACTATAACAAGCAAAGCAAGACCTCCTGCGCCTGTTATAAGCCATTTGCCAATTGTAATTCCAACGCTTACAATGTCGCAGATTCCACAGTTTCCAGTTGCAGTGCAAATCGGCAAAAGAGACGCATGCACATAACTTGGAATAAACAGCGCAACGATCGCGTATATCACAATTACAAAGGCAAAAATTCCAATTAAGAAATTAAGAGCGTTGTTTGTTTTGGCATGCATGTTAATACGTGAGATTTATATTTGTAACTGCCTCATTTATAGCTTGCGTTGGTTCTTTTAGCCCAGCTATAACCTGCTCTATCATTTGGCGCATGGCTTCTTCCATACTGCTTGAATCTCTGCCATGGTACCAGCTTTGTGCTGTTAAAAGCTGGTCTGCGAAAGGCTTAAGCTCTTCGTTTCCACGCTGACTTGAGATAAGAGTGCGCAAAGCAGTTGGCTTTTTTGAGGCAGCCAAGAAAGAGCTTACCCCAGATTCAGATGTTGCGAACTGGATAAAGCCCCAAGCCTCGTTTTTGTTTTCCGACTGCTTGGTAACGCTTTCTATCCAATAATTAGCAATATTGATCTGCTTTGCTGTTGTGCTGATTTGCGGAAGCTTTGTAATTCCTAAATCAATTCCAGGACTTAAGGATCTAATTAAAGGAAGATGATATGAATACCCGAAAAAGAACGCAGATTGCTGATTGGAAAAAGCATTTAAAGATTCTGGAAAATTTTCATTCCATGTGTATACCTCTTTTGCCGGGGACGCAAAGTCCGTGTAAAAGCGCAAAGCATCTCTGCCCGGAGCATGCTCTTCTGGGGTGTCTAATCCAGTAGCTTGGTTAAATGTTACAGAATTGCCTTGAGTCATATTGGTTCCGTTCTGCATCATTAGTACTGCTAAAATATCTGGCGCTCTATTGATATTCCTAGCCCCACCAAGGCTTGCTCCAGATTGTATAATATTTCCGTTTCTATCCTGCAGAGTCAATTCTTTTATTTGATCTTTAAATTCTTCCCAAGTTTTAGGAGCAGAAACAACATTTGCCTGGTTAAGCATTTGCCTGTTAAAGTAAAGCACTAAAGTATCAACTCCTAATGGAAGCCCGTATATAGAGCTTCCTATTACTACATCTTCCGTAACTGTATCTATGTACAGGTTTCTTAGGTCGCGGCTGGTTGGAAGCTTTGTTGTTTGCAGGTTTATAACTGTAGTTTTTCCATCAGAAAATGTCGCAGGCAATGTAACGCTTGCGGGCATTGGATCTATAAGATTTTGGAACTGCTTTAGCTGTGTTGTGTGAACAGATATTATGTCTGGTCCGTTTCCTTCTGCTAAAGCGCGGATAATAGCATCTTCATATTCTTCTAAGCGCAGTTTTCGGACATTAATATTTATATGAGGATAAATCTGCTTAAAAGCTGATATAGTCCCGGTAAAATCGCTTGGCTCGTCAAAAACGCGCCAATAATTCAAAGTTACTGGAGCTAGAGAATCTCCTGAAACTCCTCCGCCGCCTTTGCACCCAAGCCCAATAATGGGAATAGCGAAAAGCAATAAGGAGAGTTTGATTATTTTTGTTTTTGTCATGCTTATTATATTTTAATACTTTTTAGGTATTTTGCGAAGTCACGCTTAAGTTCTTTGTGTTGTAAGCCGAAATGAATCGTGGCTTTTAAAAATCCAAGCTTTGATCCGCAGTCATAGTGCGTGCCTTCGTATTCATGGCTATATACATCTTGTGTAGCAAGTACTGATTTAAGGGCATCAATCAGCCGAATTTCTCCTCCTTTGTCTGGTTTAACTTTTACTAGCGCTTGAAGCACTTCTGGGGTTACAATATATTTTCCAATAACCGCCAAATTAGATGGCGCGTTTTTTATGTCTGGCTTTTCTACGAGTTCTGTTACTTTGTTTGTTTTATCTTTTCCTCCATTAATATCAATAATGCCGTATTTGTTTACTTCCTTTTTATCAACTCGCTCTGCCGCGATTACTGGAGCAAGATTCTGTTCATACACATCCATAAGTTGTTTTAAGGCAGGGGATTTTCCAACCACAATATCATCGCCAAACAAAACTGCCACTGGCTCATCTTTTCCAACTAAATTAATTGCCTGCAGAATCGCATGTCCATCTCCTAAAGGGGTTTGCTGGCGCACATAATAGAATTTTGCCATGTTAGAAATTCGGTCTATTTCCTCTAGTTCTGATTTTTTCTTTTTTTGCTTTAGGCGGTATTCTAGTTCAAAGTTGCGGTCAAAGTGATCTTCTATTGCGCGTTTGTTTTGGCCTGTAACTAGAATGATTTCCGTGATGCCGGATTCAACTGCTTCTTCCACAATATATTGGATAACTGGCTTATCAACTAAAGTAAGCATTTCCTTTGGCTGTGCTTTTGTTGCAGGCAAAAAACGCGTGCCAAATCCTGCTACTGGAATAATTACTTTTTTGATGGTTTGTTTAGACATATATGTATTATACCTTAATTAGTAATGTAATGAAAATAGCTTATTTACATTATTTTGTAAACTAGACAAACATTGCTTTTTTGGTCATATTTAGTTATTCTTGGCTTGTTAGGAGAGGTGCCAGAGTGGTCGAATGGGACAGTTTCGAAAACTGTTGAGCCTTCACGGGTTCCGTGGGTTCGAATCCCACCCTCTCCGCCATAATATATATGAAGATTCAAGAAAAAACTAATTTATCTGAACATACCTCAATTAAATTGGGTGGTAATGCGAAACATTTTGTAATCTGTTCATCTGTTGATGAAATACAGGAAGCTTTAGAATACGCAAAAGAGAATAATTTTAAGACATGTATTTTAGCAGGAGGAAGCAATACTATTTTTCCAGATATTGGGTTTGATGGATTGGTAATTAAGATGGATTTGCGCGGAGTGTCATTTGAGAGTGATATGGTCACAGCAGCTGCTGGGGAGAACTGGGATGATTTAGTTGAGGAATGTGTCAAAAAAGGATTAGCTGGCATAGAGGCGCTTTCTGGAATCCCTGGATCTGTTGGAGCGACCCCAATACAAAATGTTGGGGCATATGGCCAGGAAGTAAGTGATGTCATTATTAACGTTCGCGCAATTGACAGGGAAACTCTAAAAGAAGTTGAGTTTAAGAACCGCGAGTGTGAGTTTGGGTATCGCACAAGCAGATTCAAAACCAAGGATAAAGATAAATATATTATTACAGAGGTTCAATATCAACTTAAGAAAGATGCAAACCCAAAGATTGAGTATGATCAGCTAAAGCAAAAGCTAGAAGAATTATTTGGAGCTAGCGACGCAGACCTTAACCAAGTTCGCGAGGCAGTACTTGAGTTGCGTAAGGGAAAATCAATGCTTATTGATCCAAAAGACCCAAATACCCAGTCAGCTGGATCATTTTTTACAAATCCAATACTTTCAAAAGAAGAATTTAACCAGCTTCAAGAGAAAGTTGATGAGAACATCCCGTCATTTCCAGATGGCGACAACATAAAAGTTCCAGCCGCGTGGCTGGTAGAGCAAGCAGGATTTAAAAAGGGCCACACGCACAAAGGCGCTGCAACATCTGAAAATCACTCCCTTGCTTTGGTTAACCGCGGGGGCACTACCAGCGATATTCTTGAATTAGCAGAGAAAATTCAAAAATCAATCAAGGAAAAATTCAACATTGATCTTGAGATAGAGCCCAATATAGTGTAAAATAAAGGCAATATGAATGTATTGCGTATTATCGGCCTTGTTTTAATTTTTCCAATTATTTTAATTTCGTTTTTTGTTTTGATGACGGGCGCGAGTATGCGTCCTTTTTTGCATGAGCAAACCTATAAGCAGGTGATGGAGGATAATGATTTGTATACTTACGCAAAAGCTGAAATAAGTAGAATGGATGATGAGTTTATGCAAGGAATGTTTGAAAATGAAAGCGCTGAAGATACAATTAGCCGTTTTTTAAAAGATGCTTTAGCATTTGCGCGAGGCGAGACGCGCGATCTTGAATTAAATGTGTTTATAGGTGCGGAGGAACAAAAGTTTTTTGATATGTTTGAACAACAGGCAGAAAGAATTCCAGTGTGTGTAGCAGGTCAAAGCATGTATTCATATGGAGAGCCAACATGCAGGCCTTCTAATATGTCAATACAGGAGTTTTTAGGGGAGGCAATGGGAGAGCAAGGCATGCCAATTCCAAAGAACGGCAAAATCAATCTTGTACAGATGTTTGATAAGGATAATTTTGCTCTAGAGGTACAGCAATATATACAAACTAGCCACAAGGTATTTTATGCGGCTTTTGCAGGACTGATTGTTTTGTTGATTGCGTCTTTTTTCCTTAAACGAAGATCATTGTCAGGATGGTTTAGGTATATTAGCGCTCCTTTGATTATTGTTGGACTGCTTGGAATTGCGGCTAGCATAGCTGCGCGCAAAGTAGGGCTGTCCCAGATTCCTGAATTTGAAGGAAGGGTTTTTGCTCGCGACGCGATTATGGATTTAGCAGGTGTTCTATTGGGCAATCTGATATTATATGGAGGATTGTTGTTTGGGATTGGAATTGTTCTGATTGTGCTGTCTTTTGTATTTAAAGGTAAAAGGTAGTTTATATAAAAAAAGGTGAAAATATACAAGTTTAGTTAAGCTTGCTTTTTTTATTAACATATGTTAAGTTAGGTATATAACTTAACAAAATCACTATTTTTTATGGAAGATAAGCGATTTTTTAGCACAACAGAAGCAGCAAAAATACTAGGTATTAGCCGAGTAGCTGTTTTTAATAGAATAAAAAATGGCAAGATTAAAGCTGAAAAGATTGGCAGAAACTATATGATTCCTAAGGAAAATTTAGGTATTGTTTTTAATGAAGTTTTGTCAGAGAAATTAAAAGAAGAAATTAATCAAGGGGTTGAAAAAGTCGTAAAACAATACGGCGAAGTTTTATTGCGTCTTGGCAATGAATAATATTTATGATTCAACCAATCTCAATTGAACGTATTAGGCAGTTGTCGCATAGTTTGGCACGTCAAGCTATGGAGTGGGATGAGCCCATTCCAGAATTTGATACGCGTTTTCCAAATAAACTTGAGAGCTGTGTTGCTGTTCCTTTTCAGAGGTTTAATAACCAAGATGCATACCCTGGTCTTATTCCAAAGGCAGGTATCTTATTTTATCTATTAATAAAGAATCATCCATTTCAGAATGGCAATAAGCGCATTGCAGTTACTACTCTTTTAATTTTTTTATACTTAAATGATAAGTGGATTGATGCTGGAACAACAGAATTATATAATTTTGCAGTTTGGGTTGCGCAGAGCCCCCCAGAATTAAAAAATACCACAGTTCTCGCTGTGGAGGAGTTTATTGAGAAACATATTTCAAATTTTGAGCATTAAGAAGCTCCAGAAGAAGTTCCATATTATCAGCAAAGAAGCATTACAATTCCTTTGGCAGAAGAACTCTTGGTTCGTGATAATGGTGGTGGAATTATTTATCTAGAAAGAGCTGATGAACTTCCTTTGCCTCCTGTTACAGCAGATGATTCAGCAGAAATTAAAGGAGCTCCAGCTCCGACAGCGGAAATTGAAGCAGGTGAAATGGAGGATTTTCCTATTATAGAATAAGATACTGTTATCGTGATCGGAATAATAAAAAAAGGGCTGCGTCTAGGTTTAATTACCTATTATGACGCAGACCCTTGTACTAAGAGTGAATGTTTCTACCTCCTTTTCTCCAACAATCTGCGCGCTTTCCACCCAATGTCTCGGCGGAACTGCTTGCGAGTAAATTTAAAAGCATCAGCAGCAGCAGTGGCTTTATCAAGTGCAGTTGGAAGGTCATCCTCAAGAGCTGTCATGCCTGCAATACGACCTCCGTTGGTCACAAGTCGACCTTTTTTGCGCGCTATCCCAGATGGATAGATATTGTCACAGATATCCTCTGCCTTACCGATGTCAGAAATTTGACGTCCAATTACCGGCGTGTCTGGATAGTTTTCCGAAGCCACCACCACGCACGCGGCTGATTCGCCAGTTGTTTTTACTGTCAGATTGTCGAGAGTTCTATTCCATGTGGCAATGAGGATTTCGGCAAAGTTCTCAACCAATGGAAGCACAACTTGCGCTTCCGGATCGCCGGGCCTACAGTTAAATTCGACAACTCTAGCTATTGGGCCATTTTTGGTGATCATGCCGCCGATATACAAGCATCCAGTATAAGGAATCCCTTCCTTCTCGAGACCGCGAAGAAAGCGTAGCGCGATTTGCTCGTGCACTGCCTTTTGAACTTGGGGTGTCACAATAGGCGCTGGCGCATAAGCGCCCATACCACCGGTCATGGGTCCTTGGTCACCTTCGTATAGATGCTTATGGTCTTGCGAAGCAGGAAGGTAGACCTCATTTTTACCGTCAGTAAATAAGGTGATTGAGGCCTCTTCTCCCTCCAAGAATTCCATAACCAAAAAGGTTGTTGGTATGTTATTCTTTGCCGCAAGTTCAGATATCTTGCTCACAGCAAAATTAGCATCACCTTCAGAAAAGCAGACAAATGAGCCTTTGCCTTCGGCAAGGTAGGGATACTTTATAACAATTGGGAATCCACGACCACGGACAAATTCGAGTGTATTGCTTTCGCTCCTGAAAACACAGAACCATCCTGTTGGAACTCCGTATTTTTCGCAGCGGCGAAGGGCCCATATTTTATTTGTTTCAGCTCGTGTTGCGGCTTGTGACGGCCCTACAAGCGGCAGACCTAGTTTCCAAAACAAGTTTGCAATACCAGCTGCCAAAGGCGCTTCCGGACCTGGAAAAGTCAGATGTACGCGGTTTGCTTTGGCAAAATCAGCAAGACCGTTAATATCAAGCTTGTTAATGCCAATGAGTTCAACCTTTTTAAACCTTTCCAGTAGTACGCTAGTGCCTGCGACATAGATTTTTCCGACGCGCGGACTTCTCCCCAATGCATCCGCAATTGCGGCTTCGCGTCCTCCGTCGCCAACAATCAGAAAATCAACCACATCTTGATCTATGAGAGCTCTCATGAGAACCTCCTGCTATAGGGTTAGGTGCCTATTGTCCTTCTGGAATGGTTAATACAAGATCACCTCGTACGATAATGCGGTTCTGTGCGAAACAACGTAAATTGCCTGAAGATTAGTGCCTCCGCCAGAAGCGAGCGCACCCATTAAATATTCTTGTAAAGGTGCCATCCTTTTCTCTCCTGTTTATAGGTTTATATTCAAAATATTCCAAAACTGAAGTTTTACATTAACACAATTGATATATTTTGCAATTTATTGAAGTATGTTACTCAGTTTTTCTTGTAATACTTCGTCAGAGAATTTTTCCTTTGCAAAATTGTAATTATTTTTACCTAATTCAGCCATCCACTCTGGCTTGCGGCTAAGATTGATGATTGCCTGCGAAAGCATGTCCGCGTTAATTTCTTTAATCAAAACTCCATTATTATTTTGTTGGATAAACTCGTGGTTGCTTAAAGTATTTGTCGCGATAACTGGCTTTGCAAAAGCCATTGCCTGAATTAAGGAAAGCGGAGCAGATTGATTTACTGTATTTAGCAATACATATACATCGCAGGATTTAGTCCATGTATTATTTTTTGATGGAATGATTTGAATAATATTTTTTATTCCCAATTGCTGGCTAGACCATTCAATCGCGTGCTTATTGCTAATATCCCCAGCAATTATTAGCTTGATATTTCCAAGAATTTCATTGGCAAGCAGAACTCCGCGCAAAAGACTTCCCAAACTTTCGTCTACAGCAATTGATCCATCGCACGCAAGTGTTAAATATTCTTCATTTGGTTTTTTAGGAGCCATAAAATCGCACACAGGATACAAGTATGTAAGCTTATTGCTCGCGATTCCAAGTTTAAGATAATATGCTTCTGCTTTTTGGTTTGGAATAATTATTTTTTGCGCGATTGAGCTCATCAGCTTAAGTAACCTCTGCACTAAAGTATTGTGTTCAGCATTATTACTTAGCCAGATAACGCGATATCCAATAATGCGCGCACACATTGTTAAAGCAAGCTGTGATAAAGTGCCTATCAATATAATTGATCTTTTATTTGCTTGTTTTGGAAATTGCCCAAGCAAAGCTTGCACCCACTCATCATGTGTTGTTCCTATCACTTTAAGCTTCATACTTTCATTAAGCTTAATCTATGGCGCAACATCCATATTACAATTCCATATATAATTATTCCAAGTATAATAAGAATTCCAAGTCCAGTATTTGAGAATATATATAATGCTAAGCCCATTAAAATGCTTGCAAATAATATTGTGATAAATCCTTTCATTGATAAGGTAAATTGAGATTGTTTTTTTACTTTTATAAATGCTGCCAATGCAATCAAAAGCTCCGCAATTACAGTGACGACCGCGGCTGCGTAATATGTATAGGTTGGAATAAAGATGATATATAGAATTATGGCTAAGACTGCGGCAAATCCATAATATTTAATCATATGCTTTTGCTGGTTTACTGCCACAATCGCGTGCGTAAACAAACTGCCTAAAAAGATAATTCCAGCAGCTATAATCAAGATTTGCAAAACAATTGCGGAATCTTCATATCCAGAGCCAGCAATAAGGGTCATTATAGGTTTTGCCAGAATTAAAGTGCCAATCACCATTGGTATTGTTACAAGAGCAAGAGCGTCCCATGCCTTTTGTATGAATTTATTAAATTCTTCTTTGTTGTTTTCCGCGTATGTGCGAGCTAAATGGGGCAATATCAATCCCATAAATAAAATAGGAAGCGTAATTAAGACCTCAAGTATCTTGTAAGCTGCTCCATAGATTCCAACATCAGCATAAGGCCTTGTTAAAGAGAGGATTATTGCATCACCTTTGAAGTATATTGTTGTGAAGATCACAGATAAGGCAATAGGCCATGTCTTGGTCATTATGCGTTTCCAAATTTCAAAGTCAATAATCAATTGTAGTTTAATGGCTCTACTTGTGAACCTCAACAGCATCCAAAATTGCGCCAAAGAACTAGCTACAATGGTTAGCATTATTTCTGTAAAAGAAAATTTAAATTGAATCGCCACAATGGTCGTCAACAGCAAAATAATGCGTCCTACAAGTTCTGCAAACGCAACTTTGCCAGCTTGCAATTCTTTTTGAAAGTAACTAGCCAACACTTGGAATAAAGAATAAGTGAAAAATAGTACAGATGAAATCAAGATTGCGTCTTTAACTGTTTGTTCATATGGAAACGCGAGCAGAATCAACGGAAGTAAAAGTACAAGAATCACGTTCACGATCAAGCGCAAAGTAAATATCGCAGATAACGTCCTAGACACATCTGTCTTTGGAAGTGAGATATCTTGTGTAGTAGTTAAATTCAACCCAAAATCAACAAACGTACCAAACAAAAGTATAAACGCAAGCACTGTTGTGTATCTACCATAATCATCAGGAGACAGATATCTAAGTAATAATGCGATTACTAAAACACCCAAAGCAGTTGAAAGCACCTTTCCTATTGCAAGGTATATAGTGTTTTTAGCTATGTTTTTAGTCAATGACATGTTTACACCATAGCAAATCCTTGACTTTTGTCACGACCTATGCTATACTTATAGCAGGTAAGTTTCCTACCAGACACTTCTGACCCCCAGAAGTGTCTTTTTATATATTCAGACTCATGATCTGAATATAGGTAGTAAACACCAATCATCAAAGAGCCAATATGGCTAAAAACAAACAAAAATAAAAAGATGATCATAATGCCCCATAATTTTCTTGGGGACAGAATTTTGTTCTTTATACAAATAAAAATTCCAGCATACGCTGGACTGGCGTCTCTTACTCTCGAGCTAAGAGATGCTTATCATAACTAATATCTAAATATATGTTATGCCAACAACAAGCAGTAGTATATCTACGACAAATAATACATCATAGAGAATAAGATGTATAAATGCGCTCTCCATAGGGGAGCGCATTTTAATATATAAAATTTTGAACAATCCGCGACCTATACTATACTCATTAGGTATGAACATGCATAAAGATACACAACAAAGGTTTGATATAAATTTAAGCGAAATAGTCCCAGAATACGAGTCAAAAAATCCTCTGGTGCGATGGTTATTTAACAAGAGGCTTAGCATAGCACTTAATTTGCTTTCAGATATAGATGCGCGAACTATTGCTGACATTGGATGCGGAGATGGATCGTTGTTACGCTTGATAAACTCCAGTGATTTGAATGTTGATGAATTGTGGGGTGTGGATCTTAACCCAGGGATTCTTGCGTTAAAGCGCGACATGCCTAATGCGCAATTTGCCATAGATAATCTTTTTAATATGCGTTTTGATTCTAATAGGTTTGATGCAGTTACCTGTTTAGATACACTTGAGCATATGCAAAATATATCAAAGGCAGTGCAAGAGTTAAAACGTATTTTAAAGAATAACGCCTATTTAATTACCAGTGAGCCTGTAGAGTCGGCACTTTATAGGAGTTTGAGGTTTGTGCTTAAGGGAACCTACTCGCAAGAATCAGGGCCTTCTGCTGGTGCGCACTATCATAATGCGCGAGAAGTAGATCAAGCACTCACGAAAGTTGGTTTTATTAGGGAGCGCTTGGTTCGAGTTCCGCTGCATACTCCTTTTGATCTTTTTTGGATAGCACGTTACCTAATTCATTAATAGCAAAAATTATTACTATTTCGTTTTCATACACTTTGGAAAATTGATTTTTTTGATTCTCAAGCACTTTAAAAAGCCATTGTTCTGGATTATTTTCTAAAAGAATGTAGTTTGAATTAAACATAGTCTGTATTGTTGGCCCAACCATAGTAATTTGCTCTTTTGGCGACATACTAGGGCAGAAATCAGTTGTATTACAGTATATGCCATATTCTGTAATGTTTTTCCATATCCAGAACAGCTCTTTATTGTATTCATAAAGGAAAACAGGAGCCATGCCAGTGGTATAGCGATTATGGTGATTATTAAAAAACATAATAGGCCAATACGACCAGTTGTTATAGAATATAACGCTTTGTTGCGGCGTGTTTTCTTTTAGCCATTCATTTGCAGTTTTAAATGAGTATGTAAATTCCTGATCTTCTGACTTTGTGACAGTAAGTTGATACGTAAAAAATATATTAATGCCAAGTATCAAGCCAACACAGCCAATCACCAATGCTTGAATCAGTTTGTTGTTTTTTATATAATCTGGAATTGATTTCCATATTTTTTTGGCTTGCGGCTGGTAAAAAGCTAACACAATAAAGAGCCAAGCAAAGGGTATCCAATATTCAACCCCGCGAACCATAACAATACTTACTATCATCCATGCAAGACTTATAATCCCCAAAGACTGAACTATATATGCTTGATTTTTTTTACGCTTAATTAGCGTTCCTGCAATAATTGCCCAGCTGATAATTGAGAATACCAAGACCAGCGCGTTATATACGATAAATTCGTAAGCCTTTGGCGTTCTTAGCTCGCTAATCGCATCAACACTTACTCCTGTAAGTTTAAGGTATGGAACCTGCCATATGTGTATGTACATTACATACAGATAATTCAGTGAATGCGGATGAATAATAATGCCACATAATATGCCTGCGCCACTTGCTATAATTGGTTTAAGGTTAAGAATTCGCGTGTAGTAATATTCCACTGCTGTGTGTATTACTATAATCACCAGCACAAGAGGCGCTAAATTATATAAAAGAGTATATACAAACGAAAGCGCGAAAAGCCATATATATTTTTTTCTTATGGCAAAAAAGTACGCAAGAGGCATAAGTGACATTGCAAGCAATAGTGGACGTTCAAGATTAAGTCGGTACAAAAAACTCATAGAAGAAAACATAAATAACGCAGTCCACGCAAGCGCATGTTTTATTTTAAAAGAACGCAAAATTCCATAGAATACTAAAGCAACTAATGCAGCAAAAAGGGCAGTAAGAACTTTCATGCCTAATATCGGCCCGAAAAAGTAAATGCTAATAGCAAGCAAAACATGATATCCCCACCAAGGGTCATTGGGCGCGTACCCAAGAAAATGGGTTGTAATCCATGGCGCAACTTGGGTAAAATCCCTTGTTTCCAGCATGAGCATGCTATGTTTGGTGTGGTAAAAAGGATCAGCAACGCTCCAAAATTCATTGGTTGCTAGCTGAAAAAATAAAAATATTGAGAAAAAAAGAACACCTACAAGCACATAGTTTGTAATGGTGTTTTTTATAGTGCCTGCGTGTTGCATAATTAATCAGTAAATCTGTATTTGATCAGAGTCCAAATCGCCTGCAAGCCGTCTTTTGCCCTGATTTTTTTGCCTTGTGCTTCTGTTCTGGGCTGGTATGAGATGGGAATTTCAATAATATATTCTCCGTTTTTTGCCAGTTTTGCCGTAACTTCTGGACAAAATTCAAATCTATTGCATTTTAGGTTGAGTTTTTTAATGGTGTCAGCCTTGAACATTTTGTAGCATGTAGGTTCATCTGTGATGTTTGTTCCATATAATATATTTGTAAGATGGGATAGAAAAATTCCGCCTAGCTTATATGCTGTTTTGCCTGTGGGATTATCAGAAAGCAACCTGGATCCATACACAACATTTGATTTCCCTTCTGCAATAGGCTTAATCAAAAGAGCATATTCATTAGGATTATATTCAAGGTCCGCATCTTGTATTGTTATAATATTTCCTTTTGCGTAATTAAGACCTGTTCTGATTGCTTTGCCTTTTCCATAGTTTTTATCATGAAAAATTACAATTATATTATCTGGATTTGACTGTTTAAGATTTTTTAAAAAAATGCGAGTTGAATCAGTTGATTTATCATCCACAATAATAATTTCCTTGTCTATTTCTACGGCAACAATCCTTTTTATAATTTCTTGTATTGTTGATTCCTCGTTATATACTGGAATAATGATTGATAATTTTATATTAGAGAATTTTTGCATACTTTAAAACTATACTACATGGTATAGATGGTTCTGTACAGAAAACATGAAGCTCAAGGCGCGTGTTTTTTGGTTATCACACAAAGGGAAGATTGCTTGGCGCGCTTCCAGCAGAAGCGCTAGAGGGCTGTGACGTAGGCAGAGGTTGGGTTTCTGGCTCTGAAGGAGGAGCAGGTGATTCTGATCCAGCAGGAGGCTGGCTAACTGCCTCGCGCAATGTTCTTGGCGCCCCTTCAATTGGCAAAGAAATAGGAGCACTGGCGCGTTTAGACTGGGTTCGCGAGACCAAAGGAGCTTTAACTACTTCTGTTGGGAAGTGGTAAAGAGTTGCCAGCTCTTCTGTATTTAAGATTATGCCGCTTGAGCCCATAGATCGTGAACGATTTTGGTACGCGCGCAATAGCTTGTTCTGCCTGCTTGCCATGCGCTGCGGAACCATCAAATAATACAAGCTAAAAGTTTTTGTGTATTTGTGCGGCTTAATAGAATTAGAATTAAGTGAGCTGAATTGTTTTAAAGATCCGAAAACCGGAGATAACCCCCTTGCTTTTGAGGCGACTTCTTTTTTCGCAATATACATATATCTGAATTTAGTCCAAAAACCGTGTTTGTCTGCTTTTAATTGTATGCTTTCAACTTGTTTTTGTTCAGCCGGAGTTAAGTGGAGCATTAAGCTTGGCATGTCATCCTGCTTTTCTGATTCTTCTGTTTGATTATAAAATGGAAATATCGCGACTCCTATAGCGTCTACCCATTTAACAAGACCGCCAATGAATTTATCAGCCGCGTTTTGCGGGGTTTCAACGCTTTTGCCGGCAATTTTCATTGCTAATTTTTCTGACTGCGGATGCCAATTATCGTCATATTCTGGAGTAATAACCCATTGAAACCAAAGCTGTTCCCCTGGCCCCATGCTGTTCATTGTTTCTAAAAGGCTTGCCATTGGATCTTTGAATTCTTGTGAAAGAGAGTGCTCAAATTCCATATGCAGCCTAATAGGGTATGCGTCTTGATTTAGAAAAACAATCTCACTGCCTATGATGTCGTATTTGTCGCTTGGGAATGTAAGATCTTTGAATTCCCCTTCTTGGCCATATACATAGTCCTCCACTTGCGTGATTTCCGCGTCTGGATATTGCGCGTAAAAAGCGCTTTCTACCATGTTCCTATATTCCTCCTGTGTTTGCACCAAAAATTGCACATAACCTTCTATGGATATCAACTCTACGCTGAAAGCATCAGGCGTTTTACCAAGCCACCATTGCTGATACAAATTATTGCTTCCAGGCAAAGCTCCGTGCAATGCGGCAAATATGCTTTCTACGGCTTTTGGAGACTGCTCATTGTCGCGAGGAACGTCTATTGCGAGCAGAATGAATTTTCTATTTTTGACATGGTATACTCCTTGCCTCCAATCAATCCAAACAATTTTAGCGTTAATTAGCATTATGATGATAATTGGTATCCAAAGCCCGTTTGCTATTAAAATCAAAGCAGAATAAAAAGGGTTGGGCGATATCAAAAGCTGATTGCCTACTTCAGTTAAAAAAGTTGATATATATTGGAACACTGCCATGTTAATGAGTGTAATGTAGTTAATATATTATACCACAAACCATGCCTTGTCTGCATATTTAGGCAGTTTTATTTTGATGCGTGCTGGATTATATGCTACCCAAGATTTGTTACTGCGTAAACAAGAATAATTCCAATTCCCACCCAAACTGCTTGAGTCCAAATGCGTTTTGGATTATCTTCATGATGAAGCTCTGGAATCAAATCCGCCATTGCAAGGTAAATAAAGTTTCCAGCCGCAATAGCAAGCAGGATTGGAACTAACTGCTCTGTTGATTTAGCAAGCGCAAATACAAGCACAGCGCCTAATACGCTTGTTAGTCCGAACAGGACATTATAGACTGTTGCTTTTGCGCGCCCAAGGCCTGCGTAAACTAAAATAGAAAAATCAGAAATTTCTTGAGGTATCTCGTGCAAGGCAACTGCTATTGTTGTGCCAATTCCCAAGCGCACATCAATCAAAAAAGCGCTTGCAATAATTGTTCCGTCTATAAAATTATGAAGCCCGTCTCCAATTAGGTTGTTCACGATTAAATGCGTTTTGTTGTGCCTTTTTTCCTCATCCTCGCAAGTGCAGTGATGATAATGGATTGCTTTTTCAATAAAAAAGAAAGCTAATATGCTTGCAAGCACTATCAACAGAGCTTTGCGAGTGTCATCAAGCGACTCAATTGCTTCTGGTAAGAGGTCAAAAAACACTGCCGCAAGCAAAGTTCCTGTTGCAAGGCCTATAAATCTCTTCATCCATTTATTTTTGTTTTGCGTGTTTTTGGAAAATACTAAAATTCCCACAAGCGCGATTGCGGTTACAGCTAAGGTTGCGATAATGGCGTATAAAAGCATATTAATTACATTATATCATAATAACAAAAATACCCTAATATTAAGGGCATTTTGTGGAGCGGGTAGGGGGAATCGAACCCCCATTTTCAGGTTGGAAACCTGACATAATAACCATTATACGATACCCGCGCGACGTCAGTCGCGCTGATTTGACCGACAAAACTATTCTAGTATTATCAGCCAATATAGTCAATTGCTGATTGAAAATCAATAATACATCTGCTATACTGCACCAATATATCAGTAGATATAATATCAATCATTCGCAGAGTGAATATGTGAACACATTCATTCTGCTCATTCAATCTATTATGAAGATTATATTTTTAGGAGACATTGTGGGCAAGCCTGGCAGGCAGGTAATCACAAAACTGCTGCCAGATTGGAAAAAGGAGCACAATCCAGATTTAGTAATTGCCAATGGCGAGAACATGGCGCATGGCAGCGGATTTACAGTGTCTGGATTTGAGGAAGTACAAAAAGCTGGTGTTGATTTTTTTACAAGCGGCAACCATTGGCCTCGCAAAGATGACGGCTTGGCATTGTTTCAGAATAAAAATACTCCAATCATACGCCCTGCCAACTGGGTAGGCAATATTCCTGGGGATGGTTATAAAGTAATTGAGGTTGGAACCACTAAAGTTGCAATCATCAATTTGATTGGACAGATTTTTATGCATGAACAGCATAATTCTCCTTTCTACAAATTAGATGAGATTTTATATGAGATAGGTAATAACGCGAAAGTAATCATCGTAGACATGCATGCAGAGGTTACAAGTGAAAAGCAAGCAATAGGCTGGCATGCAGATGGCAGAGTAAGTGTTGTAGTTGGAACACATACTCATGTGCCAACAGCAGATGCACGTCTTTTGCTAAAAGGAACAGCATATGTAACTGATCTTGGCATGTGCGGAGGAAGAGATGGAGTAATTGGCGATGATAGAGAGATTCGCACATCGCAATTTTTAGATCAAATGCCTCGCAAGCATGCTATTCAAGAGGATGGTCCAAAGCAAGTAAACTCTGTTGTAATAGATATTGATTCTAAGACAGGAAAAGCAAACTCAATTGAGCGTTTAGATGAAGTGGTTGAGTAGTTGTGATGTATTGTCAAAATATTATGCTTGGTATACAATATAATCGGATTAAATGATCCATATGCCTAACCCAAATAAAATAAATAAAGACCAACTCATAGAAAAAATCGCATCGAGAGCAAATGTTTCGCGCAAAGAAGCAGAAGATGTAATGGACGCGTTTGAGGCAGTGGTAATAGACGCAATGCGCGAAGGCAAAGAAGCAGTGCTTACTGGTTTTGGTTCTTTTTTAGCTCGCAAGCGCGAGAGTCGCATGGGCGTGAACCCGCAAAAGCCTTCAGAGAGAATCAAGATTCCTACTGTTACAGTTCCAAAGTTTAAAGCAGGTAAAACGCTTAAAGATGCTTTAAAGAATAGTTCAGAATCATCGCAACAATCCCAAGCCGCAGAATCAACTCCTAAAGAACCAGAACCGCCAGCTGAACCAGAATCAGCAAAACCAGATATTCCACAGCCTGCATCATAATTCAATATATAAAAAAGCCACCTGCTAAAGGTGGTTTTTTGGTGCGCCGTGAGGGGATCGAACCCCCGACAATCTCCTTAAGAGGGAGCTGCTCTACCAGCTGAGCTAACGGCGCGTGGTGCACCCTGAGGGATTCGAACCCCCGACCTACTGGTCCGAAGCCAGTCGCTCTAATCCGCTGAGCTAAGGGTGCGTAGAAGCAGAGAGTAGAATATCATAGTTCGTTAAAAAATCAAGTTATATGCCCACATATTCTCTTTTAAGCTCCTCTTGGGCGGTTTTTTCTTGGCGCAGACGGGCCTCCTCCAAAGCAAAAGAGATTTGGCCGGCAATAATCTGCAATAACAGCCTGTTTTGATTTGTAAACTCGCCTGAATTTTTGTCAGCTAATGCTATTGATCCAATATTCTCGCCCTCCACAGTAATGGCCCTGCCTAATAAGTTGCGTTTGGCATAAAACACTTTTTCTTTGTCTTTGTATTGCGCGCTGTTTAGAACTATTTCCCCATTTTCTAAATGCAGCTTGTTCAGATAAGGGTCGCTGTCTATTGGCAAAGTATTTGGCAGCTCTTTTGGAGTAGTTCCAATAGAGGCTAGAATTTCCAGCTGGCTTGCTTCATGTTTTTTATACACACCTAAAAAGGCTTGATGCACTGGAATTGCGCGCAAAGTAATAGCTAGAATTTCGCGCGAAAGCGTTTTAATGTCTTTAAGATTATCAGGGTCATTTATAAGGTCGCTGATTGCGGAAATAATGGCAATGCGGGTTGTGTCCTCTGTCAATCGTTCAGAAAGTACTCTAGCGACTTGTTCAAGTATTATTAAAGCTGTTTCTGGGTGTTCTTTTTTAAGTTTTTCAAAATTATCTTTTGGCAGTTTTAATATTTTTGTTTTATCAACTTCTGCTCGGGCTTCTGATGAATGTTTTTGCTTTTCCTGCAAAAGCCCGCGCTCGCCAAAAAAATACCCTTCTTCTAAGCGCGCAAGAGTAACTATGTCATCATCCAGTTCATGAGTGATAACTACGCTTCCAGAGGCGATTATATACAAATTTTCGCTTGGCTCGCCAGACGCGTACACAGTTCTAGAAGCATGATACTCTTGTTCAACTAATAAGGGCTCAATATTTTTGATCTGGTCGCTTGAAAAACTTGAAAATAGCGCAATAGATTGTAGTTCATTAGATGTCATTAGGTGTTTAAAGTTCTTGGGTCTATCATATTACTGACTGCTGTTTCTTTTGTAATAACACCTTCTTTGAACAAGCGCTTAATATCTTGGTCCATTGTTACCATTCCCATTTCCGCGGATGTTTGAATAACAGTTTTGATCTGCGCTATCTTGTTTTCCCGAATTAGGTTTGCTATTGCAGAATTATTGATTAAAATTTCACGAGACGCGATTCTGCCGCCGTTCTGCTTTACCAAAAGCCTTTGCGAGACAACTCCGCGCAATGACATGGAAAGCTGAACTCTAATTTGATCCTGCTGATATGGGGGAAACACGTCAATAATCCTATCAATAGTCTGGGCAGCGTTAATAGTATGCAAAGTTGCGAGTACTAAATGGCCTGTTTCAGCCAAAGTCATTGTTGCGGCAATAGTTTCTAAATCCCTCATCTCGCCGACCATGATAACGTCTGGATCTTGGCGCAAAGTATGCTTTAAGCCAGAGGCAAAGCTTAATACATCGCTGCCAAGCTCGCGCTGCTTTATAATTGAATCAGTTGGATCAAATATAAATTCAATTGGGTCTTCTAAAGTCACAATATGGGCATTGCGCTCTGTGTTTATCATATTAATCATTGCAGCCAAAGTTGTTGATTTTCCGCTTCCAGTGGGCCCTGTAACAAGAATAAGGCCGTCTCGCAAGCGCGCCAGATTATATGACGCTTCTGGCATGACAATTTCTTTCATATCTGGAATATGGTGGGTTACAACCCTCGCCACTAAGCCGAGGTTGCCCTTTTCATAGTGCATGTTGATTCTAAACCTGGCTACATCTGTTATTTCATATGACATGTCAAGATCGCGTTTTTTTACAAGGTTATTTTTTTGCTGTTCGCTTGTTATGCTGAATAAAAGCTCTTCCAATTTTTCATTGGTCATGATGTCCTGGTTTTTTACCATATTCAGCCTTCCATCAATTCTTATAAGGGGGGGCTGGCCTACTACTAAATGCAAGTCGCTTGCCTTGTTGTTGACTGCAATTTTAAACAGCTCATCTAATTCAGATGAGTTTGCTCTTGGGGCTGTTTTTTTAGCAGAAATAGTTTGTGTTTGTTTTGGCATTTTTTATTTTTTCCTAAATGGATTATACCAGAAATATACTATTCCTGTACAATCACTGTTGTGCCCACCTCTGCCCACTCAAATACTTCTTCAGCAGAACCAATTCCTAGGCGAACGCACCCATGCGACACAGCGGTTCCTAAATGATTTTCTCCTTCGCGGTACCCGCTTGGCCAATATGGGAGCTCATGAATGCCATAAAGGCTTCCTATAAAGCTCATCCAATAGGGCATATATAATCCATATCTATTTGAATAAGCAAGTTCTGCTTTATTGTTGATTTCATATTCGCCAATTGGCGTTTTGTAGCCAAGTTTTCCAGTTGAGGTTATGTGTGTTGCCAAGCGAAATCCATCTTCATAATAGGAAAATTCTTGACTGGACAAATCAATCATAATTACTTTGCCATCCCTATCAAGTGATTTGGTTTTGCGGGGTATGCTTGTGGTGTTTATGTTATTACTCTCTTGAATATGAATTGAGATTGGTTCAGAGCCTCGTGGAAGTTCATATTGGGCTAAAGGATATGATTTTATGATGTCGCCGTTTGCTTTCCAAGCGCTAAAGGTTGCATTAGGGGAAGTGTTAGTAATGGTAGTTATGCTAGGCGGCTCATTGTCGTTGATGCGCTTGATATCAATGCTAACCCCATCTTTGTAGCTTGCCTCTGCTGCAAAAAACCCTTGGCTTATTTTCGCATTGCCATAGCCGTCAAATATCCTTATATGAGGCCCTCCGCGGGAGCTTGGAGCTGTTACAATTTCTGGCTTTGCGTCTTCATCTAAGTCGCCAGCTGCAACATTTACTCCTCCTCTAAAGTTTTCATTATATGCTAGCCATGAGTTGATGATTGAGCCGTCTAAACGGATTAAATATACTTCACCTATAAATCCCGGAGGCGAGCCAAGCAAAAGTTCGCTTGTGCCGTCTCCTCCAAGATCTATTGGAGTGATTGAGTGTATAGTGTCAAAAGGCAGCTTAAGAATTTTGTTTGTGCTTGTCTTAAACTCAAAATTTTCCTCATTAGCAAAAACAGCTGTTGGAATACTTAACAAAAAAAGTGTGAAAATTAAGTATGTTAATTTAATAGTCATGGTCCAAGTGATGCATTTAATAATTCGCGCATATCATCCCATTGTTCTCCGGGCACTTCCCCGCCTAATGTTATTGCAATGACTTCTCTACCATCATCGTTCCGCGCTTTCATAACTAGGCATCTGCCTGCTTCATGCGTATATCCAGTTTTTGAGCCAATAACCACAAAAGGAACATCAATTGCTTTGTTTGTATTGCGCAAGTTGTGGCGCTTGCCATTATTTACAGACGCGATTGTAAAAGTTTTTGGCGTGGTGGCTTGGAGGAAAGTGAGATCTGCAAATACATGGCGCGCTAATTTGTACATGTCCTGCGCTGTTGAAACATTATCTTCAGATAGTCCTGTTGGCTCTGCGAATTGGGTGTCTTGCATATGCAGTCTGGCTGCTTTTTGGTTCATGTTTGCGACAAAGTTTTCTTGAGAAAGTCCAGTTGAGCGCGCTAATGCTTTTGCTGCATTGTTCGCGCTTCGCAAGAGCGTTGCGTAAAAAAGATCGCGCGCTATAAATGTGTCGCCTGTGCGGACATAAATTTTTGCAGGAATTGCGTCATCACTGGTTTTCATTCTTACTTGTGAATTCCAGCCAGGGTTGTTTTCTAAAAACGCTGAAGCAGTCATGAGCTTGGTCAAGCTAGCAACTGGTCTTTTTACATTACTGTTGCGCTCAACCAAAATTTCACCTGTTCTGCTATCCGCAACTAATATGCTTGGAGCAGTGATGTCACCTTTTAGATATTGGCTTTTTTCCAGATGATCTGCAAACACAGCTATAAATCCGCTTGCTTTGTTTGTGCTTGTGGTCAATGTGTGTTGGTTAAGATCAATAGAGCCAGGAAGATTTTGCCACTCTTCATCTGCTTGGTTGTAGATATAGATTTCTCTATATCGTGTTTCATTTTCAGGATATTGGAAGGTGATTGAGATGTTGCCAGAAAGGGTATTGTCTGTCGCTGGTAAAATTGCGTAATGGTACACTTTTGAGATTAAGGTTTTGTCCAAAGAAGTTTTTGGGTAAAATTCTGGCTTTAAAAATTCAACAAACGCGCTTCTATTTAAAGTATTTGGCTTGATTTTTATGGTTAAATCATTTGCAGGAGTGCTAATGCTGTGTCCAGATGCAAGTGTTGTTTTTGTGATGCGTTCAGATAAGATAACTTCTGACTGACCCTTCGCAATAAACGGAACAAATAGAAAAATTAATACCATTAAGGCTAGATTTGCAAGTTTGATATATGTCATGGGTTGATTATAGCATACACCTAGTAATTGGAGCTATTTTATGATAATCTTGGCATATGATTAAGCAAGATTTAGAACAATCTATCAAGAAAGCATTCCAATCAGAATATGGTTGGCAGCCAGAAGAGCTTGATATTACCAATCCTGAACCGCAGTTTGGGGATTTTGCATTAGCTTGCCACCANTTTGCAAAAGAATTAAAACAATCTCCTCAAGATATAGCTCAAAAACTGGCTGACTCAATCAAAAGCGATTTAATTACCAAATCAGAAGCAGTTGCTGGGTATTTAAATATTACTATTGATAATGCCAAGATCGCAGATGAGGTTTTGTCTGAGATCGCAAAGCAAGATAAAAAATACGGCCAGTCTAAATCAGAGAAGCAAAAGATATTGCTAGAGTATTTATCACCTAATACCAATAAGCCGCTTCATTTAGGGCATTGTAGGAATAGCTTTTTAGGAAATGCAATGGCTGGATTATTGGAATCAACTGGATCAAAGGTCACAAAAGTAGATATTGTAAATGATCGCGGAATCCACATTATGAAATCTTTAGTTGCCTACCAAAAACTTGGCAAAGGCGAGACACCAGAAAGTACAGGAGAAAAAGGCGATCATTTTGTTGGCAAGTATTATGTTCAGTTTGATGAAGAGACCATGATGGAAGATGCCAAAGAGGCATTACGCAAGCTAGAGGCAGGTGATAAAGAAATAATCAAACTTTGGAAGCAGATGAATAAATGGGTTCTTGATGGATTTAAAGAAACATATAAAAAGCTTGGAGCTGAATTTGATAAAGAGTATTATGAAAGCGAAACATATGAGCTTGGCAAGGAGATTGTTCAGGATGGATTAAAGAAAGGCGTTTTTTATAAAGAAGATGACAACTCAATTTGGGTGGATTTAGAGGACGTTGGTTTGGACAAAAAAATTATGCAAAGAGCAGACAGCACAAGCGTGTATGTTACTCAAGATTTTGGATTAGCAATTTCGCGCGATAAAGAATTTGATTTTGACGGAATGGTATATGTGGTTGGACATGAGCAGGAATACCATTTCCGCGTGCTGTTTGAGATTTTAAAAAAACTTGGCTATGAATGGTCAGATAATCTGCACCATCTTTCTTATGGATTAGTATATCTTCCAGAAGGCAAAATGAAGTCACGCGAGGGAAAAGTAGTTGACGCAGATGATATCATAGACGAAGTTAAAGAACTTGCGCAAGAAGAGATTAAAAAGCGAGATGATAAAATCAAGGATACAGAATTAAAGGATCGCGCGGAAATAATAGGCATGGGCGCGTTAAAGTTTTTTTTGCTTCGCGTTACTCCAACACAGTCAATTCACTTTAATCCAAAAGAGGCAATTAGTTTTGAGGGCTCTACTGGGCCGTATGTTCAGTATGCTCATGCTCGCATATCAAGTATCTTAAATGAAGAAATTGAATTGTCGCCAAAAGATATTGATTTTAGCGTACTTGATAAGCCAGAGGAAAAAGCAGTTATAATCAAACTCTTGAATTATCCAGATATGGTTCGCGAGGCAGCAGCAAACTTCAACCCAAGTTCAGTGTGTAATTATCTTCTTGAGTTGGCTCATTTATTCAATAGTTTTTATCATGAGCATCATGTTTTAAAAGCAGACACAGAAGAGCTTAAAAATGCTAGATTATTACTCATCAAATCAGTTCAAATTGTTTTGCGAAATGGGTTAGAAGTGCTGGGTATCAAAGCACCAGATAAGATGTAAGCATATTTGTCAATATTGTTGTTGTTAAATATTTTTGGTATTGTTGAAGTAGTTGGGGGAAGAATATGGTTGCAGAAATTACAATACACAACACCCAAAAAAAGCCAAACAAAAGCTCAAGCAAGGGTAAGGCCAACAGGAGGGGTGAATTTTTTGTTGGGCAAGGCCAGTTTATGGTATTTATGAAGGGGCTGTCAGTTGTTATNATTTGTTTTACTATTTTGTGGTCATTTTCAGGAGCATTTGCCCAGACTACAGGCGATATAGAGGAGCCTAAAAAGCCTTTTTATAGCCGCATGATCAGCTGGGTTGGCAATGCGGCAAAGTCAGTAGTACAGTTTGTTGAGCAAACTAGTTCAAAAATAGCAAAAGCAATTATTGGGNACAGGCTAAATGGCTTGGCAACAGGACAAGTGCTTGGCGAGTCAGCAGATATATTGGAACAAGAAATTCTACCTCCAATACAAGAGCCAGCAGAGCCTGAACCATTTGTAATACCCCTATCATTATACAACATCTCTCTTATAAGCCAGTCCCAATCAGTTATTACGTCAAATCCAGGCATAGATCATACAATTTCTGTAACATATTCTAATACAGGAGAAGCAACTTGGGAGAACCAATTGGTTTCACTAAATGTATTTGGATCTGATGATAATCCCCTAGAGCATTCACAATGGCTCACTAGCCGCAGGCCAGTGTCAATCACAGGTATAGTTCTGCCAGGAGATGGTTATCAATTTAATTTTTTAATTAGTACTCCAGATATTGTAGGGGAATATGAGTTGATTTTAAGGCCTGTTGTGTTTGCAGAGGGCGCGTTTAACTGGCTGGGTGATTCCAGCCATCTTGTGCGATGGCGCGTATTAGTACAAGAGCCAGTTTCAATAGAGACTGATATACAAGAGGTAGGCGGTGATCTAGAGCTTATTGAAACCCCTGCTGATATTATAGACCAAGTCCAAGATACAGAAAAAGAGCTTCAAGAAGAAATACTCCAAGATGAAGCAGAAACAGAAACAGACGAACCTCTAGTGCAAGAAAAAAAGCCATCCTCGCTTCCGNTTCCTATTTTACAGCCAGATCAAGTAGCCCCGGCATCGCAAGTAACAGCATTAGATGCGACAACTACAAGCGCGTCATTCGCGGTAGCTTGGACTGGTCAGGATAATCTTCCGGGAGACAGAACATTGACTTTTGATGCCCAGTATCAAGTTGATAGCGGAGATTGGACAGATTGGATAACCGAAACTATTTTATTTACCTCAACATTCACGGGAGCAGTAGATGAGTCTACGTATGGATTCCGCACACGCTCGCGCGATCCAGAAGGAAACTGGGAAGAATATCCAGATTCAGCTGACACAAGCACATATATAAATCTTTCTGTTCCTACTATCCCAGCAGTTACATCGCACACAAGCGGGGACACACTATTTCAATCTGCTGATGAGGATTCCGGAACAACTGATGTGCAAGTAACATTATCTGGAACTGGGGACGCGAATGATACATTGGTTATATCTTTGTCTGAAACAAGCACTACTGCCACAACTACGGTCACGGCCCTCGGAACATGGAGCCAGCAATTTACTTTGGCAGAAGATACTAATACATTTAGTTTGCAATCAAGCGAAGCAGATGGAGATTCATCCAGCTCAGTTGCTTTTACTTTGGAATTGACTATTATACCAACTTTTGATGTGGTAATTAACGAAATCGCGTGGATGGGAACTGCTTCTGATTCTCGCGATGAATGGATAGAGCTGTATAACGCGAGTTCTACAGCTCTAACTTTGACTGATTGGACTTTATCTGCGGATGATGGAACACCGAGCATTACATTAAGCGGCTCTGTTGCAGCAAAGAGTTATTATCTTTTAGAGCGAACAGCATCAACCACAGTTTCTGATGTTACAGAAGATTTAATATATTCAGGCGCTTTAGAAGATACTGGAGAACGGCTCTCATTGTGGGATGATACAAGCACATTAATTGATAGGGTGGGATCAACCACAGCTACGTGGTTTGCTGGAAATAGCGGAACTAATGTTACAATGGAGCGCATTGACACCACATCAAGCGGAACAGAATCAAGTAATTGGGCAGATAATGATGAAACACTGGTCAATGGCCAGGATGCTGATTCTACTAATCTAAAAGCAACTCCAGGCTCTCTAAATAGCGTGAACACAACTATTCCGCGCACCATTACTGATCTTACGTTCCAGTATATTTATACTACCTCCACATCAGTTAAAATGTATTGGACTGCTCCAAAAACAGCAAATTTAGCAACAACAACTACTGCAACATATGATGTAAGATATTCAACATCTGCTATTACAGATGCGAATTTTAGTTCTGCAACGCAGGCTTCTGGCGAGCCAACGCCTTCTGCAACGCAAGGCACAGCAGAAACATTTACAGTAAGCGGGCTTACAGCTAATACAGAATACTATTTCGCGGTTCTAACAAATAATGGTGTGGAAGATTCCCTTGTATCAAATTCAAAGAATATTACAACATTACAGGCTGCAGGCGGAAGCTATACAACTCTTGCTGGCTATCCATCTGGAACCGGCGGATTAGTTGCAAGCTCATCAAGCCCATATTTGGTAACAGCCAACATAACAGTTGCCAATGGAAATACTCTTACTATTGAACCTGGCACAGTTCTTAAGATGAGCGGGAATTTCAGCATTACAGTAAATGGAAGCATGGTAATGGGAGATTCCAGCGATTCAATCAATGCGTCTGTTATTACATCAGAAGATGATGATAGATATGGCGGTGTTGCTTCTGGAAGCGACAACTCTCCTGCTGCTGGGGATTGGGGAACTATTAGCGCGTCTGCAGCAACAAGCCAGTTAAGCTATACTAATGCTATTATCAGCTATGGAGGCCTTAATAACTATATGGTGCGCATTGCATCTGGGGCGCAGGCAACTACAACTACTTCTATAATTGAACAAAGCAATTCCACGGGTATTTCCGTGGATGGAGATGCATCTAAACTTGTGCTTACAGATTCAACTGTGAGTAATCACTTTAGGGGTGTTGAGATTGATACTTTAGCTAATGCTGCTATTACTGGAACCACGTTTACAGGCACAAGCCCAGGCCAGACTCGAGGCATAGAAATTAATTCAAACGCGGATGTGGCTAATATTTCTATAACTGGCAATAATTTTTACGCGAACAACCGCAATGTTCCCTCTCCTTCAGCTGGCATCCTTTACCAAGATACAGACACTCTTTTGCCTGCTGCAAATATAGCAGACAACTGGTGGGGAGCAGCAAGCGGCCCAACTCAAGACACGCATAGCATAGTAGATGATATTGATGGAATTTTGGATGATAATGATAGCACATTAACGCAAGTTGGATGGCCAGTAAGCTTTGCAACAAGCTTAATTACTATAAAACCAAGCGGATTATAGTTTCTATATAAGCAGTGCTGGATATAGCTTATAGGGGTATTTTTTGATATAATTAAATCCATGCCATTTTCAAGCAAATCAAAACAAAGAGCATATCAAAAGGAATACCAGCGCAAGCGCAGAAAGCAAAAAGCGCGCGACTATGAGCCAGAGCATTCTGTTATTTCCCAAGAAGTTAAAATATCAATNTTGATTATAATATTTTTAGTTGGGGCAGTATTATCTNTTCTTTCTTTTTTTGATTTAGCAGGTCCATTTGGAGAGCAAGGCAAATCAGCTCTTTTGTTCTCTTTTGGGTGGGGAGCTTATTTGTTTCCAATACTTTTGATTGCTTTAAGCATGCTTTTGCTTAAGGGTGTTAAATATCAATTTAATAGATGGCAGTTAATCGGCGTGATATTATTCTTTTTAGCTATTTTGGGTGTGTTGCACCATGCTCCTGGTTTTAGCGACGCTATTACAGCTGCTCGCGAAGGAAGCGGAGGAGGATATACTGGGTATGCTATTTTGTATCCATTTAACCAGTTTGCGGGATATTGGGGCGCATGGGTATTTTTGATTGGAATCGGCGCTGTTGGAGTATTGCTTTCTTTGAGCAGTGTTTTGTTTAATAGAGATAAAGACCAAGAAGATGAATCTCCATATGATGATGCTAGCGAGGAAATAGATGACACAGAAGAAAATCCCAGCATGTTTGATAGAATTTTAGAAAAGTTCAGGATATGGCGCTATAGTAAAAGCTATAATGAAGAAGAATCAGATGAATATGAAGGCATGGAAGATGGTTCAGAAAAAGTTAAAGAAGATGAGACGCTGGATGAAGGCGAGGAATCAGCTCAAGAGCCCGTAATCAGCTCTGAAGCCAGCGAAGGAGAGCCAGTTGTTACTAAAAAGTCGCGCAAAAAAGTAAAAATACCTTTGGATCTTTTGGAAAGCAGTTCAGAAAAGCCAACAGCAAGCGATGTTGACGCGACAAAAGAAAAAATAGAAAAAACATTTGCCACTTTTGGGATTGCGGCTGAAATGGATGAAGTAAATGTCGGGCCAACAGTTACGCAATACACATTCAAGCCCCCTGTAGGCATTAAGCTTTCAAGAATTACTAGCTTATCTAATGAGCTTGCACTGGCTTTGGCAGCTCATCCTTTGCGAATGGAAGCTCCAATTCCTGGAAAGTCTTTGGTTGGTATAGAGATTCCTAACCAGGCAACAGCCACAGTCAAATTGAAAGATATTATGCTTTCTAGCGGCTTTAAAAAGAGAAATTCTAATTTAGCTATTTGCCTTGGAAAGGATGTTTCTGGAAAATCTCATGTTTCTGATTTATCTAAAATGCCCCATCTATTAATAGCAGGTTCCACTGGAAGCGGAAAAAGCGTTGCAATCAATACTATAATTATTAGTCTTTTGTACCAGAATTCTCCAGATGATTTAAAGCTGGTATTAGTTGATCCAAAAAAAGTAGAGCTTTCTGGATATAATGATGTGCCATATCTTTTAACCCCAGTTATAACTGACGTTAAAAAGACAATTAATTCCCTTAAATGGGTGGTGGGTGAAATGGAGAGAAGATATCAGCTTTTATCAAATCGGGGCAAGCGTAATATTGATGCATACAATTCAGCAAACAAAAAAGAAACTATTCCGCATATTGTATTTATGATTGATGAGCTGGCTGATTTAATGGCTGTTGCCGCTAATGAGGTAGAAGCAGCTATTGTGCGCTTGGCGCAGATGGCGCGCGCAGTTGGGATTCATTTAGTGCTTGCCACGCAAAGGCCTAGCGTGAATGTTTTAACAGGATTAATTAAAGCAAATATTCCTTCCCGCATCGCGTTCGCGGTTCCCTCACAGATAGATTCCAGAACTATTCTAGATTCAGCTGGAGCTGAAAAATTGCTTGGACGAGGTGATATGCTATTTACTGCTTCTGACGCTAATAAGCCAAGACGTTTGCAAGGCGCGTTTTTAGGGGATGAAGAAATAGAAAGGGTTGTTAATTTCTTAAAAGAAGAGCAAGGAGAAGCAGAGTACCATGATGAAGTTACTGAACAGCAAGGCGGAGCTACTATTCTTGGAGGCGCATCGGGCTCAAACCAGGATGATGATTTATATGATGAAGCAAAAGAGCAGATAATGGCCGCTGGAAAAGCTTCCGCGTCTTTGCTTCAAAGAAGATTGCGGATTGGATATGCGCGCGCTGCACGATTGTTGGATCTTTTAGAAGGAGAAGGAATTATTGGCCCTGCGGACGGAGCAAAGCCTAGGGAGATATTAGTCAGCGATCAAGATGAAGCAGATAATCAATATCAAGAACAAAATTCTGAAGATTCAGACCTAAGCGAGGAGGAGAAGTATTGATGATTTTATGATTTCTTTCGTATCTAAGCCAATTTTAACGTCGCAGACTATTGGGGAGCAGCTTAAAAAGGCGCGCCAAGGCGCGGGTTTGTCGCTCGCTGCAATTTCAGCGCGTTTGCGCATTAAGGAATGCTATTTAAATGCCATAGAATTGGGAATGTACAGCGAGCTTCCCGGAGAAGTTTATGCCTTAGAATTTATAAAAAAGTACGCGCAAATTTTGCGCTTAGATCCAAAAAAAGCATCTAAATTATACAAGCAAGAGCGCTCAAGTTCTGAAAATTTTGGCCAAAGCTGGCACCTGCCTCACTCTGTAACTTATCAATTTAAATGGCCTAGCAGGATTATTGGAAAAGGAATGATGCTTTCTGGAGCAATTGCTGCTGTTATATACGTCTTAATTCTTGGTTTTAATATGCTTGCTTCTCCAACAATAGAAATAGCATCGCCTGCGCGATATTTTGAAACCAGTGATTCTAAAGTTGTAGTTTTAGGCAAGGCGCGTTCAGCACAAGAGCTGTATTTAAATGGCCAGGCTTTGGCTATGTTTCAAGACGGATCATTTTCTGAATCATATAGCTTGGCCCATGGATCGCATTTGTTTCGCATTACTGCTGTTGGCAGATTTGGCAAAAAAGTTACTGAATATCGCGTAATAGTTATACAGCAAGATAAAGATGAAAACTTAGTTTTAAATAATGAATAAATATAATTAAAAAAATATGCCAAAAAAAGATTCCGCCCAAGGCGGACCAGAGAGGGAAGTACAGGAGGGAAAGGGGTTGGTAATAGAGGAGGCTGTAAAACAGATAAAAGACAGGTTTGGGGAGGGAATTATTATGCGCTTTGGAGAGGCCCAACACATGGATGTTGACGCTGTTTCTACTGGATGCCTTTCATTAGACATGGCGCTAGGCGTTGGAGGCGTGCCGCGCGGAAGAGTCATAGAGATTTATGGGCCAGAGGCTTCGGGTAAAACAACTCTTGCTCAGCATATTGTGGCAGAGGTGCAAAAGCTTGGCGGCACTGCCGCATTTGTGGATGCGGAGCATGCTTTAGATCCAGATTACGCGCGCAAGATAGGGGTCAAGGTAGATGAGCTTCTCATCAGCCAGCCAGATTCTGGGGAGCAGGCATTGGACATTGTAGAAACCTTGGTACGTTCTAATGCTATTGATATAGTTGTTGTAGATAGTGTTGCGGCCTTAACCCCAAAAGCGGAAATAGAAGGAGAAATGGGGCAATCGCACATGGGCTTGCAAGCGCGTTTGATGTCGCAAGCTCTTCGCAAGCTCACGTCAATTGTTTCAAAATCCAATACTGCGGTTATATTCATCAATCAAATCCGTATGAAAATAGGTGTGATGTTTGGCAATCCAGAAACCACTTCTGGAGGCAACGCTCTAAAGTTTTACTCTTCTGTCCGCATAGAAGTTCGCAGAGCTGCTATGATTAAACAAGCAGAAAAAATTATTGGCAATAGAGTAAAAGCAAAAGTAGCTAAAAACAAGGTTGCGGCCCCTTTCCAAACCACGGAGTTTGATATTATGTATAATCAAGGCATTTCCAAAGAAGGAGATTTATTAGACCAAGCAGTTGAGCGGGGCATAATCAACAAAAGCGGAAATTCTTATTCATATGAAGAGGAAAAATTAGGCCTTGGACGAGAAAAAGCAAAAGAATATTTACGCGAGCATGGAAAATTGTTTGATAAAATCCGCACGCAGGTTTGGGATGCGTTTTTGAAGGAGAAAGAGATGTAAATTAAACGGCTATGATCGATCGTAGCCATTTATAGATATAAAAAAAGACCCCACAAATCAGTGGGGTCTTTTGAAAGTAAATGATTACTCAACCACAAATGGCATAAACCCCATTATGCGGGAATTTTTTATTGCGTTCGCTACAATACGCTGATGCTTAGAGCAAGCGCCGCTGCGCTTTTTAGGCATGATTTTGCCATAGGCACTAGTAAAGCGCTTTAAAAGATCCACATCTTTGTAATCAATATCTTTGACAGTGTTTTTGCAGATGTAGCATCCTTTTTCCTTTACTGTATTGTTGTTCTGGTGAGTATACATAATTAAAACGGAATATCTTCAACTTTAATTTCTTCTTCTGTGGTTTGCGAGTTGCCGGACGCAGGCTGCGGTGCAGGGGAATAAGATGGCTCATTTGACTGCGGCTGTGATTGTGCGCTTTGTCCGCCGCCTCCCCCGAAATCTCCTTTTCTATCAAGCATAATCATGTTATCCGCGATAACCTCTGTTCTGTATTTTTTGTTTCCTGATTGATCATCCCAAGAGCTGGTTTGCAATCTGCCTTCAATATATATTTTAGAGCCTTTGTGCAGATATTGTCCCATAATTTCCGCTAACCGCCTCCAAGCTACAATGTTGTGAAATTCTACTTTTTCCTGCTTATTGCCGGATTGATCATTCCACACAAGATTTGTTGCCAAGCCAAAGCTTGTTACAGAAATGCCGCTTGGCGTTGTGCGCACTTCTGGGTCTTGCGTTATGTTGCCTATAAGCATTACTTTGTTGAGATCCATAGTTTTATTATTACTAATTAATCCCTCTTGCTTATAGTTTATCACTCTCTAGCAATTCATCAAGTTTTTCGTCAAGCTGGTCCAGGCTTACCTTTTTCTCTTCTTTTTTAGGATCAACTGGCTCTGGTTTAGCTGGTTCTGGAGCTTTTTCTTCTTCTTTTTTAACTTCTTCTTCAGGCTCTTCCTGCTGTGATACGGATTTTCCAGCTTTTGTGTCTTCTAGGGTTTTTAAGTGGTCTTCCAGAGAAACAGATTCAATTTTGTTGATTAAATGCCTTATAGAAAACTGTGAAAGCCTAAGTTTTTCATTTAAATCTGGAATAGATTCCGGTTCTGCTTCAAAAAGCCAGCATCTATAGTTTGCGTGTGTTTGTCCTGAAATAGCATAAGTAAGCTTTTTTCTGCCCAAGCTGTGCGTGAATTTTACATCAGATTCAGATGATTTAAGAAGTTCGTCAACTTGCTTTGCGTGCTCTTCAATTTCTTGTTCTGTTTGCGAGCCAGCGAATAGCACGCATAATTCATATTTTTGCATAATGTTGTATAGTAAGTGTCGCTAATAAAAAAAATCCCTTTCCCCCTTTTAGGATTATTGGACCCGAACCATATATAACTACATTTCGGGAAAGAGGGTATTGCTTACTTCAAAAACACTACCATAAAGTTTAAATATGTGCAAGTATACTGGTATATGGATCAATCTTTTTTGATTTTAGGCGCAAATCCAAGCATTTCTTTTGCAGAATTATACCAATATTTAGGCAATAAAGATGATGTCATTGTTCAGGCAGGCGTGTCAGTAGTTATTGTTAATGATGTTGAAATCGGATCAATTGCGCCAAAGAATTTAGGCGGAATTCCAAAGTCTGGCATCATTATTAATGAAATTCGTGATTTAAGCGCGCAAACGCTGTCATCTGCACTGCAAGAATATATTACAGAAGGCCAAAAGTTTCATTTTGGTTTGAGCTATTACAAACTTGGCGGCCAGAAGCTTAGCCAAGGCAAATTAAAGGCTCTTGGTTTAGAAACTAAGAAGATACTTAAAGCAAGAAATGTTTCTGTTCGGCTTGTTGAGTCAAAAAGCGGAAACCTATCTAGCGTTGATGTAGTTAAGAATAAATTACTAGATAAAGGAGTTGAGCTTTGCATATTTTCTAGTGATCATGGTTATCAGATAGGCAAGACACACGCAGTACAACCGTTTGAGGAATATTCAAATAGGGATTATGGCAGGCCTGGTCGTGATGCCAAGCGAGGCATGCTTCCGCCAAAGCTTGCGCGTTCAATGGTTAATTTAGCAGGCGCCAAAGACGGTGCATTAATTCTAGACCCTTTTTGCGGATCTGGAACAGTTCTGCAAGAGGCGTTATTGCTTGGCTATAAGGTCATTGGTACTGACGTGGATGAGGATGCAATTCATGATACTAAGAAAAATATTGAGTGGCTTATAGATCAAAATAAAGAGGAACTACCAGAGCCAAAAATAGATGCAATGGATGTAAGAAAGCTAGATAAGACAGTTACAGAAAAATCAGTTGATGCAATTGTAACTGAATGCGATTTAGGCCCTCCTTTGCAAGGCNATGAATCAGAAGCAAAAGTTTTGTCAATTGAAAAAAGCTTAACTGATTTTTACACAGAAGCTTTAGATTTGATGCGATATACTCTTAAAGATGAAGCGCGCGCTGTTGTGGTGTGGCCTTACTTTAAAAAGCAAAATATATTTATTTCCGCTTTTGATCGCTTGGGCGAANTTGGGTTTAATGTCATTGAGCCCTATCCAGCGCAATATCAAGAAGTGTTTCCTTTGTCTCTTAGAGGTACGCTATTGTACGGCAGAGAAGACCAGCATCTCTTTCGCGAGATATTGATTTTAGAGAAAAAATAATTATAAAAATATGCCGAAAGGTTGGAGTACCTTCCGGCATATAGAAATTCGTCAGAGGCTTTAGCCTCAGGGGTTTTAGACGCTTTGTGTGTCCTAGGGGGAGTTAGCCCCACCCCAGAAAAGGTATCACCCCCTTTCTATCGCTGTAGAAATATCACCCTACGGAGTCGTGTGAAACACGCCCTTGTTTTCTGCAGTCTGAACATGCGCAACCTCCTTATATGGTGGTTAGATCAAACATCCCCGCCTTTCACATGGACCTCCATTTGTAGATTTGGAAATTAAAAAGGGCAAAATGCGTACCCTCCACGATTTACTTCTATTATACACTAGATTTAAGCATTATGCAGGAAATGGCATATATCACCATCTTGCATAACATAGTCTTTTCCTTCAAGGCGCATTACTCCTTTTTCTTTTGCGCCATTTTCTCCATTGTTTTCAACAAAGTCTTTGTAGGTAATTACTTCTGCGCGGATAAATCCTTTTTCAAAATCTGTATGAATTACTCCAGCAGCAAGTGGTGCTTTTGAGCCATTCTCTATGGTCCAGGCTCTGGTTTCCTCTGGCCCAGAAGTCAGAAAAGTAATCAAGTTCAGTAATCTATAGGATGCTGTAATAAGCCTATCTAGGCCTGTTTTTTCTAAACCAAGATCATCAAGCATTGCGCTTGCATCACCAGCATCTAGTTCAGAAAGCTCTGATTCTATTTTTGCGGAAATTATAATCTCATTCTCATGTTTGGGTTCACGAGTTGCTTCCTCTTCTGCAACATTAACAACTGTTAAAATAGGTTTTTGTGTAATCAAGCTTAAGTCGCGAATCGCAAGTTGTTCATCTTCTGAAAGTTCTGCATTAGATGCTGGATGCTCATTATCAAGTTCAGTTTTTATTTTCTCAAGAGCTCCTAAAGCAAGTTGAGCTTCTTTGTCCCCGCTTCTGGCTTGTCCTTGTACATCTTTAAGACGTTTTTCAACTGTATCCATGTCAGCCATAATCAACTCAAGCATAATAAT
>NZBL01000006.1 GCA_002687895.1 bacterium | reverse complement strand
ATATGCTTCATAATATTTTCCACAGCAGCCCATTGGGATTGCTTGTCTGATGGAACTAAAATCACAACCTCATCTCCAACTTCTCCTTTAAAATATGTTATGGACGCGGATAAGACTTTGTAAGTATTGCCCTGGGACATTACAGTGTACTCCCCAGTATCTTCATCCTGCATCAAAGTTCCGCGCAAGCGCTTGCGCTCTATTGGACCTATCTGCTTATACAAAAACGACCCATCATCTAAAATGGTGAGCTTTAAAACATCGCCTTCAACAAGCTTTGACTTTGAAGCGTAGTTCGGGGGTATAGTATAGCTCTTGGAATCGTTTCCTATCATGTTTACTCCGTCGAACACTCCCTCAACAATCTCGCCTTCTTCAGCATCATTCATATTCGGAGGGCTTGCGGTAAGGGATGAGGTATCAACACTTTCGCCCGCCTCTAATTTAGCTAGCATTGTAGTAGCTGTCTCCATCTGCTTCTGCGCCCTAGAAACCATCTGTTTTAACAAAACAATTTGATTTTGTCCCATGTATTTTTATTTTCTTTTATTTTTATATGTTTTTTGGATTTTTTCACATCTATCAGGATATCCACAGTATAGCATAAAATCAAAAATCAAGCAAAACAGCAATTATTCCACAATACGGCTCTTAAACATCTCCATATCACCACCCTCTACGCCAATGGATTCACCTTTTTCATTAAGAATCTCAAATTTTACAGTTCTTCCGTTAGGGCTAATTTCTTGTATTCGCACTTTTTTAGTTCCTGTGCCAGACATTTTGTTTATCTCAAGCTCATCTCCTGGTTTTAACTCTTTTCCAATTGGCTCACTCTCTAGTTTTGAAGTATCAACAATAATTTTACTATTCTCAAAATCAAACCCAGTGACCTTGCCCCGCACATTACCATTATCAAATTGTTGGCCAATTTCATATTTGGTCACATCACGCGACCTAAGCGCAACACGACCCGGCTTTGACTCTCCAGACTCCGAAGTATCAACAATAATTCTATTTTCCTTAAGATCAATTGCTGTAACAACACCCCTCACCTCTCCATTATCAAATTGTTGGCCAATTTCATATTTAGACGCATCACTCGATTGAAGTTCAATAGATTGTTTGGGTTTGTCTGTTTCTTGGGCAGCAGCCTCTTTTTCTAATGATGGTCCTCCTTCTATTCTTGGTGGCATATAATTATTATTTAATAATAAAGTTAAATTTTATAATGGCTCGCCTTCACAATATATTATTTTCCAGATAGAGCTTGAGCCTCTTTATCATTCAATACTGGCGCTCTTTTTCCAAGCTTCATTCTTCTGCCAAGCTCTTCCTGTACNATGCTTTTTTCCACTCCATATTTTAATCTGGAAAACTCTTTTAGCTTTGCTATTTTGTTTTGATCTCCAGGCTCTGGAGGATATGTTGCCATTTGAAAAGGCTTTGCCGCGGCATTATCAATCAAAAGCTTTATATATGCCTGGTATTTATCTATGTTAATAACATCATATTCATTAAATACAGGAGCAAATTCTTTTGCAATAGTTTCAGCGTCTTCTACTCCTATTTTAAAACTTGTTATTGTTCCAACATTTCCAAAAACAGCATCTCTAATTTGCGTGTTGCCTTTTTCATCAACCAACTGCCCAACATATTGGTGAGCGATGATGAGATCGAGACGATATTTACGAGCTTCCGAAAGAATAGTTGCGATTGAATCTGTTACAAAATTTTGGAATTCATCTATGTACAAATAAAAATCATGACGCTTGTCCTCTGGAAGTTCTGCGCGCGTCATAGCAGCCATTTGCAGCTTAGACACTATAATAAGACCTAGTAAAGCGCTGTTGACCTCGCCTGTTTTTCCTTTTGCAAGGTTGATTAAAAGAATCTTTTTGTTGTCCATAACATCCCTAAAGTCAAAAGCGCTTTTTGGCTGGCCAATAATATTGCGAAGCATCTCATTTTCCACAAATCTCCCAACTTTTGAAATTAAATATCCAAGCATTTCTGACTTGTGAAAATCAGAAGTTTTGGCCATTTCCTTTTCCCAAAACTGCATAACAGCTGGATCAGTTAATTTTGATATTTTGTACTTCTGGAATTCATCATTAGTAAACATTGAAGGAATATCTATAATAGTTCCTGGATGCTCTTTATCTGCCATTAAAGTAAGCATAACATTGCGCATATTATGCTCAAACATAGGGCCTATCATTTCCGGCGGGAAAAGCTTCATAAATATGGCGATCATCTCCTGCACTGCGAAATCTTTCATATTATCATCCTTATATTCAAGCATATTCAAACCCATTGGCCGCTCCATGTCGCTTGGATCAAAATATATTACATCTTCCAGCCTTTTGTCTGGAACATAGGATAATACTGTATCAACCAGATCCCCGTGAGGATCAATTACGCATACTCCATGCCCTGCGTCAATATCCTGCTTAGCCATATTAGAAAGCATGACTGATTTTCCAGATCCGCTTTTTCCAATAATATATAAATGCCTTCTACGGTCATCATCTTTTATGCGGATAACAGTGTCATGGCCTCTGTAGTCATTATGCCCCAAAATAAGGCCTTGAGTTGGAATATTAACTGGAGCTGAAGCTTGCTTTGATGTAAGCCACAAAATATTCGGGGTTTCTGCTGTTGGAAGAGGGAAATGGAATAATGAGGCCATTTCCTGAGTATTAAGAATCATTCTGTCACGCTCATTAAAGTTGCGGTATATAAAATTATTCAAGAACTTATCCATATTGCGCGGCTTGACTCTTCTGAATCCGTTTCCATATTCATGTCCAGAATACTGGGCCAAAGAATCCACAATCGCGGCCAAATTGGAATTAGCAAGAGATTCATTTTCCGCGGCAACCACAACCCTGATATTAACGTCAAACCCGCTTTTTGCAGCTTTTTGCTGTATGCGCACTAAAGCCTCCTCCTCAAACTGGCTTAAAGATGATGGTTGTTCCAGTTCCTTGTCTGTTTTCTTTTTTGCCCTTGCTATTAAGCGAAGAGCTGTTGTTAAAGGGCTAGTACCTACTATTTTTGTTGCATCATGAAGCTTTCTTCCCTGCCTAACTTCACGAGATAATTGATTCCCAGCTGAATGCCAGCGCGGATGAGCGCTTCGCAGAACAAACTGAATTGCTGCTCCGCCCTCTTTTACCTCCCTAAATTTTGATAAAGAGTTTGTAATGGCATTTAAAGGATCAAACTCCATTTCCTGATATGTCTGTATTGGGAAATAGAAATGCTTTTTAAACTTCATTATAAATCCAGCCACAGCGCTCTTTGGGCTGAAGATATTATAATCTTCGCGCTCTTCTATAAAAGCATCTGGGTATTGGGCCTGAATCTGCTGCTCCACAAACTGCCTAAGCTCTTGGGGCACTGTTACGTAGAATGAGATAACTCCCTCGCTAGCCACGATCTCAAAAGCAAAATGATCCCGCCTTCCATGCCAAAAAGCATTCCATCCCCTTTCTGCGCGAAGCCCAGCCAAATTAGACATAAAAGACTCTATAGGCGCTATCATCTGCCTTGGCTCAAGCTTTTGCCCTTGCTGCTGCTCTATTTCTAATGATTCTTTTGGCAATAATATGCGCAAAGTAATCATTTCAAAAGGATTAAATCTGTTGTGCCATCTGCGTGTAAAAATACGCGCAACAAAAGAGAATAGTATTGCCAAAAGAATTATAACTCCAATCCAAAAATAAATATTAAGCATATTATTCTCCTTTAGTTTTGCGCGCCATTGCCATAATTTTGTCTGTTTTGCGCTTTGATTCCTGCTCTAAAAAATAAATATTCACTCCTGGAATTTTTTTTAGCCATCCACGCAGAACAGAAAGCACTTTTTTAGCTATATTCTGGCCTTCTTCTATAAGCTTTTCTATTTGGCTGGCTGCCTCTTCTCCGATTGTTTTTACTGTTTGCTGCGTATTAGGATCTAATTCCTTGTATATATCATCTAATCCCGCTGTCATGATTTTTTCAATCTCAATTACGCGCTCGCTCTTGGTATGCGGCGTTGGAACTCGCTCTTTTAGCTGGCTTATATTATCGTTTGCCTGTGTCTGGGCTTTCTGCGGTACCTGGTTTGGAGCCCCAGTTTCAAGGCGCGGCTGTTTTGGAGCTTGTATTTGCTCTTTTTGTTCTTGAGGCGCGGCTTGAGGCTTTTCAACTATTTCTGGAGAAGGCTTTTGTGCCTGCTCTTGGGGGATTTTTGGTATTTCTGTTGGTTTTAATAAATCAACCATATAAATAATTATACCACTTTTTACAATACTTGACCAAAAATCAATACTTTGATACTATATTATTTACTAGTAAGTAATATTTTGTGGCCCATAAAAAAGCGGGTGGTTCCGCGTCCAATTTAAAAGATTCAAAAGGCCAGCGCTTAGGCGTAAAGCTTTATGGCGGAGAACACGCAAAAGCTGGCGCTATTATCGTACGCCAGCGCGGTACTCGTTATTTCGCTGGTTTGAACGCAAAGCGCAGTAATGATGATTCAATTTTCGCTATAAAAGAAGGATTTGTTAAATTCAAAAAAAAGATGAAGCGCGGATATGATAGAAAGCTAAAGCAGCGCGTAGAAGTGAATGTGATGGCTAAATAATAAATTCAAAAAAACAGCCCTTAAAGCTGTTTTTTGATTACTTTTTTTTAAGGCTTGCCTTAATAAACTCACGAAACAATGGATGTGGTTTAAGCGGCCTGGATTTGAATTCTGGATGAAACTGCACCCCAACAAACCAAGGATGATCCTCAAGTTCTACAATTTCCACAATATGGTTATCTGGCGAGGTTCCTACTATTGAGAGGCCTGCTTCTTCAAGACGCTCGCGATATTCATTGTTAAATTCATATCTATGGCGATGGCGTTCATCAACTCTATTTTGACCATATGACTTGCGGACTTTTGAGCCCTTTTTAAGCTTACATGGCCAAGAACCTAAACGCATTGATGCGCCATAATCCTTTTTTAAAAGTTTCTTTTCTTGATCCGGCATAATGTGGATTACCTGGTGCTTTGCTTCTGAATCCATTTCCGTGGTTGTTGCTGTTCTGATTTTCGCTACATGCCGCGCTATCTCTATAGTAGCTAATTGCATGCCATAACATAATCCTAAGTAAGGGATATTATTCGTTCGCACATATTTGATTGCGGTTATTATGCCTTCTATTCCTCTTGTTCCAAATCCGCCCGGAACTATTACTCCGTCATAGTCTTTTAGCTCGCTTACTAATTTTGGATCTTTCTCATAACGCTCTGAATCAACCCATGCGAACTTGGGTTTTGTATTATGCGACCAAGAAGCGTGTTTTGTTGCTTCTATTACAGATATATAGGAATCAGCTAATTCAAAGTCTCCTGTTCCAAAATACTTTCCAACAACAGCTATTTTTACTTGTTTCTTTAATCGTTTTATCTTGCTTGCAAGTGCTTTCCATTCTCGCATGTTTTTGCGCTTTGGCTTTAATTCAAATGCCTTTAAAATCTTGTCATCAAGTTTTTCCTTTAAAAAATTCACAGGAACATCATACACACTGTCCACATCAGGAGCGCTAATAGCTGCATCACTTGCAACATTGCAGAATATCGCGATCTTGTCTCTGCGTTTTTTATCAAGCGCTTGCTCGCTACGGCATATGATAAAATCAGCCTGAATACCAGCGCTATTAAGCGTACGGGCCGCGTATTGAGTTGGCTTTGACTTCATTTCCCCTACTTTTGGCGGAATAGGAAGATATGATACTAGAATATTCAAAACATCTTCTGGAGCTTTTAGCTTCATCATGCGTGCGGCCTCTAAAAACAAAACATTTTGATATTCCCCTACTGTGCCGCCGATTTCTACTATTATAAAATCGCTTTTGTCTTTTTTTTGGACAAGTCCAATTCTTCGGATAATCTCATTTGGAATATCTGGCACAACTTCCACGTCCTCGCCTCCATATTCCAAGTTGCGCTCTTTGCGGATTACTTCTTGATATACTTGGCCGGTTGTTATATAGTTTTCACTTGTTGATGTTTGATCAATAAACCGCTCATAGGTTCCAAGGTCTTGATCTGCCTCTATGCCGTCGTCTCCGACAAAAACTTCACCATGCTCTGTAGGGCGCATGGTGCCTGCATCAATGTTCACGTACATGTCGCATTTTATCAAGGAGACGCTAAAACCTCTGGACTGCAGAATTTTTCCAATGGAGGCGCTTGCGATTCCTTTTCCAACACTGCTCATTACACCTCCCACAACAAAGATGTATTTTGTATTATTCATTTGAACTCTGTATATCAACAGTAAATTTTGTTTTATTGTCTCCGCTTAATTGTAGCACAACTTCATGAATTCCCAAAGCTTTAAAATGATGCGCAAGCTTTATCTGCTTTGGATCAATATTTATCTTTTTTCTTTTGCTGATTGCTTGGGCAATTTCTTTTGGCCCTACTCCTCCAAAAAGATGACCCTCCTTGTTCGAGGAAGCGCGCACAAGAATAGTTTGATTTTCAAGCGCTGACTTAAGCTTATTGATTTTCTTTTCTTGGTCTGATTTTTTCTTTTCTTTTTTTTGCTTTGATGATTGAGCTTGGATTATTGCATCACTTGTTGCTTCTTGAGCTAATCCCTTTGCAATCAAAAAATTCCTTCCATATCCAGAAGCCACATCAACAACATCCCCCGCAACTCCTAGCTTATCTACTTGTTTAATTAATATAACTTTCATATCCCTGACACCACTCTTTAAACTACTATTGAGAATTTAAATATTCAATAGCACGCTCCAATTGCGGATCNACATCCGCAGAAAAATCCTCTTCTGTAAGCTCTATTTCCTCATCTGGAACAACGCCTTCTTCGTCAATTGACCTTCCATTTGGAGTAAACCATTTAGCAATAGTGAACTTAACACTTGATCCATCTGATAAATCCTCCAGAACTTGAACTGATCCTTTTCCAAATGACTGCTCTCCTATAATATATGCTGCCTTATAATCCTGCAATGATCCCGCCACAATTTCAGATGCAGACGCGCTTCCTCCATTTATCAAAATAACAGTAGGAATATCCTTGAAAATAGGGCTTTCAGTGGACATATATGTTTTAGAGCCACTAACGCTGCGCTCGCTTACAATGAGCTTGTCATCTATCCACGCGCTTGCCACATCAATTGACGTATTCAGAAATCCTCCTGAATTATTTCGCAGATCAAATATTATTGCTTTAGGATTCTGCACAATAATCTCCCGCTGAATTGTTTTGAACGCGCGCGTTGTGTCTGTGTTGAAATTGCGCATGTGAATATAAGCGATATTATCATCTTTCATATCCCATGTTACGCTTTTTACTTTTATTGTGTCGCGGATAATAGCTATATCCAAAAACTCCTCAACATCAGCGCGCGCAACAGTAAGCACTACAGTTGTGCCCTTTTCTCCGCGAATCCTGTTTACTGCTTCATCTAAACGCATGTCTTCTGTGGAAACATTGTCTATTTTAATGATTTTATCCTGCGCTTTTAAGCCTGCGGCTTCTGCTGGGGAATCTGGCAAAGGAGCAACAATAGTTAAAATTTCATTTTTAATGGCAATTTCAGCGCCAATGCCCTCAAATCTTCCATTAAGCGATTCTGCGAATTCTTCTGACACAACTGGCTCTAAAAATACTGAATAAGGATCATCNAAGGCAGCCACCAAGCCTCCTAAAGCTCCATAAAAAAGCTTTGTCTGCGAAACTGGCTGATCAACATACCGCTCTTGCAGCATATCCCAAACCGTCAAAAAAATATCAAAATTAATATCTTCTCCTAAATATGTCTTTACCTGGCTTGCATTGATTGTAACTTCTCCGGATTCAACTGGCTCTCCCTGCTTATTGACCACGACAATCTCTTTTTCACCTTTTCCAATATAAAAACCAGCCACAAATGCTGCGGCAATTATTGCGACTGCTATATATACAATGCTATATTTCCTAAATATATTCATGACCTTATCTTACCACAGCATTTGCGCTCACTCAACTCTTGTAATGTCAGCTCCTAGCGCTCTTAAGCGCTCATCAATTCTCTCATATCCTCTGTCAATGTTTTCTGCTTCGTTGAGAACTGTTTCTCCGTCCGCTATTAAAGCCGCGATTATGAGCGTTGCGCCGGCGCGGAGATCTAGGCTGTTTAATGCCGCTCCTTTGAGTCTTGCTGGGCCATTGATTTCTGCTGTATGCGCGTCTTTGATTTCTGCGCGTGCTTGCATTTTTTTAAGTTCATCAATATATCCTAAACGGTTCTCGTACATTGGATCATTTATTATGCTAGATCCATTTGCTTGGGTGGCTAGCAATCCAAAAGGAGCCTGCAGATCTGTAGGAAACCCGGGGTGAGGCGCTGTTGTTATAACAAAAGCTTTAAGATTTTCTTTTGAACCTTTTACTATCCATTGATTATTTTCTTCCTTTACATCAACTCCAGCATTTTCTAGAGCTTGTTTGACTGCTTTCATGTCTTGTGAAACTACTGGGCTTATCTTAATCTCGCCTCCGCACAAGGCTGCTAGTATAGCGATTGTTCCTATTTCCAGCTGATCTGGAATTACTTCAAATTCAACTCCTTTTAGCTCTGAATTTCCTTTGATTGATATCTCATATGTTCCAGCTCCAGAAATTTCTGCTCCCATTTTTGAAAGCATATCACACAAGCAAACTATGTGAGGTTCTTGAGCCGCGTTTTTGATAATTGTTTGACTAGGGATTCTGCTTGCTGCCATAAGAACATTTTCAGTTGCAGTAACGCTTTTTTCTATCAACTCAATTTCACCCCCTTGCAAATCATTACCTGTTATTGTATAGTACGCATCTTGCCCGCGTTCCACCTTTGCGCCTAAAGCTTCAAATCCCTTAAAATGGGCATCCAAAGGCCTGTTCCCTATATTACAGCCTCCTGGCTCTGGAATTCGTACTTTTCCAAGTGTTGCTAGCATTGGCCCCATCAGCAGAACAGATGACCTCATTCTTTTGGTTAGCAGATAATCCATTTCATGTTTTTTGATTTCTGGAGTGTGGATTTTAAGGGTGTGATCGCCTGTCCATTCTAAGCTAGACCCTAGATCCTCCAAAATCTCCAGCATGTGGTGAATATCCTTTATATGAGGTATATTATGGATAATAACTGGCTCGCGCGTTAAAATACTTGCAGCTAATACAGGTGTTGCCGCATTTTTCATTCCTTGAACTTTCCATTCTCCATTAATCTTGGTTCCTCCTTTGATTATGAACTTAGACATATGACTCTAAAAACTCGCAGAATATTATATTTGTCATTTATAGTTATTTTTTTTGTTGTTGCTCCGCCATTGGTATTATATACAGCTGGCTTTAGGTATGATTTCAAATATAATAGAGTGGTTGAAACAGGGAGCTTGGTAGCTAAAACTTATCCAGAAAATGCCTCTATATTCCTAAATGGAGAGCAAATACCAGAATCAACTCCAACAATACTTAATACTATACTACCTGGAAAAATAAATCTACTGCTTGAGCTGGAGGGCTATCATTCTTGGGAAAAGGAAATTGAAATCAAGCCAAGAATAACCACGTTTGAAGAGCGCGTAAAGCTTTTTTCAGAATCAGACCCAATTCAAGTTCTTGATAAAAAAATTCATAAATATTGGTGGAATAACAGCTTTGACAAGCTCGCTTATACTACAGTTGATAATGAACTGCGCTTGTTTAATACTCTTAACCAAAAAGACACTTTAATAGCCAACCTTTCCAAAAAGCCTCTTGAACAATTCAGCTGGTCCCCTCATTCAGATCAAATCTTGATTGCTAGGAAAGATGGTATAGAAACAGAATATGTTGTTGTTGATGCCAATGCTTTTGAAAGAATAATAAATATTTCCCAAATAGCCGCGTCTGATATTAAAGACTTGCAATGGGATCCCATAAACAAATCCGCAATATACGCGTTAACAAGCAAAAATACTCTTATTAGGCTGAACTTTTTACTGCGTACGCAAAGGACAATTTATAGAGAGCCCATTCTTGAATATTTGGCTCTTGATAATAGGATTATATTTCTTTCAAATAACTCAGCAGATGATATGATTCTTTCTTGGATAGAAACAAGCGATCCTTCTGTAATCCACTTAATCCCGGAAATTACGCCAATTCTTGGAGATAAAATAATAAAATCCAGCAAAAAGAAAATCGCTTTGAAAAACTCGCGCACTTTGCAATTAACTATTATTGATCCAGGCATCAAGCCTCCTCTTAGAAAAGATTCTGTCCTAATTATTCCAAATGTAAAGGAAATTCTTTGGTCGCAAAATGGAGAAATGATTTCATATTCTGACGGATCTGGAATATATGTTTATTCATTTACAACTCCAATTTCTATTATTCCCCAAAATCCAGAATCCAAGCTAATAACGCGCTATTCAAAGCCAATATCATCCATTTCCTTAACAGATGATATTTTGCATGTGTTTTATACTGTCGGAAACGAACTCAGGGTAAGCGAGCTTGGCTCTTCCAGCGATCCCAGAAGCACTACTTTGCTGGATAATAGTTCTGGAATACGCGATATACAATTTATTGGCAGATATGATGCCTTAACTTTCGTTGATGCATCAGACAATCTAAATATACTTCAGCTCTCACTTAAGGACATTGGATTTTTCCCTTTTGGCAATCAAGAGATTAGCCTCTAACAAAGAATCAAAAGTTCCAGCGTCCAGCCATGCGCCATTTACTGTGCTNACTGTTAGTTCGCCTTTTTCTAAAAAGACATTATTTACATCTGTTATCTCAAGCTCGCCTCTATCGCTTGGCTTAAGATTTTTTGCGGCCTCAATAACGCGGTTATCATAGAGATATAATCCAGTAACAGCGTAATCTGATATCCATTGCTTTGGCTTTTCTACTATCTGCAATGCCTTTTGATTTTCATCAAACTTAACCACGCCAAACCTTTCCGGATCTGGAACTTTTTTGGCGAACACATGTCCCCCGCTTTTAAATGACCGAATCTGCTCGGAAAAATCATCTTCAAAAATATTATCTCCTAAAATCAACGCCACATTGTCATTGCCGATAAAATTCTCTCCAATAGTAAATGCCTGGGCAATGCCTTCTGGCTTGTCTTGAATTTCATATGTGCATTTGATTCCTAATTCTTTTCCGCTTCCAAGCAAACGCAAAAAATCCCCAGCTCTGTCAGGAGCTGTTATTATCAAAATCTCTTTTATACCGCCCTTAACAAGAGTTTCTAAAGGGTAGTATATCATTGGCTTGTTATATATAGGAAGCAGCTGTTTTGAAGTGACTTTGGTCAAAGGACTTAACCTAGTTCCGCCGCCTCCTGCGAGTATTATTCCTTTCATATTATTGATTTGATTTGTAATCTTGCAATGCCTCTTGCCATGGCCGCATTTCTGGCAACTTTGTTGACTTTAAAATTGAATACTTAGGGCGCTTTGCTGGTCTTGGGAATTCATTTGACGCGCATGGCGCTACATCAGTTTTGACGTCAAACGCATTAAATATTTCCTTTGTAAAATCATACCAGCTTGTAATTCCGCTATTAGTTCTATGATAGATTCCTGATGGACGTTTATCTTCTATGATCTGACGCGTCGCAAGTGCAAGATCAATAGTATATGTTGGCGAGCCAAACTGATCATCAACTACTTTGATTAGTTCTCCTTTTTTTGATAATGACAACATGGTGTCAACAAAATTCTTTCCATGCTCGCCATACAACCAAGAGGTTCTGATGATATAGTATTTTAATTTGTCATCCTGCCTGCCCGCCGTAGTGGCGGGAGTGAAGCGAAGGATCTCGTTTTCACCTGCCAATTTTGAGCGTCCATATGCATTAATTGGATTTGGTTTATCATACTCTGTATACCCTTGTTTTTTAGATCCGTCAAACACATAATCAGTAGAAAAATGTACGAGTGTTGCATTGATTTTGCTAGACGCTTCAACGATATAACCAACAGCATGTCCGTTGGTTTTAGTTGCTAATTCTTCGTTTTCCTCTGCGCCATCCACACCAGTGTATGCGGCCGCGTTGATGATAAGTTCTGGCTTAAGTTCATTTATCTTGAATTTGACGCGATCCTTATCAGTAATATCCAAATCATCTTTACTTAACAATATAGGATCATAATTACTAAATACTTTATCAAGCTCATATCCAAGCATTCCTTTGCTCCCTAGGATAACTGTTTTCATATATTCTAATTTCCGTAATGCTTTTTGTAGTATTCTTGATAATCCCCTGTTTTAACATTTTCCCACCAAACGCGATTATCTTGATACCATTGTATAGTCTGCTCTAGACCTTGCTTGAGCGACACTGACGGTTTCCACCCTAATGATCTAATCTTTGAGGAATCTACCGCATATCGCTGATCATGTCCAGGACGCAAACCCTCAACTGGCTCAATCATATCCTCTCCTTTATTCAAGATCGCAAGAATCATTTTTGTAATTTCTCCATTTGTGACCTCTGGATCATTTTCAGGTGCAATGTCATATGCTTCACCAATGCTGCCCTTACGCAAAACCAAATCAACTGCCTTACAGTTGTCCTCTACATACAACCAATCACGAATTTGAGTTCCTCCATCATACAAAGGAACTTTCTTGTTATCTAATAAATTTGTTATAAATAAAGGTAGTAGTTTTTCTGGAAAATGATAAAATCCGTAATTATTTGTTGATCTCGTAATCATGATTGGCACTTCATGAGTTCTGTGGGCTGCAATAGCTAATGATTCTGCTCCTGCTTTTGATGCTGAATAAGGATTTGAGGGCTTGAATGCGTCTCCGTCTTTTGATTTGTTAGGCGATTCAATATCACCATATACTTCATCTGTGCTGATTAGGATCATTTTTGGAATTTTGAGTTCATGAACCACGTCTATGATTACTTGAGTGCCAAATACATTTGTGTGGATAAATTCATGTCCAGAATGAATTGATCTATCTACATGCGACTCTGCCGCAAAATGAATTACTGCATCTACACCCTTGCATGCGTCTTTGACTGCATTAACATCAGTTACATCACCCTTTATGAATGAATATCTCTTGTCTGACTCTATCTCTTTTAAATTTTCAAGATTTCCAGCATATGTAAGCTTATCAAAATTAATAATACTATCTTCTTGATAATTTTTTAGAATATGCCTTATAAAGTTAGAGCCAATAAATCCAGCTCCTCCTGTGATTAATAATTTCATAATTCTTTTTTGATTGATTCAGCCATTTTAGCGAGCTTGTCTTGATCCGTAGGAGTTCCAAGCCAAAGCTTTAATCCATCTTCTTTTGAGCGCGGCTGAATATGAAAATGCGTATGAAAAATAATTTGGCCAGCGCCTGCGCCATTATTGATATCAAAGTGAAACGCATCAACATCAGCTGCTTTCATTACAGCTGGGGCTACTTTTTTGGTAACTTCAACGCACTTTGCCGCGAGTTCAGTTGGAATATCAAGCAGATCATTATAGTGCTTTTTTGGAATTACCATAGTATGTCCAGGATTAACTGGGTTAATATCTAAAAACACGAGAATATCACTATCCTCATATATTTTATGAGAAGGAAGCTCCCCTGAAACTATTTTACAAAAAATACAGTCATCCATATTATTCTATTTTAAATGGTGATTTTGGATCTTTTTCCCAACGTATCTCATCAACTTCTTCTTTTTTGCCTTCTCCTTTATAAAGCTTATCAGGAAGATTGATATTATACGCTGGAATATCTGAAATGCACTTATACCCATGTACCACTCCAGGCGGCACAATTACCATTACTGGATTGCTCTCGCCAACCTCTAAAGATTCTAATTCACGGTATTTAGACTTTCCTTCACGATTTTCCCAAAGATATAGTTTAAAATTTCCAGGTCCTGCAAACACAAATCCATCAGATTGCTCTTTGTGCTCATGTGGGCCGCGAACAACTCCTGGCTCTGTTTTAGATAAATATGCCATAACTGGATTGTAGTCACTTTCATCACCACGCCAAAGCTCACAAAGCCACCCGCGCTCATCGCTAAACTTTTCTAATTTTTTTATAATAACGCCTTCTATCATATACGCGTATTATACCAAAATATGCCCAAAAATCAAGCAAATTCAACGTTCACTTAATGTGAATGTTGAATCAGGTTCATTCTTGTCAAACAGCCACACAACACCTGACACTAAAAAAATAACTAATACAATTACCGGATTCAAATAAAACGAAACATATCCTTCTTTTAAAGTTTCAAGAAGAAATAATATTAATGTTAAAATGCCGGATGCTCGGAATAATTCTGTATTGAGTTTTAGAATTAGGTGCTTTTTCATATTATTTTTTCAAACGCTTTGCCTGATTAAAAACATACTCCCAAAATCCCTGCCAATCTAAAGGGTTTCTTTTGAGGATGATTGAGATATCTCCCAACACTATCTGCCCATGTCCTTTGTGCAATTCTGGCGCAGAGACGAGGAAACTTATCTCATTTATATGCAAAGCAAAATCCTGCCATTTATATGCTACTTGTTTGTGAAACCAATCATCTCCTAATGATTCTGGAGACACATAAGTTGCCACAAGATAATTATAATTTGAGATATCAGTATTAACGTTCATGATGTCATGTGAAACATTTTCTGGAAGCACGTAATTATATGAAAGTATTGATTCTTGCGGAGGATCAGATAAAAGCGATGATAAATTTTGATACTTATTTTCCTTTTGGCAGAACATTACTTTGTCATATGTTTGGCAAGGCCAATCTAAATTATCTATAATCTTGTTCTGCAAAGGCTTTAAAACAAATCCCCAGCTACCGCGGATCTTGCGCGCTCCTAATTCTAAAATTGGCTGGGATTGGTTTTGCCAAGCTATATCAACTGTTACTGTCTCAAACTCGCGAGGCACTTTAGCATCAAAATAAACAGGATCAACAAAAAAGCGCTGATTATCTCCATCTTCTGATAATTCAATTATGCGCTTATCTGGATGCAAGTCAGAAATCGGCGAAGTTGCGCTTTCTTTTTTATATTCCAAAACCAATGTACCTGTTGGCACAAGGTTCTCGTAGAACAGCCAAACAAGCAGAGCTACTGACGCAATCGCTAATATTCCGCGCCAAATAAGTAGTATTTGCCTTGTTTCTTTCATATGCATATACTACCATACCTATTGTATGAAACAACCACATATTGCAGTAATTATTCTGCATTACCAGAACCTAGATGACACGCAAAAGTGCATTGAATCATTGCAAAAAATTGATTATCAAGACTACTCAATCTTGATCGTGAACAACGATTCAGTTAATCATGCTGAAATGCTAAAGCATGAGTTTGGCGATGAGATTAAATTGATTCAGAATGACCATAATCTTGGTTTTGCAGAAGGTAATAATGTTGGCATTCGCGCAGCTCTTAGTGATGACAAAATAGATGCTATATTAATACTCAATAATGACACAACAGTTGAACCTAACTTTTTGTCAGAAATGATTCATAAACTTGATAATGCTGACATGATCGCTCCTCGCATGATAAATTACCATGACCGCGACAAGGTAGATAATCTTGGAATTGTTTTGATGAAAAGCGGATTGCCTTTTAATCGATTAGAAGAAACACAGAAACTATTCTGTCCAAGCGCTGGATGTGCCCTATACTCAAAAAAACTTCTTGAGGCGATTAGAATTAATAATTATTACTTTGATCCGTCCTATTTTGCTTATGCGGAAGATTTGGATTTAGGTTGGCGCGCTAGGAACCTTGCGTTTGAACCAGCGTTTGCAAAAGACGCAATTATATATCACAAAGGTTCTGCTATACATGGCAAGTTAAGTGACTTTAGCGTGTATCACACATATCGCAATTTATTTTGGACAGAATTTACTAATCTTCCAATGTGGCTCATGATAAGGCAAATCATCTGGATTGGAATTGGGCGTCTCTTGTTATTGATCTATTACACGCTCAAGGGCAGACCCATCGTCATATTAAAAACGCTTGTTGCAGGAGAAATGGGAATATTAAAAATGGCTAAAAAAAGAAATCATGTTCAAAAAAATATTAATGTCTCTAACAAAACAATCCTATCATGGTTAGAGAAAGGTTTGTTTCCGAGAAATTTACTTAAATAATCTTCTTAATTTCTGATAAAAATTTTCTCTTGTATCAGCTAAATGAATTACAACTTCATGTTTGCCGCGATCAATTGTATACGCAATCCTATAATTGACGTTGTCTGATTTAAAGTGGAACGAGTATAAAGAATACAAAGGACCAGAGAGTTTATTCCCGGCCAATGGATTTGTTTCCAGAATTTTAGATTCTTCCAATAAGTCTTCACGAACTTTGCGAGGCAACTTTTTAAGTGATCGCTTTGCAGAAGAAGTAATTATCCTCCGATACATACTTAATCAAGTATATTCTCTAGAGGTTCAACCTTACCATCTCTCGCATCGCGCAAGCTAGTGTTAAGTTGACCCATTAACTCCTTATCCATCAAAATACTTAGTGTTTCCTTTTCTTGTGGTGAAAGTGATGACCTTGAATCGCGCAACGTAAAAACAGCTTCACGTGCGTCTTCAAACGCACGAGCATGCTGTGTAGATTCAGAAACTTTTGTTGAAGTTGCTGTTTTATCCATATACTATAGTATACAATAATCCCTAAAAAAAACAACCCGCTTGCGAATGTTTAGTGTGCGAGCTGGTTGATGCCATACGAAAAATGATCATGAACTCTTCTTTTGCATCGCACCTACTTCATTAATGACATCTTTCCTGATGGCTTTCGCAAAATCAGAAAGAGCTTCTTTTAGTTCACCCTCCAGCTTGACGTATGGATCTTCAGTTGTGGTCTTTTCATGGGCACTTATAACAGGAAAAATCCAAGCAGTACCAACTCCGCCAAAAACTATTATAATCCAGGCCGTAATCGAAGCTTCGTGAACTATGCCTCCAGCCATAAATGATGCGACCACGAGCAAAGCAACTGTTTTATCCATGACTATGTCCTCCTTAGTTTAGAGTTTTTTACAAAGACCAACGCTCATGTGTATGAAATCACAAAATCACTATTGAGTCAATCTCCAAACATAAACTTCCCCCACTCTCCTCGGTTCACCAAGCAAATCAACTGTCTTATCTAGAACGCGATCATTAATCCACCTGTTTTCAGTCATATAATAACACACAGAAGCGTCTGTGACCGCGAACGCGCCATTTATCCATGTTTGTGAAGGAGATTTTGACATACCCTCAAAAATTTTCACACGCTCTGGCTGGGCATATTCTTGGTACACTGGAAAGTTGCCTGCAGTAATTTTGCGTCCAGATACTGCTTCTAATCCGAGGAGTGGCCATGTATTGGCGATGACGCAGTATGGTTCTGGGTCATTTTGATGCTCACTCCAGACCACGCGCGCGGCTTCTAATTCATCTGCGGTTACCAACTGAAGTTTAGGGCCAGACGCATATGTAGAAGTTGCAATAAATGATAACACAAATGTTATAGCTAATACTTTTTTATGATGAGGAATTTTAATTCTCTTATCTTCCAAGAATAACCAAATTCCCCATCCTAGGAATAGAATCATGAAGAAAACAATTGTTTCGTTAAGACGGCGTGCAAGAATATGAACCCCTTCTGTAAATGACCAAGAGATGAAGAATGAACCCAAAGCTACCAAAAAAAGTACTCCAAGCAAAACCAGTACTTTTTGATCTTGATAATATTTTCGCAATCTATACATTCCCCAAGCAATAGTTACCCAGACAATCATTGAAACAATAAACGGTACGACTCGATAGGAGAATAAAGGCAAACGAGATAAACTTTCTTTAGTTTGATTATATAAAAAATTTCCTTGGTCAATAAAGTCTGGTGGAACAATCACTCCTATAAATCCAGATAATCTTCCAAATGAATTTGCTAAGGCATCTAATATTCCTATGCCAGAAAATGAGCCCGGAAGATAACTGGATAATCCTTGAAAGACCTCCAAAAAAGGAATCACAAAAATTGAAACAATTACAAGTAATACAAATATAGTCCTATCTCGTATCATTATTCTTTTGTCGCTAAAACCAAATTTAAGTTTAAACTTGTACCAATGTTTTTTTTCTAAAAATAAACGCCTGAAAGCGATTGATAGAATTCCAACTCCGATTAAAACAAAAAAGTTTAATATATAGCCCCAATAAAATATTATTGACAAAGCGCTTGCCGCGTATAAGGCTGATCGCTTTCCTGATTTCGCGTAAAACATCCATATTAGAAGAACAAAGAAAAAGAATAAATGCCCAAATGAAACTGGAATTGTAATTGCGCCTTCTGATTGAAACGTATAAAAAAGAGTTGGTAAAAACGCGAACAGCAATCCCAATCTGTCGTTTTCAAATATCAGCCTTCCAAACAAAAACAAAATCAAAGGCAAAAACATAGACCATAACAAAAATACTAATAACAAATCAATCCAAAAAATATCAACTCCCAGTGATTCAGCTAAAAATATTGTAGTAGACCATTGTGGCGCATATGATGTCTTATTACCTGCTACAAGCGCCTCTGGAACTGCTATAGGACCAAAATGAATAGTAGACCTTTCCTCGCCCCAAATGCTTGGAGTGTATATATTTCCTTCTTGAACCCATTGCTCTGCTCCTAAGTGACGCCATTTATCTCCTCCAAATCCGGTCTCATAAATTACTGTAAGATAACTGTGAGTCATGTATGAAAATATTATTATGACTGCGAGCACCAAACCGATTGATCGTCCAGAAAACACCATGCGCACAACAATGAACGTCAACACAAAAAACAGCATCAATACAAATGATGACAGCGCATCCCAAGGCGAAAGAATGTACACTCCTGTTCGGGCATGGAAGATGAAGAAGATAAACAATGCTGAAAGAATTGTAAATAACACCATGTCATTCTGAACGCGCGATAGCTGCGTGAAGAATCTAGTTAATAATGCTTGAGTGTGATTCACAAGATCCTTCACTTCGTCCCGCATTCGCGGGACTTGTTCAGGATGACGATTAACTAAAGCGCTAATCAAAAGCCCAACCAATCCAACTAAAAACAATGCAAGAGCAACACTTAAGCGATCATACCTCCACACAACTACAGGGATACCCGCTGCCATGGCAGATAAATAAAATCCAACCAAAAATCCAAACACGCGCGACCATGCTTTGTTCGTGGACAATACTCGCTCAACGATACTTGACCATACAATAGTGTTCACCCAATAGTATACAATAAGCCCAACAGCGCCAATTACAAATTCATGCCAACTTATCCAATTAAAATACAAAAGCACAACCACTACAACAAGCATTGTTAGTTGTATAGAAAATCGTTTCATTACTAAGAATAGTAGCGCATGAAAAGTAAAAAAACAACCGTGATGCAACATTTCTTATGTCACATCACGGCCACGAACTTACGCGGTTCATAACCCATCTCCTCATTTTCCATTCAACTGGAAAAGTATTTCTTGGTTATATCTTTGCAAACCAAGCAGGCTCATTGCGTGTATGTCTGGGATGCAAATCTGAACCTTTAATCCTAGATCACACTTGCAATAAAGCCGATCAGTTATGTTCTCATTAACTTCCACTTCTACTGTTTTGCGCGTTCTATTGTCAAATAGTTGTTGAACATTATGCAAAATTGCTTTAATCAGCAGCCCCCTCTCGTCATAAGACACTATAGTATTTCCAACGCAACGCACTTCAAGAACTTGCATAACCTCCCCCTTATGGTTATAAACTGCATAAAGTTAAAAGAGCGTCCCCAATAACGGTATTGTTATACTTTTCTTGCACACGAATTCGTGCGGCATTTCCCATTTCCCTCCTTGTTTGAGGATGATTTAGAATGAATGATATTTTATCTGCAAATTGATTAATGTCTTTTGGTTTAACTGAAAATCCAGATTTTCCATTTTCAAATACTGACCTGACACCCGGCAAATCCGATGCTATCACAGGAACGGCACTTGCCATGGATTCTATTAAAACTATACCAAACGCTTCAGATTGGTCAATGGACGGCAAAACAGTAACACTTGCCTTTTGGTATAGTTTAACTAATTCCTCGTCTGATACTGCGCCAGTGAATTCAACCTTATCAGCAACTCCAAGCTCACGCGCTAACTGCTGATACTCACCTATAAGTTCGCCTTTGCCAGCTATGACAACCTTAAAATCTTGGCTTTGTATAAGTGGAATTGACTGTATGAGATATTGCACTCCTTTAAAATAATGAGCCCTGTCTAATCCTCCAACAAATAGCACTATATTCTCGTTTGATTCGTTGCTTGCAGGATGAAATAGTTCTGTATCTATTCCAATTGGCAGAACCTTGAATTTTTGATTGCGCTCATCCCAAAACTTACCAAGATTAGAATGCTTTGCATAATCACTAGAAGACGCAAGAACTATATCTGACGCTTTAACAATATTTGGCAAAAAGAATTTTGTCGCATACCAAAACACCAATCCTTTTAGCCCTCCCGCGACAACATCCATGTGATAATATGTAATGAGTTTAAAATTATACTTCTTTTTTGCTTCATACACTGCGCGCATGCCCCCAAAAAAAGGATACTCTAATATAACAGTATCAAAATCTTTTAAGTGATGCTTAAGCTGGGGAACATATGCCGCATTTCCGTATTTGATAATAGGATTAATTAGATTAACAGCATATGATTCTTGACTGTTCTGCCTTGACGTATTTCCATAATCAGGTGTAAATACAGTCACCTTTTGCTCGCGTTCAGACAACAAACGAGCATGCTGTTGTGCTACAGTTCCAATACCTCCACGATATGGCGGAAACACTGGTGTTACTATTGCAATTTTCTTTTTCATGTTAAAGAACTCCTTTGATAATTCTGAAATAGAATTTCAGCATTGGATTAACAATTTGTTTTAATATATCATTATCAACTTCTGACATTTTAAGTTCAATATCCATGTGCTTCATAATTTGATCATCACTTACTTTTCTATTTAACTGAACTTTCCATCTTTTTGAAAGAATCGCAAATAGATTTACCAAAATCCAAACATAGCTTTTTAACTTATAAAACAGCCAACCAGACATAGTGCTGTATATAATCACCATTAATTCTATAATAAACAAAATAGGGCCAAGCATCAACAAAATTCCGAGTGAATAATTCTGCAAAAGCACTGCCCATCTGTTGCGCTCTGTCCAATAGAACATTTCTTTGTTGCGGTTAAATTCATAATAGTGATAACACACAGCCTTTGGCGCAATCATAATTTTATAGCCCGCGAGTCGCGCTCGCCAGCAAATATCTAAGTCCTCGTGATACATAAAAAACTTTTCATCTAACAATCCTATTTGTTCAATAACTTCGCGCTTAATAAGCATGCACGCCCCAGATGAATAACCAATCTCAAACGGCTCGCGATTATCCCAATCACTAACTTGCTCGCGATAATGCTTTACAAATCCAAAACCAAGATAATGCATTGCATTACCCATGTTATTAGTTAATGACCTTTCATTGCCCAACACCAACATTCCTTGCACAATTCCAACTTGACTGCGATCTCCAACTTTAACTATGTTTGATAAAAGGTCTGGCGCGACGATTGTATCTGGATTCAAAAGAAGCATATATTCGTATTTATGGCGCAATACTTCTTTAATTGCAACATTGTTGCCACCTACAAATCCTTTGTTTTCATGCAATTTAATTAAATCAACTTCAGGAAATTCTTTTTCTATTATTTCAACTGAATTATCTTCTGATGCATTGTCCACAACTACCACATCAAACTTATCTGGATACTCACTTTTAAAAACAGACCGCAAACAATTCGCGATCCATTTGGTGCTGTTATATGTTACGATTATCACAGCAATGCTATTTTTCATGTTTATCTTTTAAAGCAATATGTCGTATGACTTTTGTGATGTCGCGCTCTATGCGCTCTATATGAACAAATAAGCGAAAGATTAGATAAAAAGCCAAGCCAACAGCAATATAGACAACTAGATCAATTCCAGTCGCAGTCTTAAGCCCCACTAATTGAGCGACCTTATCTGCTATTTGAGGATACAGAACAACAATTCCTACTGCAAACCAAACTACGCCCCAAGAAACTGCTTCTTTGAAAGTTATTTCTTTTCGCTTTAACCTAGTGCCTACGCGAGTTATCAAGAATAGCACAACAATGGTTGTTATAATTTGTATTGGCATATTATTTAATCACTTTCCCCCATAAAAATTTTAACCCTACTAGCATCTTTTTAATATTGCTCTCTCCTTTTGCTTTTGAATAATCAGTATATTGGATAGTAACTGGAACTTCTTTGATCCTAAGTTTATGCTCCGCAATCTGGTCAATTACTTCTGACGCGTACGACATTCCATCTTGCCTGCACTGAATGACCGCGAGCGCGCCACGCGAGAACGCTCGAAATCCATTATGAGCATCAGTTAATTTGATGCTAGAAAATATCCATGTGAATAAAACCGCGAACTTGATAAGAACTTTTCTGATAATAGGCAATGTTTCATGATTTGATAAGAAACGCGATCCAATTACCACATCAGCAACACCTTCTTGAATCGGAGCAATCATATCTTTAATCTCTTCTGCATTATGCTGGCCATCTCCGTCAAAGTGAACTATGACATCATAGCTATGACGTAATGCCCATTGATTTCCTGTTTCTAAAGCAGCTCCATATCCTCTGTTTACGAAATGGCGCAGTACAACAGCACCTGCGCGTTGAGCCTCAATTAACGTAGCATCATTTGATCCGTCATCAATAACAACTACTTCATAACTCAAGGCTTTCACGCTTTGAACTAAATGAAATATTTTAGATGATTCATTATATGCTGGAATTACTACTATATTCATATTACCCTCTCCCTACCCCCTCATATGTAAACTTCATTCTTCGCATTTCATTTGGATCAAGAAGATTTCTGCCGTCTATAATTAAAGGCTTGCGCATTAAATCTTTTATGCTTGGCCAGTCCAAATCTTTGAAATTTGGCCATTCAGTCGCAATCACAATCGCGTCAGCGCCTTGAGCTCCGTCATATGCCTTGCCTACAAAAATCACATCCTCTCCCAAGTGCTTTTGCGCGTTAATTAAAGCCAAAGGATCATATGCGCTGATGTTTGCGCCTTCTTTTTGCAAGCGATTTATAACATCAATTGCAACAGACTCGCGCACATCATCAGTATACGCCTTAAAAGCAAGCCCAAGTACAAGAATATTTTTTCCATTCATTATCTTAAGATGCTTATTCAGCTTATCAATTATTAAATTGCGCTGCTGCTCATTTACTTCAATTACTGATTTTAACAGCTTAAAATCATATCCACTGTCATTTGAAAATTGATGCAAAGCACGCACATCTTTTGGAAAGCACGAGCCCCCATATCCCATGCCTGCCTTAAGAAATGATTTGCCTATGCGCTTGTCGCTTCCAATGCCTTCTGCTACTTGCTCCACATCAGCGCCAACAAGATCGCATACATTTGCAACTTCATTTATAAATGAAATTTTTGTTGCGAGGAACGCGTTTGCCGCGTATTTAATCATTTCAGCTGTTGCAAGATCTGTGATAATAATAGGAGCTTTAACATCTTTGTAGATTTCAGCCACTTTTTGCGCGGCTATATTATCATTGCTTCCTATTATGATTCTGTCCGGCCGCATCATATCAGCCACTGCCTGCGACTCGCGCAAAAATTCTGGATTTGATACAACGCTGAACTCGTTTTTATATGTCTGCCGAATTAAAGCGCGTATTTTTTTACCTGTGCCAACCGGCACCGTGCTCTTGGTAACTACAATCTGATTCTTGGCTTTAAGTTTTTTAAAATTCTTTCCTAGCTCTCTGGCAACCGAGCGAACTGCTGTTAAATCAGCGCTTCCATCCTCCAAAGGAGGCGTCCACACGCAGATAAAGTGTATATCTGCCTCGCGCACAACCTGTTCCATATTCGTGGTAAAGCTTATTCTATCGCTGTTTTTATCAATTAACCTATCTAAGCCTGGCTCATGGATTGGGATGATTCCTTTTTCCAATTTGCGGATTTTTTCATCATCAATATCCATGATTGTTACATCATGTCCTAATTCAGCAAAGCTTGCTCCTGTAACAAGCCCCACATAACCTGCGCCGATTATTGATAGCTTCATAGATTCTTGCTAAACCAGTCCCATGTTTCTTTAAGCCCTTGAATAATATCAATTTTAGGCGACCATGCGAATTTTTCTCTAATTTTGCTGTTGTCTAAACTATTATGCAATACCTCGCCCAAGACTGGTTCTGTACGCTCAACTTTGACACTCTTATTTGAAATTGTCAATAACTTTTTAGTAATATCATTTATGCTAGTTTCATGAGCAGTAGACACATTATATATACCAAATTTTTGGCTTGATTCAAGAGCCGCGATATTTGCTGACACAATATCATTTACATTGATAAAATCACGCGTCTGTTCACCTGATCCGAAGATGGTTAAAGGCTCGTCACTAATCAATTTCTTACAAAATATAGCAATTACACCTCCTTCGCCTATAGTTCCTTGGCGAGGCCCATATACATTTGCGTATCTTAATACAATTGATGGAATTCCAGATTCCTTGAGCGCTTTCTCAATTTCTGCTTTTTGCTCGCCATAAGGTGTAGATTTTGTAATTGGTTCGGATTCTTTGATAGGAAGATTTTGACTGTCTCCATACACAGCACCTGACGAAGCAAAGATGACTTTTTTAACATTGAAACTTTGAGAGGCTCGGATGACATTTTTTGAGCCAGTAACATTTACTTCATATGACTTTTCTGGATTTTCTAAACTCTCCCGAAGATCTATTTGAGCCGCAAGATGAAATACGACTTCTGGCCCAAAAGACGAAAATGCGTCATTGACCGCATCGGTATCCCGAATATCTGTTTCTGATAATTCTGCTTTTGGATTTACGAATTCACGATTTCCAGAACTAAAATCATCAAGGATCATCACATGATGACCCTTGATTACTAATCTATCTACTAAATGTGATCCAATGAAGCCAGCCCCACCAGTTGCTATGATTTTCATAACTATTCTTTACGATCAAGCGTGCTCTCATCCCACAAGCCTTGCTGTTCATAGTGCGATTGAGTGGAGCGCATATAATCAACTGTCTCTTTTAGTCCTTCATCCAGCTTAACAACAGGAAACCAGCCAATAGTGTCTTTTGCAAGCTTAATATCTGGAACTCCTTGCTTGTGCATGCCTGAATGGGATTTTTCAAACTTGATTTTGGATTTAGATCCTACAACATCAATAACTTTTTGCGCTACATCGCTTAACTTATGGTCATCATCGCTTCCTATGTTCATAGGGCCTTTTTCCTTTGAATCCATAAGCTTCATAATACCCTCTACTGTGTCTTTTACATAGCAGAACGTGCTTGAAGCATCTTTTTCTCCATGAATAACAACATCTTTGTTGCTTAAGGCAGATATAACAAAATCTGGCGCATGCCTGCCTTCTGCCATAATCATACGAGGCCCATATGTAGCGAAAATCCTAGCTATTTTGACGTCAATCCCGGTTTTTTGTGAATAAACCACGCACATGGTTTCCGCGAATCGCTTTCCCTCGTTATATGCGGCCCTCTCATCCACGCTGCTTACAAATCCCCAATAATCCTCTTTAAAATGGCTATTTTCTGGAGGTGGATCCCCATATATTGCTGATGAAGATAAATGCACAACCTTTGCGCTGTGCTTCTCGGCAAGATCTAAAATATTTTTTATGCCTATTGAGTGCATTAAAGCGGTTTCCATTGCAAAACGCTTTGCTTGCTTGTATGATGTTGGAGTTGCGCAATTGTAGATCTCTTGAATACCCTCAAACTCAATCTCAAAACCAGCTAATTCTGGAAATTTAGCAAGATCAATAGGCTCTGTTATGTCATGCCGAATAAACTTAAAATCCTCTGACTGCAATAAGGGCTCTATATTAGTAACTGTGCCAGTTACAAGATTATCAACGCAAATGACTCGCGCGTTCTCATCTTTAGCGATGATCTCGCAGATGTGAGATCCAATAAATCCCGCGCCTCCTATTACCACGATATTTTTCTTTTTAAAAACTCCTTTAATTTTTGGCATATAATTATTTTAAAAAATATAAATTAAATTCCAACATGAACCCCTCCTTGGTAATCATCCTCAAAAACTTCAAACATGCTGTCTTGAACATAGCCAACTCCGAACTTGCTGAAGACTCTAACTTCTGATTCGCGCCCAATTCCGCTTCCAACAATGATTTCGGCTGATGAATCCGCATCCACATTACCTACTGCAAGCCGAGCCCCTCCGCGGAATGTATCTTCAAAGGCAAAGAACTGTCCTTCTACTGTTCCTGTTGATGAAAAGATGCGAACTTGCGGGCCTCCTCCGTCCCCTGCAGCTGTTACAACTTCTAATGCCCCATCTGCATCCACATCTCCTACAGACACATTTACACCGCCTCGGAAAAACTCTGGATATGCGAGCCAAGATGCTTCTTTATTACCTAATTTATCAAATATTTGGACTAATGGCAATGAACCGCCTCCTGTGCCTGTTATCACTTCAATCTCGCCATCTGAGTCAATATCAGCCGCATTTACAGTAACCCCGCCATTTAAGCCCTCTGCAGTTACGCTAAATGACCACTTAATTTTCCCATTTTTATCAACAATTCTGACAACACTTGAGAGTCCTGCTCCAGCTGAAGTCACGATTTCATCAATTCCGTCTTTATCAAAATCTGCTGTTGCTATATGCACTCCTCCTCGGAATGTAGCATCATATGCAAAAAATTGGCCTTCTACATCTCCGCGAGAGCTGAAGATGCGCACTTGCGGGCCTCCCCCTCCTCCAGCTCCGCTTATAATTTCTGCCGCACCATCTCCATCCACGTCGCCTGATACTAATTCTGCTCCTCCGCGGAAAAATGTTGGATAAGCCAGCCATTCATATGTATCATCTCCAAGATTGTCAGTTATCATTGCGGAAACTTGGCGATTTATTCCAGAAGAAACTAAAATGCTTTTTTTAGAACTAAATGATAATACTTTTTTAGCAGTCCCTAATCCCGCAGTTTCAGCAGCTTTAGAAACAGCAGCTCCTGCGTCTAATAGTCCTGCGCCAATCTGCCCAAAAAACTGCATATTAAATTTTGTTATATCAATCGCTGTCTCTCGGATTATAGAGAGAACTTGGTCATTGGTAAGTTTTGGATTTACTGATTTCATTAATCCAGCTACACCAGTTACAAAAGGTGCAGCCAAGGATGTTCCGCGCCATCCTCCGCGATATTTGCTCTCAAACTCTTCCCCAAGCTTCGGATCAAATAATTGAGGCGCAGCAACTCCATCTCCTGGAGCATTTATATCAATGCAGTTAAATCCATAATTTGAGAATGTTGATTTAATGCTTTCTTCGTCAACAGAACCAACCCCAATAATATGGTTCATTCCAGCTGGTCCGTCGCTACATGCTGGGTATAAAGGCCTAAAATCCAAATCACCTCCAATTATAAATGAGTCCTCTGCATCATTGCCAACTGCAGAAACTAAAACAATGCCAGCTTCATACGCCCTATCAATTGCATCTGATAGAACAGCATCAGTTGCTCCCCCAACAAAACTCATATTAATTATGTCTGCTCCATTTTGAATTGCATAGTCAATTGCTTTTGCAATATCAGTTGTAGTTCCTTCTCCTTTTGCATCAAGAGCGCGCAAAGCCATAATTTTGCAATTCCAGCAAACTCCAGCTAGTCCTATATTATTATTAGTAACGCTTGCTGCCACCCCAGCAACTGTTGTTCCGTGGTTTGCTCCGCCAAAAGAATATTCATTATTAAACTTTGGATGGGGATCAGAATCATTTTCTATAAAATCCCATCCATTTAAATCGTCTACAAATCCGTTGCTGTCGTCATCTATGCCGTTTAAAGCCTTTTCTCCACGATTGAACCACATATTAGAAAGAATATCTGGATGATCAGTATCAACTCCCGCGTCTATAATTGCTATGATAACGTCTTTTGAACCTTTTGTGGTTTCCCAAGCTTGCGGAAGATTAATCTGGTTAAAATATGAAACTTGCTCTTGCTTATAGAATTCGTCATTTGGGACGATTGCGCCAAAAACATTTGCTGGCAAAATTATAGCAGCAATTAAGAATAAACTTAGAATTTTTATTTTTGCGATATTCTTCATCTATAAAATTTATTTAGTAGAACCAATCTGCGCGCCAAGACGATCTACATTCTCTTTCGCTATTATATTTTCTGGCTCTGCGCTAACTATCTCTTGCCAATAAATCCATGCCTGGCGAAATTCTCTGCGGTCTTCCAAGAATTGCGCGTATTCAGCCCAAATTTCTGGGCTTTTAGTAAAATCGCTGGCTGCGCGAAATATGTTTTCTAGTTCATCTGCCTCACCTGGATAATGTTGCTTATAAAGAGTAATCAAAGCCTGGAACGGCTTTGGATCGCGCGGCTCAAGCTGGGTTGAAATACGCAACATGTCATCTGCCTTATCAAATCTCTCCATTTCATCGTATAAAATGCCAAGATACATATATGCAATATAGTCAGCTTTATTTATTTTAAGCGCTTTCTTAAACCTTCGCTCTGCCGCACTTAAAAAACCAAGCATCTGCTCTATAAGCCCTGCCTCAAGCAATGTATCAATCTCTTTTGGATTTTCTATAAGCTTTTGCTCTTTTTCCGCAAGATCCTCTTGTAATTGGACGCTATACGCATCTGTAATATTAGGGTCAACTACGATATCAGGCTGTAATTTCTGATATAGTAAAATACCCGCGAATGCCGTCGCAATGAATATCGCTGCTATGCCCAGTGCTACTATAGTTTTTTCTTTTTTATTAAATGCCATATATTATTCACTAATAAAATTTATATCCTCTCCTGCCTCTACTTTTCTGATAAAGTCTTCAACTTGCGACTTAAGCGACATGTCAATTTTTAATACTTTTTCTGCTTCCTCAATTGCCTCATCTTTCTGCCCCATTTGTGCAAGTGTAGCCGCAACTTTTGCTTGCGCGTTTCCAGTTCCAACATCACGAGATACTTTTTTATATAGCCGCAAAAGTCGCTCATAGTCTCCATATTCAGCAAGAGCGCTTGCCACAGGCTGCGCTTCTCGCTCATTTGCGAACCTATAGTTGTTGTCTAAGGCGCTGTCTGCGGCTTGAATGCCAAGCTCGTAATTTCCTCCTTGGATATGCGTGAATGCCAAAAGCCAATATGTTGTAGGGTTGTTTGGATGCAATTCAACAGTATCGCTCAAAGTCTTAATGCCTTTTTCACGATCTCCCATAATTAAGTAGCTATTAGCAAGCGAATGAAATACTTGCTGCCTAGCTGTTCCAAGGCTTGCTGCTTCACTCAAAATTCGCTCTGCCTTCTGTAGAATTCGCATTGCGCCTCTTTCATCCTCGCGCCTAAGCAGCTCGCCATATACATTAAGCGTGTTGCCGTATGAAAGCAAGAGCCTTACATCCTTTGGGTTTTGCTCAACTACTTGGTCGAGCGCGTTAATTAAAAAAGAATATCCAGAATTCAATTCATTAAATGTCATTTCGCCCGAAAGCGCGCGCTGGCCCATATACTGAGAAAGCTTTATGCCCACTTCCCTGCTGTCAAAACTAGAAATATTAAAAATATCCTTAAAATTTTCCATTGCTTTTGAATATGGCTGAGCTTGTCCATATGCCAAATTTTCAAGCAAAAGCTTATTATGCTTAATTAGCTTTATATTTCCAGCATATGCCGTAGGAGCAATAATAACAATTGATCCTAAAAGCCCAATAGGCCAATGGCGCGCAGAAACAGATGGAAGCACTTCTCTTAACGTGCTGGTTCCAATCACCATATACTGCTTAATGCGCTCTCCGATTTTAGTAGGCGCATCTGTTCTCGCGACTATGTACGCTAACAAAACACTTAACACCATATAAGAGCTAATAGTATCAAACACAAATAAATTCTGAATAAAATAAGCAATTAAAAAAGAAATAATAATTAAGGCCTCAATCTTGCGCTCAACAATAGTATGGCCCATATGCCATAAGCTGTATAAAATAGCTGCGCCGATTCCTAAATATGCCAAAAGCCCAAAAATACCCATAGTAGTCGCGACCTCTAAAACCATATTATGAGCTCTGTCCCACCATGTTTCATTTCCTACTAATGAATAAAAAGCAGGATCAAAATGCTTATTAAAAATTACATCAAATTTCTGTGGACCAACCCCTAGTAAAAAATTATCTTTAAAGCCAATAAGAGCGCCGCGCCAGGATATAAAGCGTGTTTGTATTGTTGAATCACTAAGAGTTATAGAAAAAAATCTGCCGAAATTATGCGTTACCCACTCACTTCGCCCAACTAGCGCNTATAATAAAGAAATAATGATTGTAAACGCAAAAAATCCNTGTCCTACTAATTTTTTTACGCTCTTATTCTGGTTCCAAATTAAATTACCAAGGAAAAATACAACAACGCCTATTACGAACCCTACAAACGCGCCTCTTACACCGCCCATAATNTANGCAACAAAAATAGGAATAGCAGCAATACCAACCGCAATCNTCCACCATAAGCTAATANACCTATCAATAATAAGAATTAAGGCAAACACAACATTAAATAAAAGATATACAGACAAAAAAGCTGGGTTTCCAATTGTTCCGGTAATGCGGCCTAGATTTGTCTCATAAATAATCCATGGCCCGAATTGCGCGACCCCTACTCTCTGCAAAAANCCATACCCAGACATTAAAAGCGCGGCAGCAATGGAAAAAGAAAAAAGAGCAAGCCATTCTTTTTTTGTGCGCAAAGAGCTCGCAGCTATAACGATAATTGCCCAATAATGAAGCCAGCTAAATAGGCCGTCCATTCGCTCATAATTCCCCCAAAAACTATAGCTAAAGTTCTCCCCTGTAATTGAAGTTANCAGTACAAGTATGCCGAAAATCGCTAATGAAGCATAAACAATATGATATTGAGGCCTAAATTTCGGCGACATAATTGCTAATGGAACATACGCCACCAACGCAATTTCTATCAGCAGCCTAATATATATAGCCTTTGGAAAAATTGCCGGAAAAAAATAATCCGCAGACAATAGAAGCGGCGCAAATACCATCATGAATAAGCAAATTTTGATTATCCAAACTAATATTTTCTCTATTCTTTGAATATGCATGAATATATTGTACCAAAGAACCACGTTATATGCCAAATTACTTAAAACTTTACAAAATCGCCATAATATAGTAGATTATGGATATATATGACAGAAAAATTCCGCCAATTTATACTGTTTTTAGGGGATATTATACTATTATATGCTTCTTTATTTGTTGCGCTAAGCATTAGAAATCAAGAAATTATTAGCCCACAAGACTGGAATTTGCATTGGCCTATTTTTACATATGCATTTTTTATATGGCTAATTGTCTTTTATATTTCTGGTTTATACGAATTAAATAACATTAGAAACAGCCTTAAATTTTTTGCCGCTGCGAGCCAGGTAATGGGAATAAATATTTTGCTAGCGATTACTTTCTTTTATATTCTTCCGCAGGCACAGCTTACGCCTAAGACTATTTTGATTTTAACTGGAATTGTCTTTTTTGGATTATTCATTCTGTGGCGCCATATTGCTCATAAGACAATTTCCAAGACA
>NZBL01000005.1 GCA_002687895.1 bacterium | reverse complement strand
GGAGGAACTGCGACCGGTGTTGCTGGCTCTGATGTAATTGATGGCATCTATCACCTGTATGTTGCCTTTGAAAACTTGCCTGCTCTTGAAGAAGGATTCTTTTATGAAGGATGGATAGTTCGAAAAGAGCCATTAAGTGTTATGAGTACTGGCGCACTGGAAGATTACAATAGTAGCTTAGTAAATGCGTACTTATCCCGAGAAAATTTAAGTGATCATACAACTTATATTTTGACCCTTGAGCCAGATGATGGCGACCCTGCTCCAGCAGCGCATGTATTAGAAGGTGAAATTACTCCAAAGCAATAATTGACTTGATTAAAAGCCCCACATAGCTGGGGCTTTTTTGTTAGCTAAAGCATGGTACAATGTAGATACTATGAAATTAACAAGCACAGCTTTTGAAAATAACCAAAGCATTCCATCTAAATACACTTGTGATGCAGAAGATATCAACCCCCCGCTTGCAATTAGCGATGTTCCAGAAGGCGCGCAATCATTGGTTCTAATAATGGATGACCCAGATATTCCTGATTTTGTAAAGAAGTCCCGCGGCATTGAGGTGTTTGACCATTGGATAGTATTTAATATTCCACCAAATACAACTGAAATTACTGAAGCAACAGAACCACAAAGCACTGGTGGTGTTAACAGCACTGGTAAAACTGGATATACAGGTCCTTGCCCGCCAGACCGAGAACATCGGTATTTGTTCAAACTATATGCCATAGATACTATGCTTGAGCTTGATTCAGGCGCAACAAAAACTGATGTTGAGCAGGCAATGCAAGGCCATATTCTAGAACAAACTCAACTTGTTGGACTATATCAACGCATTAATCCTTAAAGAATTTAATTGCACTGATGGCTAGCATAATTAAATATAGTAGCTAATTTGCTCTATAATTAAATAGATTTGCTATAATACCTACTCATGGAAGACGAACCACAATCAAATAAGCCAAATCCAGAAGAAAACGCAGAACCCCAGCAGATGACTAAAAAACAACGCAGAAGGCTTAAAAAACAACAGCAGCAAGAAGAGCGCATTAAGGCTGCGCNCTCNAAAAAAGCCAAAACATGGTTTACATGGCTTATTGTAATAATAGTCATCATACTAGGGCTTTGGTGGCTTGTGGCGCGCTCAAACGCTCCAGGATCAGCAATAGTGCCTCCTTCATCCGAAATAGCAGATACAGACTGGACAAAAGGCAGAACTAATACAAAAGCCGCAATTATTGAATACAGCGACTTCCAATGCCCTGCCTGTAGCGCTTACTTCCCTATTGTTAATCAGTTGATAGAGGAGTTTGGCGATTCTATTCAATTCGCGTACAGGCATTATCCTTTGCGCACTATTCATCCTAATGCAGAAGAAGGAGCTCTCGCAGCAGAAGCAGCTGGAGCGCAGGGCAAGTTCTGGGAAATGCATGATATGTTGTTTGAACGCCAAAATGACTGGTCTGGCCAAAGAAATCCTTTTGATTTATTCAGCACTTACGCGCAAAATATGGATTTAGATCTTGCGCAATTTGAGGCAGATTATAATTCTGATAAAGCAAAAGACACAATTCGCGCGCATGAAACAGCTGGCAGGAGAATCGGCATAAGCGGCACACCAGCATTTATAGTAAATGGCGAGCGCATTACAAATCCTCAAGGACACCAAGAATTCAGAGCCTTGATAGTGGATCTTGTTGGCGAGCTTGTCACAGAAGAGGATGAACAAGTTGCAACCACGACCCAAGAATCACTTGAACAAAAAGAAGGCACAGAAATAACAGAATAAGCCACAACCGAAATTAACAACGCCAAAGAACAGACCAACAAGCAAACGAGTTCGGTCTTTCAAATTTGTCGTATATTAAAAAATAAAGTATGATATACATATACTTACCATTATTTAAAAATACATGTCTTTACAAGTAGGCACTGCCTTTAGTAAAAATACAGACCCCAAACACGCGGGCCTTGAAGTTATAGAACAAGCCCTAGAAAAAGCCGGCCTTAAAGCAGAGGAGACCAGCCTTACAGTAATCTTCTCATCTATCGCAATGAACCAAGAAAAACTGCTACAAGGAGCAAACGAAGCGCTCGGTGGAAAATCAATCATTGGATGCACTACCGCAGGAGAAATTACAGATAGCGGCGTGTACGAGGAATCAGTGATTGCCATGGTTATTAAATCAGAAGCAATCACTTTTAGCACAGGAAGCGCAGCTGGTATAAAAAAAGACGCACAAGGGGCTGGTAAAACATTTGCTGAAGAAATTAAGGAAAAAGATCCAAATATACATGCCATCATGATGATGCCAGACGTACTTGCGGGCAGTGGCAGCGCAATTGTAGAAGGAGTACTTTCTGTGGTTGGGGAACACTTTATTATTGTAGGCGGCGCCCCAGGAGATGACTACCTCTTTAAAAAGACTTATCAATATGCAGGCAATAGACTGCTAGATGGCGGCATTACAGGAATAGGCCTTTCAGGTGAATTTAGCATGGGAGTTGGAGTTAGGCATGGATGGATACCAGTTGGTGAAGCCCAAGAAGTAACCAAAGCAGACGGTGCAAAACTTATTGAGCTCAATGGAGCCCCAGCTGTAAAAATCTACGAAGACTATCTTGGTAAAAAAACAGAAGAACTCAAAAAAGAGCCGCTCGCGCGCCTAGCTATTGTGTATCCTCTTGGTATTGTTGCAGAAACAGCCCAAGGTGAAGAATATCTTATCCGAGACCCCATTACTGTAAATGATGACGGCTCAATTACATTGGCCGCGGAAATCCAAAAAGGAGAAAAAGTAAAACTCATGGTAGGAAGCGCAGAAGAATCCATTGAAGCGGCAAAAGTTTCTGCGCAAAAAATGATGCATGATTTAGATGGCAAAAAGCCAGAAGCAGTATTTATGTTTAACTGCATTGCCCGCAAAAAACTGTATGGTGTTAAAGAAAAGCATGAAGAAGAAATTAAGGCAGTGCAATCCATTATTGGTAAGGATACCCCGCTTTTGGGCTTTTACACGTATGGAGAGCAAGCTCCACTAGGAGGCGAAATTAAAAATATTAAGCAATGCGATCCTAAATTCCATAATGAGACCATGGTATTATTTGGTATTGCAGAGTAATAGGCTCCAACTATGGGTAGCCAAGAATTACAAAAACTAAAGGCTGAACACGAAAAAACATTAAAAATGTTTATTGATAGGGATATTGATTTGCGCCAAACTAATAAAAAACTCGAACAAGAGCAAAAAGAAAACAAAAAAACCATTAAAATGCTAATACAGCGCGATATTCAATTCCGGCAAATTAATGAACGCTTAGAGGCAATGGACCGGGAAAAAAGCCAATTCATTTCAATTGCAGCTCATCAGCTACGCACACCTTTGACAGCTATTAAATGGCTTACCCAAATTCTCCAAAAAGATACCCAAAAAAATCCTCATAATCCACAAAAAGAGCAAATTAATAAGCTTAATGAAATCGTGCAAAAAGTCGTTAACCTAGTAGGAGATATTTTAAATGTTTCCAGAATAGAAGAAGGTAGATTTGGGCTCAAGTATTCCAAAGCAAGCTTAGGATCACTACTCAAAGACATTCTCAAAACCGTAGAGGTGAGTGCGCGATCAAGAAAAATTACCATTAAAAAAAACATAGGCCCAAAACTTCCTGAGTCTGAATTTGATCCAGAAAAAATGCATCTCGCGCTTGCAAATATAATTGATAATGCTATTAAATACACACCAACAAAAGGAACCGTAAACATTAAAGCCACGAAAAAGGATTCACAAATCACCATCACAATAAGCGATACCGGCATTGGCATCCCAAAAGAGGATCATGGGCGCTTATTTGATAAATTCTATAGAGGCAACAACGCACTTAAACAGGAAACCGAAGGAACAGGGCTTGGGCTCTTTATTACCCATAACATTATAAAAGCGCATTCAGGAACCATTAACTTTGATTCACGCAAGGGAGTTGGCACCACGTTTACCATCACCCTACCAATAACACAATCTTCATGGCCACCAAGAAAAAAATTCTACTCATAGAAGATGAAGAAAGTCTGCGTAGTGTCATGCGTATCGCACTAGAAGAGCGTGGATTTGAGGTTATAATTGCTATTGATGGAGAAGAAGGAATTGCCGCCATTAGAGCCGGCACAGCCAACTTAGTGCTTCTTGATGTTATTCTGCCAAAAATGGATGGTTATGAAATTCTAAAAACGCTCACCTTAAAAGAAAAAAAGCAAGCTCCAATTATAATATTCTCAGTTTCTACTGAACCGCTTTCACGAAAAAAGCTTCGCGAACTTGGTGTGGCAGATTGGATTATGAAATCAGAAATAACCCCAGACCAAGTTATTGATAAAATTAATCAGTATACAACATAAGCGTATGCCAGAACAACAAAAAACCATTCTCCTTGTAGAAGACGACCAATTTATCAGGGAACTCTGCTATAACGCAATCAACAGAGATGAAACGCTAAAAAATGTCAAGGTAGAAACCGCTGAAACCGGAAACCTTGCAATTAAAAAACTTAACGCATTAAGCAGCAAGCTCAGCCTTGTTCTGCTTGATATTATTTTACCTGATAAAAATGGATACGAAATACTGGAGTTCATGAAAAATGACAATTCCCTCAAAAATATACCCGTGGTAGTGCTTTCAAATCTAGGGCAAGACGAGGAAATCCAAAAAGCGAAAGCGCTTGGCGCGCGTGATTTTATGATTAAAGCGCAATCAGATATTGACGAAATAGTTGCGAAAATCAAGCAATACCTTATATGATACAGCACTTGTGGACAAAAAAAGCAGGATATCCAGAAGACGGACAAATCCAAGCTTTGCGTGAATTTGAAAAAAAATAAAAATCTATGCCTATTGCTAAAACAAAAAATTCTGAAGATATCATACACATACTAAAAGAGCGGGATAAGCACCTAAGAAAAAAGGTTCAAGACATGAAAAATCAGGATATGAAAAAATCTAAACAAGTCTCTTCATCGCTTATAGAAGTAAAGTCCCAGCTTTCTAAAATAAAATGGATGCTCCAGATATACCAAAACAGCGCCATATCTAAAAAAGACGAGCATTACAATGATTTTGAAAAGCTTCATGACGCAGTTAATAATCTGCATGATGATGTTCAAAATTTAATTCGCGAAACCTAAAAAGACCATCCCTAAAGGATGGCCTTTTTGTTATATATAGCAAAATTATTTCATCTCGCGAAATCCTGTGCCAGCTGGAATAAGTCTGCCTATGATGACATTTTCTTTTAAGCCGCGCAAACGGTCTACTTTTCCGCTAATAGCCGCGTCAATCAGCACGCGCGCTGTTTCCTGGAAAGACGCGGCGCTTAAGAAAGACTCTGTTGAAAGAGACGCTTTTGTAACTCCCAAAAGCAGAACCTCGCCAGTTGCGGGCTTCTTTTTGGCAGCTGACATATCCTTATTAACAGAATTAAAATGAGCGCGATCCAATATTTCGCCCGGAATAAAATCCGTGTCTCCAGCTTCCTTAATATACACGCGCGAGAACATTTGGCGCGCTATAATCTCTAAATGCTTGTCATTAAGCTTTTGGCCTTGGCTTGAATAAATCTCCTGAATTTGGCTCATAATATACCTTTTAGCATCATCTTCGCCTTTTAACTCATATAATTGATGCAGATCAGCGCTTCCTTCAGTTAAAACATCTCCAGGGTTAACTAAATCGCCTTCTTTTACTAGAGTGGTAAATGTTCCTGGAACTACGTAGGAAATTTTGTCTCCAGCTGATGCTGCAACACGCACGAATTTTTTGGTTTTCTTAATCTCTCCATCCATATTGGCGTTTATAACATCATCACCGTCCGAGAACAAAACATCGCCTTTCTTAACCCTGTCCCCGTCCTCTACTTTGCAATTTTCATCTAGATATTCATCTAAACTGTATTTTTCTTCCTGATTTTCAGCAGCAGTAATCTCAACAGATCTAGCTCCGCCTTCTTCTGAAATTTTAGTTACTTTTCCTGCGAACTCGCTTATAACTGCTCCTTTGGCAATTTTTCTCGCTTCAAAAATTTCTTCAACGCGCGGAAGTCCTTGTGTAATATCTTGGCTAGATGCTACGCCTCCTGTGTGGAATGTTCTCATGGTAAGCTGTGTTCCAGGCTCTCCGATTGACTGAGCCGCGATAATTCCAACAGCAGTTCCCAATTCCACAGGAGCATTAAAGCCAAGGTCATATCCATAGCACAGCTTGCATACGCCTCTGCGGGATTGGCAGCTAAGTACTGAACGAATTCTAATAGATTCCAAATCTAGCTTTGCTATCTCTTCTGCTTGTTCGCGGGTTATAAGCTCTCCTGGCTTTACTATTTTCTTTCCTCTGGCGCCGTTTATAGGCTCTGTTGTGGCGCGCCCCAAAAGCCTGTCTGAAACCTGATCCCCCATTACTTCACTTCCTTCTTTTGTAATTTCCCAGCCATTAGCATCTTTGCAATCCTCTTCTGTAATAATAATATCCTGCGCAACATCAATTAAGCGGCGCGTAAGATACCCGGCATTAGCTGTTCTAAGCGCTGTGTCTGTAAGACCCTTTCTGGCTCCATGGGTTGAAATAAAGTACTCAAGCACATCAAACCCCTCTTTAAAATTAGCCTTAACAGGAAGCTCCATAGTAGCGCCAGAAGGAGAAGTTACTAATCCTTTCATGCCCATCATCTGCGTTGTCTGGCCCCAAGAGCCGCGAGCTCCGGATTCAATCATGGTATATACTGGGTTAAGCTCCATACCTTTGAATGAATCTTGGCTTTTTTCCGTAATAACATCTTTTACCTGCGCCCAAATTTCAATAACTCTTGCATGTCTCTCATCATCTGTAAGTAGTCCTTCGTCATATTGCTCTGTTACAGTATCAACTTCAGTTTGAGCTTTTGCGAGCAGATCTCCTTTCTCGTTAAGATTAGGAAGATCTTCCATAGCCCAGCTCATCCCAGAAGTGGTGGAATATTTAAATCCAAGACGCATCATATCATCTAGCATTTGCGCTGTTCTTTCCAGCCCATAAATATAAAAACATTGGCTTGTTATATCTTTTAATACTTTTTTGCTTGTAACATCATTTACAAAATCAATCTTTTCTGGAATTATTTCATTAAAAATTATCCTCCCAACAGTGGTTTCCAGCCTCTCACTTTCGTACTGAACATATATTTTCTGCTGCAAGGTAACCATTCCATAATCATAAGCAAGCTTTGCTTCGTTTCTGGAAGAAAAGGCATTCTTGTGAGGCTTTTTGCTTGAATCTGTCTGTGTTAAGAAATAAGATCCAAAAACAATATCCAGCCCAGGAGTAACAACTGGCTCGCCAGTCGCGGGCTTAAGAAGGTTCTTGGATGAAAGCATAATTTCTGCAGCCTCTTCCCTTGCTTCTGTTGTCAGCGGAACATGAACAGCCATCTGGTCTCCATCAAAGTCAGCGTTAAAAGCAGTACATACTAGAGGATGAACCTGAATAGCCTTTCCTTCAATTAAGGTCGGCTGAAAAGCTTGAATGCCCAAGCGATGCAAAGTTGGAGCTCGGTTCAACAGTACATATGCGTTCCGAGTTACTTCTTCTAAAATATCCCATACATCCGCGTGTCCCGCGTCAATATACTTATTAGCGCTTCTTACATTATGCACAATCTCGCGCTTGATCAATTGGCTGATCACAAACGGCTTAAACAATTCTAATGCCATTGTTTTAGGAAGTCCGCACTGGTGCAATTTTAGCTTTGGGCCTACTACAATCACGCTTCTGCCTGAATAGTCAATTCTTTTTCCAAGAAGGTTCTGCCTAAATCTTCCTTGCTTGCCTTTAAGCATGTCTGCAATTGACCGCAATACCCTTCTTTGCCCTGTTGAAGCTGTTACTGTTTTGCCGTGGCGCGCCCCATTATCAATAAGAGCGTCCACAGCTTCCTGCAGCATTCTTTTTTCGTTTCGCACAATAACCTCTGGAGCATTTAAATCTTTTAAGCGCTTAAGGCGGTTGTTCCTATTAATAACTCTTCTATATAAATCATTAAGGTCGCTTGTAGCGAATCTGCCGCCGTCTAATTGCACCATTGGCCTTAAGTCGGGAGGAATAACTGGAATAGTTGTTAATACCATTGATTCAGGCCTAATTCCTGTTTTAGAAAGACTCTGTAAAAGCCTTGCCCTTCGCATAATTTTCTTGCGCTTGCCTCCTTTTGATTTTTCAAGCTCGCGGTTCTGCTGGGCAACTGCCTCATCTAGATTAACAATAGAAAGCAAGTGGTGAATAGCTTCTGCTCCAATGCCAGCCTCAAATATATGGCCGTATTTAATGGATAAATCATGATAAGCTGATTCAGATATAATCTGCAAAGGAGAAAGCGCTGAAAGCTCTTGCTTGGCAAGCTCAAATGCTTTTTCCAGCTGCTCTTTTTTCTCGTCTAAAATTCTGCCAAGAGCGACCTTCTCGTCCCCTATCCTTTTAGCAAGCTCTTCTCCTGAATGGCCATCTTTTACCAACACTGCTTGTTTTTGGATAATTGACTGTTCAAACTCCTTATCTAGTCCAGTATTTTTGCTCTTATACTCCTGCTTTACCTGCTCTAGCAGCTGGCCTTTTTTCTCTTCATCAACGCTTGTAACAATAAAACTGGCAAAATAAATTACCTTTTCCAATTCCTGCACTGAAAGATCCAGCACAAGACCTATTTTTGACGGCACTCCCCTTAAAAACCAAATATGGGAAACAGGAGCAGCTAAATCAATATGCGCCATTCGCTCGCGCCGCACAAGAGCGCGCGTTACCTCTACTCCGCACTTGTCGCACACAATTCCTTTGTAGCGGATGCGTTTGTACTTTCCGCAATAGCATTCCCAGTCCTTGGTTGGGCCGAAAATCCGCTCATCAAACAATCCGTCCTTTTCAGGCTTTTGTGTTCTGTAGTTGATGGTTTCCGGCTTAGTTACTTCCCCATGGGACCAGCCGTGGATATCATCTGGAGACGCCAATCGCAGCCTGATTGAATCAAAATTCACCGCGCGCGGAGCAGGATACGTTGTAGAGATTGTTTTAGTTGATGATGGTGTTGACATAGTTTTATTGGTCTGAATTTTCTTCGTGCTCCGCAACTACCTTTCCTCCGCGCAAAAGCTCTACATCAAGGCCTAGGCCTTTTAGCTCGCGCACCAAAACATTAAATGATTCTGGAACATTGCGCTTTTCTATTGAATCACCCTTAATAATAGCTTCATATGCTTTTGATCTGCCAGGAACATCGTCTGACTTGATAGTTAAAATTTCCTGCAATGTATGCGCTGCGCCATATGCCTCTAAAGCCCACACTTCCATTTCTCCGAACCTCTGGCCTCCGAACTGAGCTTTTCCTCCAAGCGGCTGCTGCGTTACCAATGAATAAGGGCCAATTGACCGCTGGTGGATCTTGTCTTCTACAAGATGGTTTAATTTAAGCATGTAGATATATCCTACAGTCACTTTTTGATCAAACTTTTTGCCGGTCTTTCCGTCGTATAATTCTATTTTTCCGTCTTCTGGATATCCTGCTTTTTTAAGCTCCTGTCGGATTACCTCGTCTGGAACTCCGTCCAAAACCGGGCTCGCAACCTTATAGCCAAGCTTATGAGCGGCCAATCCAAGATGCGTTTCTAAAATCTGGCCAAGATTCATTCTGCTTGCAACGCCCAAAGGATTTAAAATAATATCAATTTGTCTGCCGTCTTTATCAAATGGCATGTCTTCTGCTGGAACAATTTTAGAAATAACTCCTTTGTTGCCGTGCCGACCAGCCATTTTGTCTCCTACCTGGACTTTTCTGAGCGACGCAACTGAAACTTGTATTGATTTAATTACCCCAGAAGGAAGCTTGTCTCCGTTTTCCCGCGAAAATATTTTTACTTGGACAACTTTTCCATGCTCCCCATGCTCCAAGTACAATGAGCTGTCCCGCACGTCTTTTGCTTTTTCTCCAAAAATAGCCCTAAGAAGCTTTTCTTCCGCAGATAACTCTGCTTCTCCTTTTGGAGTAATCTTTCCAACTAAAATATCTCCGCTGGAAACTTCCGCGCCTATCCTTACAATCCCTTCCGCGTCTAAATCAGCAAGTTTATCCTCTCCAACATTAGGAATGTCCCGGGTTATAACCTCTGGGCCAAGCTTAGTGTCCCTAATATCAATAGTATAGTCATCAATATGAATAGAGGTGTATCTGTCGTCTTGAACCAATCTTTCTGAAATAAGGATAGCGTCTTCGTAGTTCCCGCCTTCCCAAGAAAGAAAAGCAACAAGCACATTCTGCCCAAGAGCAAGCTCTCCACCGTCTGTTGCGGCGCCGTCTGCAATAACCTCGCCAAGATTTACTTTGTCGCCTTTGTTGACGATAGGCTTTTGGTTCATGCTTGTAGAAGCGTTTGACCGCACAAATTTTCCAAGATTATATTCTTTGGTTTCTTTTTTATGCTTAATAGTTATCTTGTCTGATTGAACACCAACAACCTCTCCGTTGTCTTCGGATAAAATTACCTGTCCAGAATCCATTGCAGCGCGGTATTCAACCCCAGTTCCAACAACAGGAGACTCTGGACGCACAACAGCAATAGCCTGGCGCTGCATGTTTGTTCCCATTAAAGCACGCACAGCGTCATCATGCTCTAAAAACGGAATTAAAGAAGTAGCAATGCTTACAATCTGCTTTGCGGAAATATCCATGTATTTAACTTCATGCGTATCTACAAACATGGGCTCTCCTTTTACGCGCGCCTCTACTTTGTCGCTTATAAAATATCCATTCTCATCAATTTCAGCTGTTGCGGCAGTAGTTACGCTTTGCGATTCTTCCAAAGCGCTCATAAATACCACTTCGCGGGTTACCTTTACCTTTCCTGAATCTTCAGCAACAACCTTGCTGTACGGCGTTTCTAAAAATCCAAACTGGTTTATTCGCGCATATGACGCCAAATGGCCTACTAATCCGATATTAGGCCCTTCTGGGGTTGCGATTGGGCAAATTCTTCCATAGTGGGTTTTATGAACGTCTCTCACGTCAAATCCCGCTCGCTCGCGCGAAAGGCCTCCTGGCCCCATGGCCGAAAGCCTTCTCTTGTGCTCCAGCTCTGCCAAAGGATTTGTCTGGTCCATGAACTGCGAAAGCTGGGAAGACATAAAAAATTCTTTTATAGATCCAATTACAGGGCGCGCGTTTATAAGCTGGTTAGGAGTAATGGTGTTGATATCAAGGGTTGACATCCTGTCTTTGATAATGCGCTCCATGCGGGCTAATCCAACTCTTAACTTATTCTGGACTAATTCGCCAACTGTGCGCACGCGCCTGTTTGAAAGATGGTCAATATCATCCGCAACTTCTTGAGTTCTGGTTAAGCGCATAATTTCGTGGATTACCAAAATCAAATCCTCTCTTCGCAAAATCCTGTGCTCTTTATCATTTGGCACGTCAATGGCAAATCTTTCGTTTATCTTGTATCTTCCAACCTTGCTGAAATCATATCTGTCAAAATTGAAAAACATGGCATGAATAAGCTGCTTGGCATTGCTTGCTGTTGCAAGGTCTCCTGGCCTAATGCGCTTGTAAACCTCTTTTAGCCCCTCATCTTCGTTTGACGCGCTGTCGCGCTTTAGAGTTTCCTCCAGCATTTCTGAATCTTTCTCCTCCAGCTTTCCAAGAACTTCTTTTATCTCTGAATCAGTTCCATATCCAAAAGCGCGCAGCAATGATGTTATTGCAACTTTCCTTTTGCGGTCTATCTTTACCCAAATAGCTCCGTTTGCGTCAGTTTCAAGCTCAAGCCAAGCTCCTCTGTTTGGAATTACTTTTGCTCCGTAATGAATTTTGCCGCGAACTATATCTGATGTAAAAAATACTCCAGCGCTGCGGATCAGCTGGGAAACGATTACGCGCTCAATTCCGTTGATAATGAATGTTCCGCGCGGCGTCATCATTGGAAAATCTCCTAAATAGATTTCCTGCTCCTTAATTTCTCCGCTTCTTTTATTTACTAAGCGGGCTTTAACCCGAATAGCCGCCTCATAGGTAACATTTTTTGACCGCGCTGTTAATTCATCAAATTTCGGCTCATCTAAGTAATAATCCTCAAGATAAAGCTCTAAATCTCTTCCAATAAAATCCTTTATTGGAGAAACCTCGTCAAAAAGCTCGCGCAATCCTTCTTTTAAAAACCAATCATAAGACTCTTTTTGAGACTCAATTAAATCTGGCAAAGGAATAGCATCATGAAGCTTGGTAAAAAACTTTCTATCAGTTTTAGGGGAAAACCTTGCTGATTCCTGGGAAGAGGAATTGTTTTTAGAATTTTGCTCCATAATATAAAAAATCCCTTATTTTAGCTAAAATAAGGCTTTTTACTGACCACAAAAAGCAGTAATTAACGTGTTTTTTGGGAAACAATTATTTTGCTTCACAAAAAGCAAATAAGTATGATGCATGACAAAAGATATTGTATCTATTTTACCACAGTCTGTCAAGATATTCTTAAAAAAATTGTTACACTACTGTGGATAACTATTGAGCAATAAATTTAGCATACATTCATGATTTTGACAAATCTCTATGCCTGCCTATTTTCCAAAGCTCTGGTTTTTTCCAAAATACAACCAAAGACACAATTATAAATACGGCAAATATAGCTATTGAAGTTGTGTTATGATCTGCAACGCCTGCGCCTAAAAAGCTGGTAGCGATTTTGCCTGGAATTTTGCCGATTAATATCATCCAAAGAAAAGTCCTGAATCGGATTGATTTTGACAAGCCAATAAGATAAACAAGAAAGTCATCAGGAGCTCCGGGCAAAAGCAAAAGCATAAAAATAATGTAAGTTCCTTTNCCAACTATCTTGTCATAGCCCTCTAGCTTGTCTTGCGCGATAAACAGATTAACAAATCTTCTGCCAAAGTAGCGCGCCAGCCAAAATACTATGATTGCTCCCGCAACCCAGCCAAAGTAGTTGTACAAAAATCCAACCCAAGGCCCGAATATATATCCTCCGGCAAGATTGATGAAAAAATTATTTAAAGGAGCAATAATAACCTGCGCTACCTGCAGCAAGAACAGCGCTAAGGGCGCTCCTTTATCAAATTGAAAAACCCACTCCCTAACCGCCTCTGGAGAGGTAAATATTGTCTTAAATAATTCTCCAAAAAAAATTATTGCCCACACAAACAAAGCTAATGCCAAAACATAGGTAGTAACTTTTATTTTGTGGCGCAAAATATATCCTAATTTAAACCATGACATAATTATTGATTTAAAAATTCTTCCGCCACTGCCCTGTCGCTCCATGGAAAATGCTTGTCTCCAATTACAATTACTTTTTCAGCTCCCTTTCCTAAGAGCAAAATAATATCGCTTGATTGAGCAAGACTTAATGCTTTTTGAATTGCTTGTTTGCGGTCAATAATACTAAACCAGTTTTTATCTTTTTCCCATCTAGCTCCATGCGACTCTATTCCCGGGCTTATATCATCTATAATTCCCTGCTGATCACTATCATATGGATCATCATTGGTTAAGACTATATAATCTGCATTTTTAGCCGCAATTTTGCCCATTTCTGGCCTTTTTGCCGTATCCCGTCCCCCGCCAGTTGCGCCAAATAATGCAATAATTTTTCCTTTTCCAGCCATGTCTTTTGCAGTATTAAAAATAGCTGTAAATGATTTAGGCTCATGCGCGTAATCTATCATAACCTTGAACCCTTTGTCAGTTTCAATTATCTCTGCTCTGCCAGGTATGGTTGTGATCTTTTCCAATGCTTGTTCGCTAGTTGAAAGGGAAATGCCAAGTGATTGAGCTGTTGCGATCGCAAGCATTGCGTTTTGAGCCATAAATAATCCATGTAAAGGAATATGAATATAATTATCTTCAATTGAAATAGCAACTCCTTGGCTGGTCAGCTTAATCTCTTTAGCGCATAAAACTTTTTCTTTGTTATTAAGCTGCAAACTTTTGCTGCATGAGCTGCTTGTAATCCATTTTTCATCTGCTTTGTGGCGCAAAAAATTTTCAAACTCTTTATCATCCTTGTTCACGACAATGACTTTCTTAATTGATTNTCCATTTATCTTTTTTCTGTGCGCCTGATTCAGATTCTTGAAAATACTTTCCTTGGCAATACGATAATTTTTATATGATCCATGCACTTCTATGTGTTCTGGCCCAAGATTTGTAAACACTGCAACATCAAAAGCAATTCCCCATTGCCTATGTTGAAGTATTCCTTCGCTTGTAACTTCTATAACTGCGTGCGTACACCCTGCCTTAACCATTTGGCGCAGCATTTTTTGCAGCTTAAATCTTCCCTGCATTCCCTGCTTTGTGTTGTTTGGCCATTCTTTATCTCCAATTTTGAAAAAAACAGTATTCATTGAGCCGACTTTTAATCCTGCCTCCTCTAAAATGCGTGTTGTAATAATAACAGTACTGGATTTTCCTTTAGTTCCGGTAATGCCAATAATAACCATTTTGCGCGACGGAAAACGATAAATAATGTTCGCCAAAATCGCAAACAGCTTATGGTACATAAGCAGAAATGGGCTTGGAACAATGGCTTTTATAGCTGTTTTAATCATAATCCTATACTATCAAACAAACAAAAAAAGCGCGATAGAGCTTTTTTTGTGGTTATGATTACGCTTTTCCTGATTCTAAAAATTCTGCAACTTTTTTAACGTCATCTGGATTACCAAAATCCATCCAATAGTCCAGCATTTTGCGCGCTTTTACCTTGCCCTGCTTTGCAAGCTCTGCAATTGCGTCTGTAAGCTCATACTCGCCGCGTTCTGACACACCAACCTTTGCTGCTTCAGGGAAAATATCTGGAGTAAATTTGTAGCATCCAATAGACACCCAGTTAGAAATAAATTGTTTTGGCTTTTCTACAAAGCCAGTTACTTTATCATTCTCAATTATTGGCACTCCATACTTTTCTGGGGTCTCGCTATACAGCAAACTAACATAATTATAGTCATCATCTAATTCGCGAATTGCTTTTAAATCGCGCGTTGAGTAAAGATTATCTCCGTAAATGCACACAAACTGCTCATCTCCAACTGCTTCTTGGGCAGCTAATACTGGAATTGCTGTTCCGTATTTTTCTGTTCCCATTACTTTGAATTGATCAATTAAGGTTAATGGAAATTCCTTTCCATCTCCTTGAGCAAACTCAACCATTTTTTCCGCGTGATTGCCTACCACAAGAATCATTTCCGCAAATCCGGCATTTTGCAGATTCTTTAATACATAATACAAAAATGGCTTGTCATCTAACACATCAATTAAATGCTTTGGCCTGTCTTTTGCTAAATCAAGCATTCTTGTTCCTTGTCCTGCTGCTGGAATAACTATTTTGTTGATCATATGAGATTTTTGAGCTTTCTTAATAACCTATACAACCTATACCAACCTTTACGATAAATCAAGTCAAAAGAATGTGGATAGCAGATAAGCTCTCCGCCAAACCCTGCTTTAAATCTTGATATTCCCTCCCATGATTTTTTGTAAATTGTAGTGGTTTTATCCTCTGGATTTACGCCCCAAAAGTCATAATATTTAATTCCCTGTAATTTTGACTGTTTGATGATTTCCCAGTGCAAAATATATGGAGCCATTGCTTCCCTATATTCATTTGACGATGCTCCGTGCGTGTAAGTGATGGTGTCGCCAAATGAAATTATGATATTGCTTGCGATTACTTTGCTTTGATATGTTGCTTGCCATATTTTTACAAATCCGCTAGGCAATGATGAAATCATTTTTTCGTAATACTCGTCTGCGTGCGTTGTAAATGCATCTCTTTCTTTTGTTTCGCGATTAAGCTTAATGAACTCTTCAATTGAGCCCTCACTAACTTTTACTCCTTTCTTTTTTGCTAAACGGATATTATATCTTGTCTTTTGATGCATCTGCGCAAGAAGATCTTCTGGCGAAAGTGACAAATCCANAACNCGCGTGCACGTTGGCTGTGTTGCTGGAACAAATTCAAGCGCACGATTGCTTCTTTTTTGTTTCTGCTCTTCAGTTGTAGGATCTATTCTGCTAATAGGATCAACGCGCAAGAACAAAGCACCATGCTGGCCTAGTTCATCTGCCAATTCATTGACTGCGGAAAATGCATCTTGAGATTCAGGCACAACTACTGGAGCATGNGGNATATACCAGTAATTTTTTCCAAAAGGCAATGGCATTTTTATTGCTTGTACAAGCAATTCATTATTCCAAGAAAACCGTAAGACCTTTCTTCCATGTGATGCTTGAAATTCGCCCCATTCCCATGACTGCAAAAAACGCGCATGCGATTGCGAGCCAATAAGATCATTCCAAGTTTGCTTGTCCTCTATCTTCTGCCACATATTATTTGCTTAATGACTTTAAAGCATTACGAACTTTTGTTTCTACATCATCGCCTTGTGATTCTTTCAAGGCGTCCCGCGCTTGCTCGCGGGAATATCCTAATGCCTCAAGCGCTTGCAAGGCCTCTGCATCAATCGCAATTGATCCAGAGGATGGAACGCTATCTGCCTCAATCAAATCTTTTGCTTTATTCTTAAGCTCTAAAACAATCCTCTCTGCCGGCTTTTTACCTACTCCAACGCTGACTAATGCTTCTGGTGATTCTGTATGAATAGCAACAGATAAGTCCTGCGGACGTGCAGCGGAAACAATACTTAAGGCAGATTTTGGGCCTATTCCTTTTACGCTTAATAGAAGACGAAACCAATCAAGAACCTTTGCGTCTTTGCTGCCATACAAATCCAAAGCATCTTCTTTAACTACTAAATATGTATTAAGAGTCACATCTTGACCAGCCGCTAATTGACCTAATTCTGTCGCTGGAATTGACACCAAATACCCCACTCCAGATACATCTAATATAGCTGAATCTTCCCTTTTTTGTATAATTTTTCCTTTAAGTAAGGCAATCATAGACATAGTATATCAGCTACAAGCACAGCAGTCGACATTGATTTTTAAGCAATAAAATGATATAGTGAGCATACTATGGAACGACATTATACTGCATTATATCAAAATAAGGGCGACCATTATATAGGCTGGGTAGAAGAAGTGCCCGGTGCAAATACGCAAGGCGCGACCATAGATGAGGTCAAAAACAACTTAAAGGAGGCGCTCTCTCTTACTCTTCGTGCAAACCGAACGCTTTTAGAAAAAGAAGTAGGAATTGATGTCCAGCGCGAGCCATTAACCATACACATGTAATGAAGCGTATTGACCTTATACGACATCTTCGCAAACACGGATGCATGCTACTTAGGGAAGGCGCCAATCATAGCGTCTTTTTTCATGCTATAACTAAGCGTGTTTCCACGGTTCCAAGACATCGTGAGATTGATAATTTTCTGTCTCGTAAAATCTGCCGCGACTTAGGAATTGATGAGCCCAAACAATAATATGAATTTCAAGCTTACCTCAAAATTCAAGCCAACCGGAGATCAGCCCCAAGCAATTGCGGATCTTTCTGGTGGAGTAAAAAAAGGCGCAAAAGAACAAACGCTTCTTGGAGTAACTGGGTCTGGAAAGACTTTTAGCATGGCAAATATAATCCAAGAAGTAAAAAAACCAACTTTAATAATTTCCCATAACAAGACATTAGCAGCACAACTTGCCAGCGAGTTCCAAGAATTTTTTCCAAAAAACGCGGTGCACTATTTTGTATCATATTATGACTACTATCAGCCAGAAGCATATATTCCAAAGTCAGATACATATGTAGAAAAGGAGACACAAATTAACGAGGAAATTGATCGTCTTCGTTTAGCATCTACAACCGCGCTTTTGACTAGAAGTGATGTAATTATTGTTGCATCTGTTTCCTGCATCTATGGATTAGGAAAACCAGAATCATATCAAAACATGAGAATAGAAATCAAAAAAGGCGAAAAGATAAATCGCAATGACATTCTTCGCCTCTTGAATTCACTCCAATATGAACGAAGTGAATATGATCTTAAGCGCGGCACTTACAGAGTAAAAGGAGATGTATTAGAAGTTCAGCCAGGATATGAAGAATTTGCATATCGTATTGATTTTTTTGGCGATGAGATTGAAAGCATTCAAGCATTTGATCCTTTAACTGGAGATTCAGTATTTGACGAACAAGCCAAACAAGGCGAGGTTCATATTTATCCTGCAAAGCACTATGTGGTTGAGCGAGAACAGCTAAAGAGCGCAATGCAAAATATACGTGACGAGCTGCAAGAGCGAATTCAATTCTTTAAAAAACAAAATAAATTAATAGAAGCCCAAAGAATAGAGGAAAGAACAATGTTTGACTTAGAAATGATGGACCAAGTTGGATATGCAAACGGCATTGAGAATTATTCACGGCATATGGACTTTAGAAAACCGGGCAAACCCCCTGCAACACTTTTAGATTACTTTCCAGATGACTTTTTGCTGTTTATAGATGAATCACATATCACGGTTCCGCAAATTGGCGGCATGTATAATGGCGATAAAGCGCGCAAACAAGTATTAGTTGATTATGGATTTCGCTTGCCAAGCGCGTTGGACAATAGGCCTTTGCAGTTTGATGAATTCAAAAAAAGAACCAATCAAACCATTTATGTTTCAGCTACTCCTTCGCAATATGAACTTGCATTGTCATCCAAATCAGTCCTTCCCCAAAAGCCAGATGAACCAAAAGCTAAATCACCTATTAATCTTGTCCCAAAAAATAGCAAAGGACATATTGATTATTCAAAAAACAATCGCGTTACAGAGCAATTAATTCGGCCAACTGGTTTGCTTGATCCTGTAGTTGAAATTAAGCCAACAAAAAATCAGATTGATGATTTACTAGAACAAATTAAAACCAGAACAGACAAGCATCAACGTGTACTAGTAACAACGTTGACGAAGCGTTTAGCAGAAGAACTTGCGGAATATTTAGCAGAAATGGGCATTAAGGTTCATTATCTGCACAGTGAAGTAGGCACTATGGAGCGTTTAGATATTTTACGCGATCTGCGATTAGGCACGTATGATGTAGTTGTAGGAATTAATTTACTAAGAGAAGGGCTTGATCTGCCAGAGGTTTCTTTGGTTGTTATTCTTGACGCGGACAAAGAAGGCTTTTTAAGAAGCGATACTAGTTTGGTTCAAACAATGGGAAGAGCTGCCCGCCATAGCGAAGGGCATGTTATAATGTACGCGGACAAGATTACTGGCTCTATGAAGCGCGCAATTGCCGAGACCTCGCGCAGGCGTTCTATCCAAGAAGCATATAACAGAAAGCACAATATTACCCCAAAGACCATTCAAAAAAAGATTAAAGATGTTTATCTAAAAGGCCAGCGTAAAAAAGAAAAAGAAGGAGAATTGCCATTTGATCTTAAAAAAGTATCTGATGAGGAGATTCCAATTCTGATAAAAGAATTGGAAAACAAGATGGAACTTGCGGCTCGTAATTTAGAATTTGAAAAAGCTACAGAGATAAGAGACCAGATTAGCGAAGTTAGAAAAAAGACAAAAAAATAATATGGAATCTGGCTTTATTTTAACCAACAAACCAAGTGGCCCGACCTCGCATGACATCATCTACCAGCTCCGTAAAATAACTGGAATCAAAAAAATTGGCCATGCTGGCACATTAGACCCATTTGCAAGCGGGTTGCTTTTGGTTGCTGTTGGAGATGCCACGAAATTGCTTAGACATTATGTAGGATTGGACAAGACGTATGAGGCGGTTTTGAAGCTTGGAGCAACGTCTGATACTTACGACAAAACAGGAAAAATAACACCAAGCAAATCAAAAACAATATTAAAAAAAGATGCTGAACATGTCTTGAAATCTTTTATTGGAAAACAAAANCAATTACCCCCAATGTTCTCCGCGAAAAAAGTTAAAGGNAAAAAACTTTATGAACTTGCGCGTGCTGGAAAAGAAGTAAATAGAAAAAAATTTGAAATTGAAATTTATGATCTCAAACCCATGTCATCTAAAAAGGACCTACTCAAAATACGATGCAAGGTTTCGTCAGGAACTTACATTCGCACACTTGCGCACGACATCGGCCAAAAGCTCGGCACTGGCGCGTATCTAAAAGAATTAAACAGAACTTCTATTGGAGATTTTAAAATTAAAGACGCAATCGCACCAAACAAGCTAACTAAATCCAATTGGCAAAAATATTTAGAACCAATGAAAACTGTGCTTGTTTCTGGCACGTTCGACGGGGTACATGAGGGCCATAAAAACTACTTCCAGCAAGCACGTAAATTAGGACATCGTCTTATTTGCGTTGTTGCACAAGCAAGTATTGTTAAAAAGATAAAAGGAAAGTATCCCAAGTTAACCGCAAAAGAAAGAATTAAACTAGTAAAGCAATGTACAGAAATTGATCAAGTATTTCTTGGCTCGCATGGATCTGACAAAGAAGTATTTGATTTTATAGCATTACTTAAACCAGATATTATTGCCCTAGGATATGACCAAAAAGCCTATACAAAAAACTTAAAACAAGAAATGAAAAAAAGAGGATTATCAATAATCCTTAAGCGCCTCAAGCCTTTTAAACCAGAAACCTACAAAAATTCCCGCCTCAACGGCGGGCAAGCTAGAATAAATAAAAAAGTCAATAGTAATACATTATATTTTGCTTATTATTAGCCAAAATAATAACTAATTTACGCTAATATTAGCCTATATTGTTTCAAACACGATAATTGGTTAAATAGTTTAATACAACAAAACATTAGACTAGACAAAACACTAAAAATCAGCTAATCTATAGTGGTTCTAGTAATTATATAATCACTATGGCAGACGACCAAAAATCCCCTTCCAGTGACTCTAAAAAAGAAGAGGATAAACAACCTAAAGAAAACCATAAAGATACTGATGTTAAAAATGATTCTAAATCTGATGAATCTACTACAGAAGAGTTAAAAGTAGAGGATTCCCCCTTCGCTAAAGCTACGGAGGACCAGAAAGCAGCTTTGGACGAAGTAATAGAAGAGGCGGATAAGCCTAAAAGTAAAAAAGGCAAGTCAGACTATCAAGAGCTTAAGGCAGAAGAAATCAAGCCAGGCATGCTTATTCGAGTTCACCAAAAAATTGTTGATACAAATCCTAAAGGCGAAGAAAAGGAACGAACACAGATTTTCCAAGGTATGGTATTAGCTCACAAACACGGGCTAGAAGCAGGGGCAACTATTATGGTTAGGAAAGTGAGTGAAGGAGTTGGTGTAGAAAAAATCTTTCCCCTTTCAATGCCGTCTTTGACAAAATTTGAACTTGTTCGAAAGTATAAAGTGACTCAAGGTAAACCATATTATTTGCGGACTACCAAGAAGCGATTGAAAGAGATTAAGGAATAACTACTTTGGCCCGGTCTCGCGATCGGGCTTTAAAAATTGATTTTATATAGTTGATTTGATAGGATAATATTGTTATCTATATGGGCGCTTAGCTCAGCTGGTTAGAGCGCTACATTTACACTGTAGAAGTCGGGGGTTCGACTCCCTCAGCGCCCACCATTTAGATTATATTGGTATACACTATTAGGTTGAGGAACATTAACAATCTTGCTATAATGATAGCATGAAACCGCTAAAAAAAGTATCAACAAAATGGTCTCCAGAATTAGCATATGCTATTGGTTTAATAGCAAGCGACGGAAGTTTATCAAAAGATGGAAGGCATATTGCATTTGTTTCAAAAGATAAAGATCAAATTATTGCTTTTAAAAAATGCCTCAATCTAAAGACAAAAACCGCGGCGAGAATCGATAAAGACACAGGTGAAACAATGTGTTTCCAAACTCAATTTGGAGATATACATTTTTACAACTGGCTGCTTAGTATTGGGCTGACACCAAATAAATCTAAAACAATAAATACATTAAATATACCTGCCAAATACTTAAGAGATTTTCTACGAGGAGATTTTGATGGAGACGGGTACTTCTATTCATTTAAAGATAAACGTTGGCCTAATAGTTACATGTTTTATACAAATTTTATTTCTGCTAGTATGCCTCATATTAAATGGCTACGAGAAAGGATCAATAAAAAATGGCATATCAGCGGGCATATAGTAAATATAAAACGTGCTTGGATACTGCGTTTTGCAAAAAAAGAATCAAGAATACTCATACCTAAAATGTATTATAGTGCTGGGCTTCCTAGTTTAAAAAGAAAAAAAGTAAAGATAGAAAAATGTATTGATGTGCCTTAATACATGCCCAGATGCTGGAACAGGTAGACAGGCGGGGTTGAGGGCCCCGTGTCCATTAGGACGTGAGGGTTCGACCCCCTCTCTGGGCACCACGTGAAAAAATATAAAAACAAACATATGAAAATTGTTATAGGAATCATTTTAATTATTATTGGATTCATGTTGGTTTGGAAGAATGAAGCAGTTGTAGGATTTACAGGATACAGCGCTTGGGCTGAATCAAAGCTCGGAACAATGGGCGGAACAAGATTGATGTATAAGCTTATTGGATTGGCCTTGATCTTTGGCGGATTACTTGCTATAACCAACCTACACCAGGGATTTCTAGAAGGAACAATTGGAAAACTTCTTTCTCCTGGTATTTAAAAATACAGTTGAGCACTTGGGCCGAGGTACTCCAAGGTTAAGTGCGAAACTGAAAGGAAGAGGCGGACGAAGGGTGAAGTGGCTTCCGAGTACTCTCGGACGACACGCAACCCGCAGTTCCGACTCTGACGCGGGCCGTTAGCTCAGTTGGCTAGAGCGCCTGCTTTGCAAGCAGGAGGCCGCGAGTTCGAGTCTCGCACGGTCCACCAAAAGAACCTCATGATTGAGGTTTTTTTGATTGAAAAACTTGTCCACAACACGCAATATCAATACATGCTATACTATTCTTATACATAAAAGTTGACTTAAATCTTCCGGAGGAAAAACAGCGCGAACAATAATAAAGCGACGCGTCGTAAAAAGCGCTTAAAAACAAAATGAGAAGAGCCTGTCTGGCGAATGCTTGATGGGTTCTTTTCATTAGATTGCTCCGCTCGCGCGCAATGACAATTAGAATAATGTCTTTTGTTTGTTCTTTGCTGATATCTGCTCCTCTGGCGAAAACACAGATACAACCCCATACTCGCCGTCATAGCCCGGCTCAACATGAATCTCACCCTCGCGCATTCTTTTGATGCCAACGGCCAATTCTGGAATGCCGAATTTTTCAATATCTTCTAAAGGAGTTTTAAGCAACAGTGTAAACTCATTTGCAATTGATGCAATCATTGCGTTATATGTTTCTTGCACGCGCTTGGTGTTTTTGTTTTGAGTATATGCATCAGCAATAATTTCCTGTAAGGGCACAATATATTTATAATTACCTAATTTCTTAGGCTCATCTCTATCAGCTAATTCCTCAACACGATTGTCCACGCCTATGACAAGAGGCTTTTTGCATTTTGGGCAAATGCCTTTTAGTTTTTTAGTTTCCTTTGGATCGCATACAAACTTGCATGCACGGTGCCCATCAAAATGATATTTGCCCTCCTCTGGATTAAACTCAATTGTATAGTTAATCTTATTATTTTTTGATTTTCCTTTTTGCAGGGCCAATTCAATATTTTTGACTGATGGTTTTTCTAATTCTAAGACAGTTGCCTCGCGCCCAAGATTTGGCAAAGAATGCGCATCTGAATTTGAGATGATGGAGATGTTGTCTAATTGGCTCAGGCGCCAGTTCATTGGCGGATCACTGGAGAGACCTGTCTCAATTGCATAAATTTTATCAGCTAAATCACCAAAACATTCTTCTATAGTATCAAAACCTGACTTAGAGCCGAATATAGCAAACCAAGGCGTCCATGCGTGCGCCGGAACAATTATAAAATCAGGTGATACATCCCAAATAAGTTTAGACATATCAGCAACATCCATTCCAAGGATAGGACGTCCGTCTGATTTGATGTTGCCAATTTTATCAAGCTGACTATTCAGCTCTTTCATTTCATCTAACCCAGGCGCAACTATGATTGTGTGAATCCTGCGGACTTTATCATGGCGTTTATAAATATTTGATATTTCTGTAGTGATGATAAACTTTGGATCAATATTTTCGCCTGCTACATCTGCTTTAACTTCATCTTTTCGCTTGAACGAATATAATCCACCACCAATTGGCTCTAAGTCTTTTTCCATTTCTTTAACATATGCTGGAAATGTAAAATCACCCGTACCAATAATATCAATACCTTTTATAATCGCGCCCTTATATAATCCTTCGATGTTTAGCTCTTTTGATGTTGCGCGTGAATAGCGGGAGTGGAGGTGGATGTCGGTGATGTATTCCATGTTAGATTAGTGTAGCAGAATTTATGAAAACAAAAAACAGCACTGTCTTGGCCCGACTTCTACCTTCGAATTATAGGAATCAAAAAACAACATGGTCTTGGCGGCGACCTACTCTCCCAACACCCCAAGGGTGTAGTACCATCGGCGCTAGTGGGCTTAACTGCTGTGTTCGGGATGGATACAGGTGTACCCCCACCGCACAGACCACCAAGACAATGCTGTCTTTCGAAGATCCCCTGAATAGGGGATAAAATCTAAAAAAAGGAAACGAGAAATTAATACTTAACCACTTAAGTGGTTGCGCACTTGGGCTATTAGTACTCCTCGGCTCAACGTATTGCTACGCTTACACCTAGAGCCTATCAAGGTCGTATTCTCCGACCGCCCTTGTAATGAATATTTATCTTGAGAAGTGCTTCGCGCTTAGATGCTTTCAGCGCTTATCACTGCCGCACGCCGCTACCCGGCGCTGCATCTGGTGACACAGCCGGTACACAGGAGGTGCGTCCCCCTCGGTCCTCTCGTACTAGAGGGAGGCTCTCGCAATATTCAACGCCCATGGTAGATAGGAGACCGAACTGTCTTACGCGTGTAATTCCATTATTTCTAATGGCACAGACTATACCTTCACCCTTCCTGCAGTAACAGGGGAGGGGCTGACGTGTGATATTAGTTTCAATGACTGAATAGGTCTACCAACTAATATCTCACCCTTTCGGGATCAGTCGTTACGGGGGTACAGTTTATGTTGCCTTAAATACGATTTAAACTTTTTAGAAGTATTTGTTCGCTTTTTTGAATAATTCAGAATAGCGAACTTATCTACTAGTTCAGCAGCTTTTATAAAACGCTGAATAGTATATGGCTTACTTAGAATCTTGTTTATCTTAAGCGCTAGTTTAATATGCTCGCGCTTAAGCCGTACATATGGCTTCAATACTTTCAAAATCTCAATGACCGGATCTATACCAACAATAGTATATTCACTGACATCATCACCGCGATTTCTTACATAGCCAACACCAAATAACTGGTGCAGCCATTCTAAGAATGCGCGCTTATCAGTGTGCTGATAAAAGACAATGCTGGCGCGTATCTGATATCCATTCCGATAATCTTTACGATGTATCAGTTGGTACATAATACAGCCATCACCATCTAAAAATCCAGCAATATAAGATTTTACTGAAGACGAAAGTATTGCCATAAACTGACCTTCCCACGGTATTACCCTTCTAGTTGTTCGGAACTAGTTAGGGTTTCACCGTTATGAGTCAGATTTATTGTATCATATCTCTATGATAGAACGCAATGTAATTTACGTTCTGAACCCAGCTCGCGTACCACTTTAATCGGCGAACAGCCGAACCCTTGGGACCTTCTTCAGCCCCAGGATGTGATGAGCCGACATCGAGGTGCCAAACCTCCTCGTCGATGTGAGCTCTTGGAGGAGATCAGCCTGTTATCCCCGGAGTAACTTTTATCCGTTGAGCTTCCGCCGTCCTATATCGTACGGTCGGATCACTAACTTCTGCTTTCGCAACTGCTCGGGTGGTCGCCCTTGCAGTAAAGCTGGCTTATGGGTTTGCCCTATCACGCTGATTTCCATCCAGCGCTAGCCAACCTTTGTAAACGCCTCCGTTATCTTTTAGGAGGCCACCGCCCCAGTCAAACTACCCACCAGATACTGTCCTGCTGCCGGATGACGGCAAGCAGTTAGATATACAAATGTATGAGGGTGGTATTTCATATTTCGACTCCACTCCGGCTGGCGCCAGAGCTTCAGAGTCTCCCACCTATGCTAAACACAAAAATCTATATATCAATACCAAGCTGTAGTAAAGCTTCACGGGGTCTTTTCGTCTAACCATGGGTAATGAGCATCTTCACTCATCTCGCAATTTCGCCAAGTCCCTCGTTGAGACAGTTTTCAAGTCGTTATGCCATTCGTGCGGGTCGGAACTTACCCGACAAGGAATTTCGCTACCTTAGAACAATTATAGTTATTGCTGGCGTTCATCCGCGCTTCGGTTCAAAGCGTAAACTCATCACCTTAACGTTCGGACACTGGCCAGGCATCAGCCCCTATACATCACCTTGCGGTTTAGCAGGGACCTATGTTTTTGGTAAACAGTCGCTTGAAAGCTTTAGCTGCGGCCCCCCAAAGGGGGCGGACCTTATCCCTAAGTTACGGTCGCTGTTTTGCCGAGTTCCTAAACGAGGGTTCTCTTGTTCGCCTTGGTCTTCTCGACCTATTCACCTGTGTTGGTTTGCGGTACGATTAGTATATGCATATAACCTCATGCCTTTTCTAGGCAGTTCGCGCGCCTGAATTGAATCCACCCAAAGGTTTCTTCTCTTCACGCTCTGAACCGGCGGAGGCCGGTCCTTAGCGCAAACGTTCCATTCCAAAAGAACGTTCAAGCAGTTAAAACTGCGTCAGCAATTGGAAACATATACTAGGGACGGAATATTAACCGTCTGGTCCATCGCCTACGCCTTTCGGCCTCGGCTTAGGATCGCCTAACCCTGGGACGAATGTCGTTGCCCAGGAAACCTTGAATTTTCGGCGGACAGGGTTTTCACCTGTCTTTTTGCTACTTATGCCAACATTCTCACTTCCAGCTGCTCCACCAACTCTCGCAAGTCAGCTTCAGCGCCACTGGAACGCTCCTCTACCACTCCACGCAAGCGTGGAATTCGTGTCTTCGGTGTTTAGTTTAGCCCCGTTGAATTTTCGGCACAAAAGGACTGGACTAGTGAGCTATTACGCTTTCTTTAAAGGATGGCTGCTTCTAAGCCAACCTCCTAGTTGTATGAGTCCTAATACCACCTTTGCCACTTAACTAAATCTTGGGGACCTTAGACGACGATCTGGGCTGTATCCCTTTTGACCAATGGAGCTTCGCCCCCATGGTCTGACTACGTTACTCTCAAACCGCAGTATTCGGAGTTTGGTTAGGAAGAGTAGGTCAAAGACCACCTCTACCCATTCAGTGCTCTACCCCTGCGGGTATGTAACGTGCTAGTCCTAAAACTATTTCGAGGAGAACCAGCTATTGCCGAGTTCGATTAGCATTTCACCTCTAACCACAGCTCATCCCCTGGCGTTATACGACCAGTGGGTTCGGGCCTCCGCTGCCTGTTACAGCAACTTCACCCTGGCCATGGCTAGCTCACTCGGCTTCGGGTCTTATGTGCACTACCTAACTGTAAACAGTTAATCGCCGGTTAGGACTTGGTTTCCCTGCGCCTACGTCCCAGAGGAACTTAAGCTGCAGTACACATAAACTCGTTGGCTCATTCTTCAATAGGAACACTGTCACCCGACTAAAAGTCGAGCTCCAGCTCTTTGTAAGTAAACGGTTTCAGATACTATTTCATCCCCCTTTTGGGGTGCTTTTCACCTTTCCCTCACGGTACTTGTTCTCTATGGATCACAAAAAGTATTTAGCTTTGGCGCATAGTCGCGCCGGATTCCCACGGGATTTCACGGGGCCCGTGATACTCGAGAAATAATATAAGAGTGCTAACCCCTTTCGCGTACGGAGCTATCATCCTCTTTGGCTCTGCTTTCCAGCAGATTCTACTAGGGAAGTTCGCTTATTCTCTTATTAAATATTTGCGTGTTTAAAATATATTACTCTCACAACCCCCTAAAGACATATGGCCGCAAAGCCTTCCGTTACGCGCCTTTACCCGAAAGCAAATTTGCATAACTTCAGTCAATAAGGTTTTAGCTTCTCCGCGTTCGCTCGCCGCTACTTGCGGAATAGAACACGATTCTTTTACTAGCCGCACATGTCGCGGCTAATAAAAAATCGTGCGTGTATTTCTTTATTTTCCTCTGGCTACTAAGATGTTTCAATTCGCCAGCTTACCTTCTGCTGCCCTATGTATTCAGGCAGAGATATCTTGGTCTTCCACCAAGATGGGTTTTCCCATTCGGACATTCCCGGATCAAAGGTTGCTTGGGACCTCACCGAGACTTTTCGCACCCTGCAACGTCCTTCATCGGCTTTTTGTGTCAAGGCATCCACCGTTCACACTTAATTGTGCGCAACCGCTTAAATGTTTAAGCGACTACATACCCTAATACCCGCGCTATTGAATCACGAATACAGGTTTTGTATTAATTAGATGCTCGTTTCCTGATAATCTACCCTAAACGGCTAAGTTTTAGGGGATTATCTGAATTTTCAAATTGCTATCCCTGACTTACACAGAACAATCATCTTACATGACTATTCTCTATAAATCAAATATTTTTGAACTAAAAAATCCGCTAATCTTAGCGGATTTACAAATTTTAACAACTAGAAAGTACTCTTACCCACTAAGATTTTTGTTTAATGTTAGTACATTTATCATATAGTTGTTGATAATTATGTGGATTACGAGTGAATAACTCTTTGAACTGACTATTTACTGAAGTAATTATATATCAACATAGAAATAAAGTCAAATCCATAAAAATTGATCAAATAAAGTATAAATTTGCTTACTTTAGCTCTTTTTTTATAATCCTAAACACTTCATCAGCTTTCATTAATGTATTATGGCCAACCACGTCTGATTCAATGTTTTTTGCTCCTTCTAAAATAGAACT
>NZBL01000004.1 GCA_002687895.1 bacterium | reverse complement strand
GTTAAATTAGAATCTGGATCTTTCCAGAAAAATATATCTATTTCAACTTGGCCTTCTTGGAGCCAGGCATTAAGCTCTGATTTTGGATCAAGTTTGCCAATTGATCCAATTAATGAGATTAACTGCCAAACTCATACAAATATTGACCAAACAACTTGTTTTGACTCAAGTATTGCATTGCCTGATTGGCAGTTCCAATGCGAGGGCGATTCTCCAGAAAAGAAGGCTAGATATTATTTGTATAAATACTTAGATAAGGATGCTAGGGAAATGGCTAATAGCATGTCTGTTCTGCAATTTAATTTAGAATATAGTACAAGTGATAAGTGGAGTAATGTATTTATTGGTCCAGAATGGGTATCGCATCCAGAAAGTTTATGCGCTAATATGGAATATGTAGATATTATTCCTAATCCATAGTTTTTATATAAGCATAATTTGTGGTATAATATATATATGTTTGAAGATAAGAATCAAAATCAAGGCAATGCTCAGCCAACACAGCCTGATAATTCACAACAAAAGCCATCTCCAGCGCCAAGTTCAGCTTTAACACAGCAAGTGGGCAATAGTAATCCCGCAGCTAAGAAACCAGGAGAAGTTGAAGATATTTTTGCTGATACTGACACAGGAGCTCCAAACCAAGCTGCTGTTCCGGCCCAAAGTTCCGCACCCCAGCAGAATCCTGCTCCACAAGGATCTGCTAGCGCGGTTCCTGGGCTTCCAAACGCGCTTACAAGCGGGAAATTAAAACAAGTGCAGGGAGCAGCAGGAGTGCCGAGCGCGCAAGTTTCTGGAGCAGGGGAGCCAAGCTTTCCAGTAAAAAAAATTGTTATAATCGCGGGAATCAGCCTGGGTATTGTGGGGATTGCAGTTGCTGGATTTTTAATTTTGAAAAATAGATCAGGCTCCCAGCCTCAGGCACAGCCTTCTCTTGGCTCTCCGCAGGACTCTGTTGCGCCGGAGCAGGATACAGAGCCTTCTCAAAATACGCAACCAGATGAAAATATTCCACAAGACAGCACAGCAGGCGAAGAGAGCAGTAATAATTCAGAAGGAGGAATTTTAAACAGATTTCAGCAAGATCAAATAGACAGGGCATTGAACCCTATTGCAGAGGATCCAGCTTCCTTAGATACAGATCAAGACGGTTTAAGCGATGCGCAGGAATTTTCCAGAGGAACTAATCCGCGCTTAGTAGACAGCGATAATGACGGCTTAAGCGATTGGGAGGAAGTGGCTATTTTTGGAACTGACGCCCTTAATGTGGACAGCGACGGCGATACATATATAGACGGCGAAGAGGTTCAAAATGGATATGATCCCTTAGGCCCTGGAAAGCTTCTTGATTTTGAAAAAGCAGAATAGAATTTAGAATAATAATATGTTAGGTTTTGGCAAAAAAGACAAATCCTCTCCTGAAAAACCTAAAGAGGATAAAAAACAGAAAAAGAACAAAGGAAAACAGCAGGTTATAGAAGCTGCTAATATTAGTGATGATAATTTTGTTGTTATGCCAAGCCAATATCTTGCTCAGTCTAAAAAGCCTAAAGCAAAGGGAATAAACAAGAAGCTTATATTGCTTGTGGGAGGATCTATATTAATTCTTGCGGCAATAGGCTTGGTGCTTTATTTTGTTCTGTTTTCCGGAGAAGGCAAAAGCCCATCTGCGCCTAGTTTATCAACAATTTCGCCAACAAGAACCCAGTCCCCGCCAGTTCAAGCTCCTGTGGAAGATAATGAGCCAGATGAGCCTAGCATACAGGAAAAAATAATAAGCACGCAGGCATTTAGCGAAAGCAATATACTTGTTGGATCGCTTGATATCACTGTTCCCGCGACTGTTAACCAGGAATATGGATCAGGAATCGGCATAACAGTTTTAGATAAATCTGATATATCTCTTCCAGATGAGGGGCAAGTGTATGGGGGGCTGTATTCTGCATATCCTGGAGGCGTAACTTTTGAAGAGCCTGTTTCATTGGAGATCGCGGCTGCTGATATTCCAGACAGTCTTTCAAAAGGAGATATTTACCCAGCGTATTTGCGAGGCGTGAAATGGCAGGAGTTTGATGATTATCAGGTAAGCCTTGCTGGATTTACATTTACTTTAGAGCGTTTTCCAAGCGGCCCAATTACTGTAATTTGGAATCCAGATCAAGATTTTGCTCCCTTAGGGCAGATATCAGCAAGCAAGCCAATTCCAAGCCTTGATACGGATTTAGACGGATTAACTGATAGCGAAGAACAATTATTCGGCACTAGCTTGTCTTCTGTGGATTCAGATGAAGATACTTATCAAGATCTTGAGGAAATAAATAATGGATATAGCCCTATTGCCGCAGAAGGAGCTCTTTTAGCAGAAAGCGGGATATTTTCTACATATACTAATTCAACATACGGCTATCAGGTACAATATCCTTCTACTTGGCTAGCAGACGCTCTTGACCAAACAAACAAGCAGATATTGTTTATTTCGGATACAGAAGAATTTTTTGAAATCTTAATAGAGGAAAATCCTCTTAATACCCCTATTATTGATTGGTATAGAGGCCAATCCCCATCGCTCGCGAATATTGAGCTGGAAGTTTTTGTGCTGGCTTCTAGGCCTGCTGTATGGAGTCCAGATGCATCAACCTTGTATACTTCTAAAGATGGTTTGATTTATATTATTACATACAATAGTGGAACAAGAGATGAAATTAGCTGGCCAAATGTGTATGAATATTTTTACACGAGTTTCAGTTTTGGCAATACTAATAGTTTAGATGCAGATTTAGAAACAGGAGATGAAGATGATGCAGAAACTGACCAAGATACCGGAGAAACTGGAACAACCACAGAAGAGGTTTTGGAATAGAATTTAGCTATGCAGATTAATTTTATTAATCAGGCATCAAATACCGCCCGAATTCCTAGGGTGGTTATTTTACGCGCTTTTAAGCGTGCACAAAAGTTGTTTAGCCGAAAAATAGGAAATAAATCAATTGGGGTTGTGTTTGTAGGCAGAAGCGAATCCAAAAACCTTAATGCTAAATATCGCGGAAAGAATCGCGCGACCAATGTTTTGTCATTTGAACTAAAAGAAAAAAACGAGCTCGGAGATATTATAATCTGTCCAAGCATCGCGCGCCAAGAAGCGCTCAATCTAAACATTGGATTTAATGAGCATATTGTATATTTGTTTAGCCATGGACTTTTGCATTTATTAGGGTATGATCATAAAACCAATAAGGAAGATAAGAAAATGGAAAAGTTAATTCAAAAGATTATATGAGCATTCCTTTTATTAAAAGATTTAAACGAGCCATAATTGGTTTTTTTTCAGTTGTAACCTCCGAAACTAATATTAGGTTTATGAGTGTGGTTGGAGTTATTGTTTTAGCTGTTGCATGGTGGTTCAAGGTGAGTAGAATTGAGCTGATTGTTTTGTTAGTGATTGTGTTTTCTGTTTTAATTTTGGAAGGCATTAATACAATATTAGAGCGGGTTATAGATCTTGTTGAGCCACGATACAAAGAAGTTGTTCGCGAGATAAAAGATGGGTTAGCTGGATTGGTTCTGCTTGCAAGCATTGGAGCCGCTGTTGTTGGAATTATTATCTTTTGGCCTTATATTATAGAGCGATTTTAGCGTACACATATTAAGTTCAAGGTGTACACAAAATTTGTTCAATATGTGGACAAGTATTGCCATTGATTTTATGGCCTGTTTTTAGTATACTAGAGGCACTATGGCACAAACAGAATTAATAACTGGCATTGATATAGGCTCCAGCACTATTCGCATTGCAGTTGGAGAGATTTCACAAGAGTCTGACAGGCTTAATATTATAGGCCTTGCAGAGGGAGAATCAAGTGGAGTTTCCAAGGGCAACATAAGAAGCATAGAAGAAGTTGTTGAATCAATAATACAAGTAAAGAGCCGAGCAGAAAAAATGACAAGCCTTTCGCTTGAATCTTCTGTGGTAGCTATTTCTGGATCCCATATTACTGCCCAAGAATCAAAAGGAGTAATAGCTGTAGCGCGAGCAGATGGAGAGATTAGGGAGGATGATGTGGAGCGCGTTTTAGAGGCGGCCCAAGCAGTCAGTGTTCCTCCTAATTACGAAATTATTCATGTGCTTCCTCGCAGTTTCGCAATAGACAACCAAACAGACATTAAAGATCCAATTGGAATGAACGGAGTGCGCCTAGAGGTAGAAGCCCAGATTATAGAGGGCCAGTCAGCGCATATAAAAAACGTTACCAAGGCAGTAAGCCTTTCTGGGATTGGAATAGATGATCTTGTTCTTGCTTCATTAGCATCCAGCGAGTCTACGCTTACAGAGCGCCAAAAAGACCTTGGAGTTGCAATGGTAAATATCGGGGCTGCAACAACAAGCGTATTAGTTTTTGAAGAAGGGGATATATTGCTAGTTAAAGTCCTTCCAGTTGGGGCTGCTCATATTACCAATGATGTTGCCATAGGATTGCGCACAAATATTGATGTCGCAGAACTCATTAAAATTCAGTATGGCTCAACCTTGTCAGCTGTTGGAAGCAGCGCAGACGAAGTTCAGATTTCGCAAATTAATGAGCAGGAAGAAGGAACTTTTTCCAGAAAGTATTTAGCTGAAATTATAGAGGCTAGAGTAGAAGAAATTTTTAATTTAGTGGATAAAGAGCTAAAAACTGTAAACAGGTCTGGCAAGCTGCCAGCAGGAGCGATTTTAACAGGCGGAGGCGCGAAATTGCCTGGAGTAATAGATGTCGCAAAAAGAGTGTTTAGGCTGCCTGCCGCGATTGGCGCGCCAATCGGGGTAGATAGCGCCATAGACAAGCTGTCTAATCCAGAATACACAACAGCAGTTGGATTGGTTCTTTGGGGCCATGCTAATCACGAGGCATCTAGAAAGCCGTTCAGCTCAATCGGAATAAAAGGATTCAAAGGAGTAAGCGCTGTAACAGATCTAGTAAAATCAATTATTAGAATTTTTAAATCATAGGAATAAAACAAAATTTGGAAGCTAAACAGAGCAATAATATGGAAATTAAACCAGAAATAGAAACCTTTGCTAAAATAAAGGTAATTGGAGTAGGAGGAGGAGGTTGCGCGGCTGTTAATCGCATGATTGAGGAGCGCATCCGCGGAGTTGAGTTTGTGGCTGTAAATACAGACGCGCAAGCTCTTCACCACAACAAAGCCCAAACCAAGCTTCATATCGGGCAAACAGTTACTCGCGGATTAGGCGCTGGCATGAATCCTGATTTAGGGCGCAAAAGCGCGGAAGAGACAGCAGACGAGGTTAAGGATATTTTGAAAGATACTGACATGGTATTTATAACCTGCGGATTAGGCGGAGGAACAGGAACAGGAGCTGCGCCAATTATAGCGGACATTGCTCGCGATCTTGGGGCTTTGACTGTTGCTATTGTTACAAAGCCTTTTATGTTCGAAGGCCAGCAGCGCCGCGGCATTGCAGAAGGGGGCTTAGAAGAACTTATTGAAAAGGTTGATACAATAATTACTATTCCAAACGACAGATTGCTTCAAGTCATAGACAAAAAAACCTCTTTAATGGACGCGTTCAGCGTGGTTGATGATGTGTTGCGCCAAGGCGTGCAGGGAATCTCGGAGCTTATTACGGTTCCGGGATTAATTAATGTTGACTTTGCCGATGTTAAGGCAATTATGAACGGATCAGGATCTGCGTTAATGGGAATTGGAAGAGGATCAGGAGAAAACAGGGCAATGGATGCTGCTAAGTCCGCAATAGACAGCCCTCTCCTCGAAATGGCTATAGACGGAGCTCGCGGAATTTTGTTTACAGTAACAGGGTCAAGCGATCTTGGCATGTATGAAATAAACGAAGCCGCTAAAATTATTACGGGTGCAGCTGATGACGACGCGAAAGTTATATTTGGAGCTGTAATTAACGAAGACATGAAAGACGAGGTTAAGATTACGGTTGTTGCAACTGGGTTTGAGGGCACTGGAAGAAGCATGCACCAAGGAGTTGTGGAGCAGAAGGCTGAAGAGTTTGAAACTGCCGAAGAAATTGACAAGAAAAGAGCGGTATTTTTTGAAAGAAGCGCAGAGCCGTCCCGCGATCAAGCCCAAGAGCCTGTTATTACAGAAGCAGTTCAAGAAGATGAATCAGATGAAGAAGAGCAGGAAGAGTTGGAGATCCCAGCTTTTATAAGAAAAAAGATGAATTAATATGAAGTGCCCAGCATGTGAGCACGAAGAAACTAGGGTACTTGATTCAAGGCTTTCAGAGCATGATAATACTGTTCGCAGGAGGCGGGAATGCGGAAATTGCGATTTTAGATTTTCAACACGCGAGGAAACAGAAATTTTAAACCTTTCTATTGTAAAAAGAGATGGAAGCAATGAAGCATACTCAAGAGAAAAGCTGGCTTCTGGATTAACTCGAGCTTTGGAAAAAAGGCCCATCACAACGCAAGAATTTAGAACTCTTGTTGCAGGAATAGAACGCGATATATATGTTCTTAATAAATCCGAGATCAAAGCTTCTCAAATTGGCGATATTGTGATGCAGCACTTGAAAAAACTAGATAAGGTTGCTTATATAAGGTTTGCTTCTGTATATCGCGAGTTTAAGGATGTTCATACTTTTTATGAAGAAATTAATAAATTAGTAGGAAAAAAATCTAAAAAATCCAAAAAGCATAAATCATATGCCAAACACACAAACAAAAGAAAAAAATCAAATACAGCCAAGCGCGCAGGTAAAGCAGCCAAAAAAGTCAGATGACGCGACACTAGAGTGTCTTATGCGCGAGAATTTAACTCTGACAAAAGAAATCATGGAGCATACCAGAAAAACAAGAAGATATATTTTGTTTGCTCAAATTTTAAACGTTTTGAAAGTAGTTTTGATTATTGGTCCAATTATCCTCGCTATTTTATATCTTCCGCCTTTAATTGAGCAGCTTTTGGGAACATATTCAGAACTGCTTGGCGGCGGAACTGGGCAGACAATTTTGGAGGGAAATAGCTTTGTAAATAAATTATTTGATAGTACTAATGAATAGCCATGCGATTTGACAAGCTCCCTTCCTCAATTAAGCAGGTAATGGTTGTAACCATTATAATAAGCACTATAACTGGAGGCTTGGTTGGAGGTGTAATAGGCATAATTGCGGCTGGATGGAGCACAAGTAATATCTGGCCCCATATAAGCCAGTCATTAGGATTACTGCAGCAAGAGCAAGGGCAAGTTGAATCTAATAATAATGATAAGCGCGATCAGATTGTTGTTGAAGATTCAGCTGCCATTGATGTTGTGCAGTCTGCAACTGGATCTGTTGTCAGCATTATTGTTACGCAGGATTTATCTGAACTATATAACCGCACTGGCCCAATAACTCCTTTTGATGATTTCTTTTTCTTTGGATCTCCTTTTTTCCAGCAGCCTCCTCCGCCGGCTGGCGGATCTGGAAAGCGTGAAATAGGGGGAGGAACAGGATTTATCATCACAACTGATGGAGTGATTATAACAAACAGGCATGTGGTGGATGAACAAGCTGCAGAATACTCGGTTATACTTAATGACGGAACAAGGCATGAGGCCGAGGTTCTTGCGCGCGATACTTTGAATGATATTGCTGTGATAAAAATAGAAGCTGATAATCTGCCAGTATTAGATCTTGGAGATTCTGAATCTATTCAAATTGGGCAAACAGTAATCGCGATTGGAAACTCTTTAGGCGAATTCAGCAATACAGTAACCAAGGGAGTTGTTTCTGGGATCAACAGAAGAGTTGTTGCAGGCGATTCAAGCGGCTTTTCCGAGGTTATAGAAGAGGCAATCCAAACAGATGCTGCAATTAATCCAGGAAACTCTGGAGGCCCTTTACTAGATCTTTTCGGCAAAGTGATTGGGGTTAATACAGCTGTTTCGCGCGAAGGACAGTTAATAGGTTTCGCGATTCCAATCAATGAAGTTAAAAGCGTGATTGAAAGCGTGCAAGAATATGGCAGAATTGTTCGCCCTTTCCTGGGTGTTCGTTATATGCTTTTGAACGAAGAAATCGCCATTGCGAATGATATACAAGATATTGATCATGGTGCTTTAATTGTCAGCGGAGACCTTAGAAGCGAATTAGCTATTGTTCCTGGTTCTCCAGCAGACAAAGCTGGATTGGTTGAAAATAATATTATTTTAGAAGTAAATGGAGAAAAGATTACCCAAGTTAAGGGCTTAGCTAAACTTTTGGCAAAATACAAACCCAGCGACTCTGTTAAATTGCTAGTATATCAAAAAGGAGAAAAAAATGAGATTGAGGTCGTTTTAGTGGAGCGCGAATAATATGCAGGAGATTATAAAACAATTACAAGAGCTTTCAGATAAAATTTCTGAAACAGAGAGGCTGCTTTGACCTTGATAAAAAGAGAGCAGATATACGCAATGTAGAAAAAGAAGTTCAAGATCCTAAATTATGGGATAATAGAGAGCGTGCGCAGCTGTTAACCCAGAATCTTGCCTCATTAAAAGAGGATGTTGGAATATGGGAGGATTTAGAGCTAGATGCTTCATCAACGCTTGATCTAGCTCAAGAGCTTGCAAAAGAGAAAGATCGCGAGCTTGAAAGCGAAGTAGAAAAAAAATTACAAGAACTTAAAGCACAGTTTCAAAAATTGGAATTGTCTGTTTTTTTAAATGGAAAATTTGATAACAAAGGAGCAATAATTTCAATTTCAGCTGGGGCCGGAGGAACAGATGCGCAAGATTGGGCAGAAATGCTGGAGCGCATGCTTTTAAGATATGCGGAGCAAAAAGGATTCTCAACCCGCTCTGTGGATCGCCAGCAAGGCCAAGAAGCAGGCATCAAGAGCTCCATGTTTGAGGTTAAAGGCAAAAATGCTTATGGTTGGCTAAAAAGCGAATCAGGAGTTCATAGATTAGTTCGCATATCTCCGTTTGACGCGGAAGCAATGAGGCATACTTCATTTGCTTTGGTTGATATTATCCCAGATTTAGGGGATGTAGATGATGTAGAAATTCGCGAAGAAGACTTGCGCGTTGACGTGTTTCGCGCGTCTGGGCATGGTGGCCAATCAGTTAATACTACAGATTCCGCTGTCAGGATCGTGCATAATCCAACTAACATAACTGTGTCAGTTCAAAATGAGCGCAGCCAACAGCAGAACAAACAAACAGCCATGAAAATTCTTAAATCAAGGATAGCGCAAAAGCAAGAACAAGAGCGTGATGATGAAGAGCGTCGCATTCGCGGAGATGTAAAAAGCGCTGAATGGGGCTCACAAATAAGGTCATATGTTCTGCATCCATATAAACTTGTCAAAGATCATCGCACTAACATGGAAAAACAAGATGTAGATAGCGTATTGCGCGGCGAACTTGATAAGTTTAGTGAATCTTATGTAAGGTGGTTGGTTGCAAATAAGAGATAAGAAGTTTTTATTGTTTTTTACAACACTAAAGAAAGCAGGTGAATATGATTGAGCTTTATATATTGCATGTTGTTGGAGAGGATTTGTTTATTGATATGCATGGAAATGAAGTTACTGGAGAAGCTGCTCAGCCAATGTCAGAAATAGATGTTTTATGCGCGCGCACTGAGCAAAAAGTTTTTCATCATCGGGAAACTGAGATTTTTCCCATAAATGGAGGTAAATGCTATGTTGAGAGTACTGGAAACTTCCCATATGAGATCTCCATCTCTGGATGAGGCAAGGAGAAAGCATTGGAACGAGCAAGTGGTTATAAAGATGAAGGGCGCTCAGCTTTACTGGAATGAAGATGAAAAGCATTGGGTGCAGAAATTTAGTGAAGCAACCAGGATGTCGCGAGGTAGTGCAAACAGATTATCACAAGGCAATAAACTCAAAGGTCTTGTGGTGGATGTCCAAAAAATTTGACAGGTTTCCTGTCGCGTACCTCAAAGAGGTTTTAAGTCGCATGGCGCGGTTTAAAACCTTTTTTATTTGGTATAGTATGTATATATGAAACTATCCCGCTCAAAAGTATTTTTAATTTGTCTTCTCTTGTTTGTTATTGGAGTTGGGTTAATCTCATTCTTTGAAGTTGACTTTATCTATCTATATGCTCTTTTGCTTTTAGATGTTGTGGTTCTTGTCATCTTTTGGTCAAATAAAGATTATAGGATAATATCGCTTTTCGGCTTGTTTTTTATTTTAGGAATGGCGCGCATGATTCTTGCACAGCCGAATTTAGAGAATCCAAAACATATTGCGTACTATAATGGACAAGATGTTGTTGTAGAAGGTGTTGTTGCTATGGAGCCAGATGTTCGGCTGGACCATCAAAAATTGACACTTAGAACGCGCAGAGTGTCAAAAAGCGAAGATAAGGTAAGTGGTCGTTTGCTTGTAAAAACAAATCTATATCCTGAATATGAATATGGAGAATTACTGAGCGTCAAATGCTCAATTGAAGCGCCAGAGCAAATTGAGGATTTTGCGTATGACAAGTACTTGGCAAGATATGACATCTACAGCGTGTGCTGGCGCGGTGGAATTGAAAAATTAGATACAGGCAAAGGCAATCCAGTAATGTCAGGCATCCTTGCGGTTAAAACATATTTCATGGACACAATCAATCAGATAATCAGCGAACCGCATGCTGCTTTTCTTGCTGGATTATTAGTCGGAGCGCGAAGAGGAATTCCTGAATATCTTTTAGAGGCATTTAACAGAACCGGCACAACACATATTATTGCAATTTCTGGATCAAACATTACCATCATCGCGGCCGTAATAATAGGATTTTTGCAATTCCTTGGAGTGAACCGAAAGCGTGCGTTCTGGTGGATTTCGGGCGGTATTGTTGTGTTTGTTATTATGACAGGCGCGACCGCGTCCGTGGTGAGAGCTGGCATAATGGGAATATTTGTTTTGCTTGCGCGTCAGCTTGGCAGATCCTCGCGTGCCACCAATGCTTTGGTGTTTACTGCTTTTGTCATGCTTCTTATTAATCCAAAGATTCTAATTTTTGATGCTGGGTTTCAATTATCATTCTTAGCTACAGTCGGACTTGTGTACATCAATCCAATTTTCCAAAAGTACACAGAACGATTGCCGCAAATGTTTGGCGTAAAAGAGGCATTAGTTACTACCATGTCAGCAATGGTTACTACAACACCGCTTATTTTGTATCAGTTTGGTCGGCTTTCTGTTGTAGCACCACTTGCGAACATACTTATTTTGCCAGCGATTCCTTTGACCATGGCTATTGGTTTTAGCGCTGGAGTTTTTGGCATGCTCTGGCAAACATTGGGCGCTATCATGGCATGGCCCGCGTGGTTGCTGTTGGAGTATATGATTCGTGTTGCAGAAATACTCTCGTCATGGCAATTTGCGTCTTTGGAATTGGGTGGGTTTCATTGGATATTGATGACTGGGATGTATGGGGTGATTTGGTGGGGAGTGAAGAGGTTTTCTCATTCCATAGGCCCAACTTTTAAGCGGCATTGACGTGTTGCATGCCATCAGTTACTATATAAAGCAATATGGAGGTGATCATTCTATCTCATGCGCAGCAGAGAATGGAACTTAGGGGTATTACAAAAGACATGGTTCGGGAAACGCTATCAAAGCCAGAAGCACAAGATACAGGATATCTAGGTAGAAGCGTGAGCTATAAAAAGTTCGGGAATAAATATCTACAAGTAGTGTACGAGGACGTTGATCATACTCGTAGAGTTATCACTGTAGTATGGAAATATAAGTTATGAATATCTCATACGACAATCAGGCAGATGCAATGTACATAAAGCTCAAAGATGGAAACTTTGGTATAAATCGCGAGGTTTCGGAGGGTGTGGTTTTAGATTTGTCTGATAAAAAAGAGCTACTTGGCATAGAAATTTTAGATGCAAGTAAGCGATTTGATCTTGCAGATGAATTTGGCCGCATCACCGTAGAGATGCCAATGGGAATTTCTAAGGGTGCTATGCCGGAAAAAGTTGCAGCTTAACATATTATTTTGGATATGTGATTTGACATGAGTTCTGCCTCAGAACTCTTTTTTGTTTTGCGTTATAATAGAAACATGATTCTCAAACATTTTAAGCAGATCATTTTATTAGCAGCAGGAGCAACGAGTATTGCAGTCACGTTGAGTATTATTTTATTTGTCACGGCACATGCGCGAGCGTCACAAACAGAAGTCATATTCCTTGATGTCGGACAAGGGGACAGTGTTTTAATCAAAACAAAGTACGGACAAAATATTTTAATAGACGGAGGACGGGATAATCGTGTGCTAGATAGACTTGGCCGTAATTTATCATTCTTTGATAGAAAGTTTGACATGGTCATTGCAACTCATCCTGATTCAGACCACATTGCAGGATTAATCCCAGTATTAGAGCGATATCAAGTTGATCTTTTGCTGGATACTGGCGTGTTGCATGATAGCAATGTGTTTGAGGCCATGCGCGAAGTAATACAACAGAAACAGATTCTAGTTAGATTTGTTGAATCAGAGCAGCGCTATGAGTTTGGAGAAGGTGTTATCTTAGATGTGCTATTTCCAAACAAGAGTTTCGTAGATAAAGATATAGACGACAACAATGCCGCATCAATTATTGTTAAGTTTAGTGACAAAGAAATTGATTATATATTTACTGGAGATGCTCCAAAAGAGGTAGAAGATGAACTTGTTAATATTCATGGCATATATTTGGATTCAGAAGTATTAAAAATTGGGCATCATGGTAGCGACACCTCATCAAGTGATCTATTCTTAAGTATGGTAACGCCAGAAGTGGCAATTATCCAAGTTGGCAAAGATAATAGATATAATCATCCAAGCTTTCGAGTATTACGACGCTTACAGGATCGTAGTATTCCAGTTTTACGTAATGATGAGATGGGGGATATTAGATTTGTAAGTGATGGTGAGTTCGTTGAGATGCGATAAATTATTACTTGCTTTTTTAATTGTGTTTGATACAATAATTCTATTATGAAAAAAAATACTAAACCAAGTATCTTGCTCATTGAGGACGAGGAAATGCTTGGCTCAATGTACAAGACCAAATTTGAAAAGGAGGGTTTTGCCATAGAAACCGCAATTGATGGTGAAGCAGGACTAGAAAAAGTAAAAACAGGGAAGTTTGATGTTGTTTTAATTGATATCATAATGCCCAAACTAGATGGTTTTGCAGTACTTAAGCAATTGCGCGCAATGGATCAGTACAAGGATATTCCGATTTTAATACTTACAAACCTTAGTCAAGAAGAAGATATGTCCAAAGGAAAAACTCTTGGAGCAACTGATTATCTTGTTAAAGCTAATTTTACTCCAACCCAGGTTCTAGAGAAGATTCAATCAGTATCTAAATAATTTTAAGCTTTATGGCAACACATCCTAGAGAAGAAATTACTTTTTTAATGGCAAAGCCAGACGCGGTTCAGCGCGGATTAACTGGTGAGATTATCCGCAGAATAGAGCAAGTAGGCTTAAAGATTATTGGTTTAAAAATGTTCAAGGCAACACACAAGCAGATTGATGATCATTATCCAAAGGATGAGGCGTGGATTACGCGCTTAGGAGAAAAAACTTTAGCAACTTATACTAAATATGGATATGATGCCAACAAAGAGTTGGGTACAGACAAGGCAGAAAAAATAGGGCCAATGGTAAGAAAATGGCTATTAACATTTATGGAATCCGGGCCAGTTGTTATGATGGTTATTAAGGGTGTGCATGCTGTAGAAATGGTGCGCAAGCTTGCTGGAGAAACAATGCCTTCTAATGCTCCCCTGGGCACAATTAGAGGAGATTTTTCCGTGGATTCGGCAGCAGCTGCAAATCGTGACAAGAGAGCAATATATAATTTAGTGCATGCGTCTGAAACAGAAGATGAGGCTAGCCACGAAATTGAGCATTGGTTTGGCAAAGTTGAAAAGCTTTCAGATTATGAGAGAAGCGATGAAATGGTAATGTATCCAAGTAAAGATTAATATGGCAAAAATAAAAGTCGCAAAAATAAATAATGTTCTTGGAATTATAAATACTATTCTAGTAATTGGAATTATTATCGCGATTGTTCTATTTATTCCAAGTTTGCTTGGGTAAGATTTTTAAACCATTTTAGAGGTTTTACCCGAGCCAGCGCGGCTTGTTTTAAAATATCCGTTAACCTTCAAGGGGAGATAGATCATGCGAGGAGGAAAGCGAGATTACATTTGTCCAGATTTCAAGAATGGCGGCCTTTATGGAAGTAGTAACTCGGGCTGGAGCGTCGTCGTGTTCTTTATCGTAATATTTATACTTGGTCTTGTGCTTGGTAAATGACCAAGTATATGCTCTATTCAACGACTGAAAGGTGGTCCAGTTTATCTGAGACCACCTTTTTTAGTGCACAAATTGTTGATAAGTAAAATTCAATTATGCTAATTTAAGCAAAAGTGATGTTAATATTCCTTGGTTGATTTTTTGCATATGCGCGCTATAATATATATAGCTCTTTGCACATAGGTTTCCGACAACCTTAGGCTTACAGAAATCCTAATTGCGTTCGCTTGTGGGCGCGCGCTGCGGATATCTCGGGCCATTTTGTATCACTATGCGCAACCACTATGTAGGAGAAATCTTATTCGCAGGTGCGCGTAGTTGAGCCCATTACTAAAAGGGAAACCCTATTGCATTGAGTTGCCTCTATCTCCTGATAGATGGCTAATGAGGAAAGGAGATGCATGATGATATCTACTGATATCGAATCCTCACACACATAGCCCCACCATTTTGCGTGGGGCTTGTGTTTTGCGTATTTGGTTGTCTTAGTGAGATATGATACAATGTATTGATACTAAATTCAAAAGGAGATTTGAGTATGATAGTAACACCAAATCGGCAAAATCAATTTGAACTTTTTAAATCTTAATAATAAATATATGGCAGAAGAACAAGAACAAAATCAATCTCCTAGTGATTCTATTGAGGATTCTATAGAAGACAACAAAGGCGCATCAAAAGTAATTATAGTTGTAATTGTTTTGATTATAATTGCCGCGGTTGTGGTATTTTCTAGGCAAAATATTAATGGAGATATTTCAGAACCAGATACTCCTGCCGCGACCGAGCAGCAAGGCACCACATCTAGTGAGCAAGAGCCATCAGGAACAGTTATAGACGATGGCGTGGGATTTGAGGTTGATGCTGCAGAAGCAGAATTTCATGAATTTGATGTCATTGGAAAGAATTTTGAATTTTCTCTTGGTGAAATTAAAGTCAAAAAAGGCGATACAGTGCGCATAAATTTTTCCAGCACAGATGGTTTCCATGACTGGGTAGTTGATGAGTTTGTGGCTTCAACTGAACGCGTAAATACAGGGGACACATCATCTGTTATATTTGTAGCAGACCAATCAGGAATTTTTGAGTATTACTGCGGCGTAGGTAACCATAGGCAGTTAGGCATGGTTGGGAATTTAATTGTTGAATAATATGTTGTTAGTCCGCTTGGCCTTAGCGTTTAGCTTTGCATATGCATTTAGCAGTAAGCCCCATAGAAAAAAGGAGTAATATATGCAAAAGAAATGCATCATAAGAGTACATGGCACAGTGCAAGGTGTTGGGTTTAGGTATACCACGCGCGATCTAGCTCAAAGTCTTGGCGTCACTGGTGTTATTCGTAATGAGCCAGATGGCAGTGTATATATAGAAGCGCAAGGAGAAGAAGGTCAACTTAAGGAGTTAGTTAAACAATGCAAACAAGGTCATGATAACTTTCATGTCTCAAAGGTTGAAACGCAGTGGAGTGATGAACTTGGTGAGTATTCTGATTTTACTATTGAGCGGTAAAAAAATGTTCTTGACATTTTGTCGCTTATAACATACAATACACATGGAGGTTAAAATCTACAAAAATGAACGCGGTGATGAACCTTTTATTATATGGCTTGATGCTATAAAAGACACTTATACACGCTTAAGAATTAGCAAAAGATTAAGGAGAATTGAACAGAATAATCTCGGTGATGTTGGATCAGTAGGTGATGGCGTGTATGAATTAAGAATACATTTTGGTCCAGGATTTCGCGTCTATTTCGGATATATTGGAAAGGAAGTTATTTTATTACTTATTGGCGGTGATAAAGGCAGTCAAGTAAGAGATATGCAAAAAGCAAAATTTTTTTGGCAAGATTATAAAAGAAGTATTATATTATGAGTCAACTTAGAAATTTTAAAGATTACCACATTGAAAAGCTAAAAAATCCCAAAGAGGCAAGGGCTTATCTTAGTCTTGCGCTTTTTGATTATGAAAAAGATAATGATATAGATGATTTTCTTTTGGCAATACGAGATGTGGCACAGGCCCGAGGCGGGCTTGGTAAGCTTGCGCAAGACACTCGTTTGAACCGACAGAATCTCTATAGGGCTTTATCAGAAGACGGCAATCCAAGGCTTGAGACTATTGGTGTAGTTCTTCGCGGGCTTGGTTTTCGTTTGTCAATAGAACCGCTTGCAGGCTCTGATGCTTAATAAATTATGCAATTCAAAGAAAGAGTTTTGAAGGTTGTGTCAAAAATTCCCAAGGGATCTGTTTTAACATATAAAGAAGTTGCTAAGCGAGCTGGAAGCCCGAAGGCTGTTCGTGCGGTTGGGAACATCATCAAAAAAAATTATGATCCAAGCATTCCTTGCCATAGGGTAATTAGATCAGACGGAAAGACTGGGGGATATAATAGGGGCACTAAAGAGAAGATTAGACGGCTCAAATCAGAAGGTGTAGAATTATCTTAAGTATGAAAAAATTATTAACGCTTTGCATAATCCATAAAGACAATAAAGTTCTTCTCGGGTTTAAGAAGCGGGGATTTGGAGAAGGAAGATGGAATGGATTTGGAGGCAAAGTTGAACAGGGCGAGACAATTGAGGATTCTATTTTGCGTGAGATTAAAGAAGAAGCATATATTTTACCAACGGACTTGCGGAAGCGTGCTATTTTTGAATTTACTTTTGAAGGTAATCCAGAGATTTTAGAAGTGCATTTTTTTAGCGCGTCTGAATTTACAGGGGAGCCGCAAGAGAGCGAAGAAATGAGGCCTCAGTGGTTTATGGAAGATGAAGTTCCTTTTAGCGATATGTGGCCTGATGATATTCATTGGTTTCCCTTATTTTTAGAAGGCAAGAATTTTAAAGGAAAATTTCATTTTCAAGATCATAATACAATTCTGCATCATACTCTAGATATACTAGAATAACGCAATCAAAAAACCCGCTTAAAGCGGGTTTTACTATGCTGATTGTTTTCCTGTTTGCGGTGATTTATTCATTGTGCGTTTGCATCTAGTGCATGATAGGATGCTTAATCCACCAATTCTAAGCTTATGCAAATTCGGTTTTTGTAGCCTCTTAGTCGCAATATTAGATTTAGAGCGGATGTTGGCAACGCTTGCTCCGCGTCCGCAAAGATTACAAATTCTAGCCATAATTACGTATTCTAGCACATTGTCTTTAATGCGTCAATGGTGTATACTTTTCAGTATGATTATTTCACTTTTATTCAGCGAACCAACTCTATTCTTCCTTTGGCTATTAGCTATTATATATGGAATTACTATCCATGAATATAGCCATGTTTTAGCAGCTTACCTCCAAGGAGATGACACAGGCCGTTTAATGGGGCGCTTAACACTTAATCCAATTGCTCATATAGAACCAATTGGCATGATTTTGCTTTTAATTGTTGGGTTTGGATGGGGCAGGCCAGCACCTTTTAATCCTTATAATCTTAAGTATAGAAAATGGGGAGAGGTGATTGTAGCGTTCGCTGGCCCAGCATCAAACCTTTTAAGCATAATCATATTCATGATAGCTGTTAGTCTTCTTGGACCTATTTTAGGGCCATTAAATCTTTTAATTCAGCTATTAAGCTTTTTGATCCTTATTAATATTGTTTTGCTTGCTTTCAATCTTATACCAATTCCGCCTTTGGACGGATCAAAACTATTATTTGAGCTGTTGCCAGAAAGATTTAGCCATGTAAAAGCTCAACTTTCTAGGAATGGACCTTGGATATTGCTAATGCTTATATTTGCTGATAATTTTTTGGGAATAAACATTTTTGGAAGAGTTTTTGGAATATTTTTTAGATTAGCTGGAATCTACTAGCCGCTCCTTGACTCATGCTTTGAATTTTGTTAGGGTATCTACTATATTTATGCCAACAATAAATCAATTACTAAAGAAGCCCAGAGGAAGAAAAGCCAAGAAAACTAAGGCTCCTGCTTTGCAGTCTGTGTATAATCCAGCAGTCAGAAAGCGGACTGATTTGGCTAAAGGCTCCAGCTTTAAACGCGGAGTATGTTTGCGCGTTACCACAACAACCCCAAAAAAGCCAAACTCTGCTTTGCGTAAAATAGCGCGTGTTAGATTATCAAATGGCTTGGAAGTTACTGCCTATATTCCAGGAATGGGTCATAATCTGCAAGAGCACTCTATTGTATTAGTGCGCGGAGGAGGAGTTAAGGATATTCCGGGCGTTAGGTATACTGTTGTGCGCGGTGTTTATGACACGCAAGGAGTAGAAGGCCGAAAGCAGTCCAGAAGCATGTATGGAGCTAAAAAGGAGAAGAAATAATTATGAGAGGAAAACAAGCCCCAAAGCGGACAATTCATCCAGACCCAAAGTTTAACTCAACAACAATCGCGAAGTTTATAAATTACGTAATGCGAAGAGGAAAGAAATCAACAGCCCAAAAAGTTGTATATGGCATGCTTGACGCGATTTCAGAAAAGACAAAGCAAGATCCTTTGACTGTTTTTGATCATGCTATTAAGAATATTTCACCTCAATTAGAGGTTAAATCCCGCAGAGTGGGTGGTGCTAATTATCAGATTCCTATTGAAGTGCGCGGAGAGCGAAAATATACTTTGGCTTGCAGATGGCTTTTGGCCGCGGCAAAAGCTCGCAAAGGAAAGCCAATGCATGCAAAGCTAGCTGATGAAATAATTGCTGCAACAAAGAACGAGGGAGCTGCAATGAAAAAGAAAGAAGACACTCTTCGCATGGCAGAATCTAATAGAGCGTTCGCGCATTTTGGATGAATGTATTAAGTTCGCAATGATATTCATATGGCAAGAGATTATACATTAGATAAAATTAGAAACATTGGAATAATCGCTCATATTGACGCGGGAAAGACAACCACTACAGAGCGAGTTCTTTTTTATACTGGAAAAAAGCATAAGATCGGAGAAGTTCACGAGGGCGAGGCAGAAATGGATTGGATGGAACAAGAACGAGAGCGCGGCATCACAATTACATCTGCCGCAACAACTGCTTTTTGGCAGGATTGTAGAATAAATATTATAGACACTCCCGGGCATGTGGATTTTACCGCAGAAGTAGAACGATCTTTGCGCGTATTAGACGGAGGCGTAACAGTGTTTGACGGAGTAGCTGGAGTAGAATCACAATCCGAAACAGTGTGGCACCAAGCAGACAAATACAAAGTTCCAAGAATCTGCTTTATCAATAAATTAGATAGAACTGGTGCTGATTTTTACGCTGACCTAGATTCAATTCATGCTCGCTTAACAAAGAACGCATATCCTATTCAGCTTCCTATTGGAACAGAAGAAAATTTTAATGGAATTGTTGATTTGCTTAAAGAAAAAGCATATATCTATAAAGATGATTTAGGAAAAGATATTGAGGAAACTGATATTCCGAGTGATTTAAAAGAAAAAGTGGAAGAATACAGAGGAAGGCTTTTAGAAGCAATCGCGGAAAATGACGAACAAGTCATGGAAAAATATCTTGGCGGCGAGGATGTTAGTTTAGAAGAGTGGAAGTCTGCATTGCGAAAAGCTGTAATTAGCGGAGAATTTTTCCCAGTTATGTGCGGATCAGCCTTAAAGAACAAAGGTGTTCAGCTTTTGCTTGATGCTGTTTGCGATTATCTGCCTTCTCCTTTAGATGTTCCAGATATTGATGGATTTAATCCAAAAGATGAAGAAGATAAAATGATTAGGAAGGCAAGTGATGAAGAGCCTTTTTCCGCTTTAGCATTTAAAGTCGCAGTTGACCCTTTTGTTGGTAAATTAATTTTCTTTAGAGTATATTCTGGAACTTTAAAAGCTGGTTCATATATTTTAAATTCTTCTAACGGTAAAAAGGAAAGATTAGGAAGAATCGTGCGAATGCACGCGAACGCTAGAGAAGAAGTAGAGCAAGTTTTCGCAGGTGAAATCGCGGCAGCAGTTGGGCTTAAAGATTCAGTCACAGGAAACACTTTATGTGATCCAGATAATCCTGTTGTTTTGGAATCTATTACTTTCCCGGCGCCTGTTATTAGCGTTGCAATTGAGCCAAAGACAAAAGCTGACCAAGAAAAAATGGGCATTGCTTTGGCGCGTTTGGCTGAAGAAGACCCGACTTTTGTGGTTTCCAGCAATGATGAAACAGGGCAAACAATCATATCTGGTATGGGAGAGCTTCACTTGGAGATTATTGTAGATAGAATGAAGCGCGAGTTCAAAGTGGAAGCAAATGTTGGCAGGCCGCAAGTTGCATACAGAGAAACTATTCGCAAGCTTTCCGAAGCCCAAGGAAAGTACATTCGCCAGTCAGGCGGACGTGGACAATATGGTGATTGCTGGCTGCGCTTAGAGCCAATGGAAGAGGGAGAAGGACATGAGTTTGTTAATGAAATCAAGGGCGGCGCTATTCCAAATGAGTTTATTCCAGCTGTTGGCAAAGGTGTTAAAGAAGCCTTAGATTCTGGCGTGGTTGCGGGCTATCCTGTGGTAGATGTAAAAGCTACGGTCTACGACGGATCGTACCATGATGTTGACTCTTCTGAAATAGCATTTAAAATTGCAGCTGTTCAGGCATTTAAAGCTGCAGCAAAAATAGCTAATCCAGTTTTATTAGAGCCAGTTATGAAAGTAGAAGCAGTAACTCCAGAGGAATTTATGGGTGATGTGGTAGGGGATCTCAATTCTAAGAGAGCTAAAATTCTTGAAATGAATGATCGTGGAAATATGAAAGNAATCCTCGCAGAAGTTCCTTTAGCTGAAATGTTCGGCTATGCCACAGCATTGCGTTCTATGACCCAAGGAAGAGCTTCATACTCAATGGAATTCCTAAATTATCAAGAAGTTCCAAAGAATGTTTCTGCGGAGATTGTCGCTAAAAAGGGTGGAACAGAAGCAGAGCAAAAGAAAAAGGAATAATTCAATACTATAAAAACAGACCTAATAGGTCTGTTTTTATATTGACACAGTGTATAACAGTACTATCATAATAGTATGCTCTTTTCATTGTAATGAATCCAAAATAAAGCCTTGGATAAAGTAAATCCAGGGCTTTTGTTTATGGACAGAAGTTGGTTTATTGGATATACTTATAATAAATATGAAAGTAATCATTACAAAAAACTATGATGAAATGAGCGCAAAAGCAGCTCGTTTTGATGTGGCGGCAAAATCATTAGCCAGATTGCGCGCTTCAATTGTTACAGAGCAGGCTTTGGTTGGGTATGGCGCAAGAGCACCAAAGCTTGGAAAGTACTTTGAGCTATTTGAGGTAGAAGCAGTTGAATGATACAATAAGTAGGTAATTAAATTATACATATGCAAGAATCAATGCAAAAAGTATTTGAACTTATCAACAAAACAGGAGATAGGTGTATAGTTGTATCACCTGATTCAGATGAAGCTTATGCTATATTATCGCTCCAAGAATATGAAAGGCTTGTAATGGCAAAAGAGCAAGTTTCTGAATTAAGCGAAGATGAGCTTCTTGACAAAATCAATAGAGATATTGCAGTGTGGAAAAGCCAGCAAACAGACCAAGATCATGAGCATATTTTACAAGAAGCGCAATCCCAAGAATCTGAACCTGAAACAAGCGAATTTAGTGATAATTTAGCTAATATTAGCCAAAATACAGATGAATATAGGCATTGGGATAAAGATTTTAATGATGAAGAATTAGAAGAAGAGCCTTTTTATTTTGAAAAAGTGTAGCTAAGACTTGCATTATTTTGGATTTTTGCTATAATTTTTAGGTTATAATTCATTAGTTTTAAACACTATGGCAGAACAATTTGACCGTTCTAAACCCCATATAAATGTGGGAACCATTGGTCATGTAGACCATGGAAAAACAACTTTAACAGCAGCAATGCTGAAGGTTCTTGCAACAAAAGGCTTGGCTGCAAGCGATAAGAATGTTGACCAGATAGACAACTCTCCAGAGGAAAAAGATCGTGGTATTACTATTGCTACCACGCACGTTGAATATGAGTCAGAAAAAAGGCATTATGCGCACGTTGANTGCCCAGGACATGCTGATTATGTAAAAAACATGATTACTGGCGCTGCTCAAATGGATGGAGCAGTATTAGTAGTTTCAGCAACAGACGGCCCTATGCCCCAGACACGCGAACATATTCTATTGGCCCGCCAAGTTGGAGTGCCTTATATTGTTGTGTTCATCAACAAAGTAGATCAAGTTCAGGATGCTGAATTGATTGATCTAGTTGAAGAAGAAATCAGGGATCTATTAAAGAAATATGAATTCCCAGGAGATGAAACTCCAATAATCCGCGGAAGCGCGTTAAAGGCTTTAGAAGCTCCAGATAACGAAGAAGCAGCAAAGCCAATTATGGATTTGATTTCTGCTCTTGATGAAAATATTCCAGAGCCGGTTCGTGATACAGAAAAGCCATTTTTGATGCCCGTAGAAGACATCTTCTCCATTGAAGGACGTGGAACAGTTGTTACCGGAAGAATTGAAAGAGGAATTGTAAAAGTTAACGAAGAAGTAGAAATTGTAGGCATCCGAGAGACTTCTAAAACAGTTATCACAGGCGTGGAAATGTTTAACAAGAATCTAGATCAAGGCCAAGCAGGCGACAATGCAGGTTTGCTCTTGCGCGGTACTAAAAAGGAAGACGTAGAGCGAGGACAAGTTCTTGCAAAGGCAGGCACAGTAACACCTCATACAGAGTTTGACGCGGAAATCTATATCCTTTCAAAAGAGGAAGGTGGAAGACATACTCCATTTTTCAAGGGATATAAGCCGCAGTTCTATATTAGAACCACGGATGTAACAGGCGAGGTAGAATTGCCAGAAGGAACAGAAATGGTAATGCCAGGGGACACAGTAAGCTTAAAAGTAAAGCTTGGTTCTCCAATTGCATTAGAAGAGCAGCAAAGATTTGCTATTCGTGAAGGCGGAAAAACTGTAGGAGCAGGTGTTGTAACCAAGATAAATAAATAATTTTGTATATATAGAGACGTCCCATTGGGGCGTCTCTATTGCTGAAAACACATGGCAGAAAAAAAGAGATCAACTACTGCAAAAGATTCAGATAAGCCTGTCAAATCCGCCCAAGGCGGATCGGGCGGAAAAACTGATGAAGCGCAAGATGCGGGCGCAAAGCAGCGCATTCGTATCAAGATTCGCGCGTATGACAGCAAGATTATAGATCAGTCAACTCGCACTATTATTGATACAGCAGAGCGCAGCGGCGCAGAGATTTCTGGCCCTATTCCTTTACCAACAGAAAAAACAAAGTACACAGTTAATAATTCAACATTTGTGCATAAGAACTCGCGCGACCAATATGAAATGCGCGTGCACAAGCGATTAGTTGATATAATGGAGCCAACACCAAAGACAGTTGATTCATTAATGAATCTTAATCTGCCCTCTGGGGTAGATATTGAAATCAAGATGTAAGGGGCATGCGCCCCTCGTAGATGATTTATGGCTAATGATGTTCCGGCATACGCCCGATGACAGTTAGCACTAATGAAATCTATACGGAGTTTAAACTTTTCTTAAAATAATTTTATACAAATCCAACTTTAATGTTGTTGATGTGTGCTATTTTAGTAAAAGTTTGAGCTCATGCTCAAATTTTTTTGACCCTAATTATGAAACTACTTGTAGGACGAAAACTTAATATGACCCAATTATATGGTCCTAACGGAAATGTGATACCAGTCACTACTGTTAAAATAGGCACTGGAGTTGTGACGCAAGTCAAAAATCAGGAACGAGATGGATATACAGCTGTACAAATGGGTTTTAGCGAGGGAAGCAAAAATATTAACAAACCAATGCAAGGCCATGTTAAAAATTTAGTCAAGAACCCAAAGCTGCGTGAATTAAGAGATGAAAAAGTTGACCAGTTTGAGGTTGGGCAAAAGTATGATTTAACTAGTTTTGAAGTGGGTGATACTGTAGCAGTAAGTGGTGTATCAAAAGGTAAAGGATTCCAAGGTGTTGTAAAGCGACATGGATTTAGCGGAGCTGATGCATCTCATGGCACAAAGCATCATGAGCGCGCACCTGGCTCAATCGGCGCAACTGACCCAGCACGTGTTTTCCCTGGCAAAAAAATGCCCGGCAGAATGGGTGGCGCAAGAGTCACGGTCAAAAATCTAGAAATTGCAGGAATTGACAAAGAAAATAATCTTTTAATGATAAAAGGCGCTGTTCCAGGGGCCCGAAATGGTTTAGTTGAAATCCGCGCGCAAGGTGATATGTCCGCATTGGGAGGTGAGAAACCTGAAGAAAAAAAAGAAGAAGCTAAAAAGGAATAATTGTAGATTATAGATCATAGTTTTGTGGTTTATAACTTGCAATTATGCAAGTAAAAAAGCAGTTCATTTTAACCAAGAGGTGTAATCGTGACACAAGAGAGTGTTGATTACGAGAAAGAGGCAAAAGAATTAAAGATCCACCTTTCAGAAGTCGCAAAAAAGTTGAGTATGACTGCGTGGCAAACCCAAAATATGCTCACTCTCATTTCTCAGCGACTTGAATCTGGACTTGTACCTGAGGGCGCAGTTGATGGAGATATGGCTTCTGTGCCGTGCAAAGGGTGAACAATATCTGGCGAGACCGGCGCAAGTCGTTTGGCCTTGCACCAATTTTTACATACATCATACGTTGTAATAAATTATAACATATGATGTATGGCAAAAGTTAAAACATACAATTTAGAAGGAGCAGAAACAGGTTCAATAGACCTGTCTGATGACGTGTTCGCAGAAACTGCAAGTCCAGATTTGATGTATCAAGTAGTTAGGGTTGCGCAAAACAATCAACGCCAGCCTTTAGCTCATGTAAAAGACAGAAGCGAAGTGCGAGGCGGCGGAAGAAAGCCTTGGCGCCAAAAAGGAACAGGAAGAGCTCGTCATGGCTCTATCCGTTCACCTATCTGGCGTGGTGGTGGAGCTACATTTGGCCCGCGCAAAGAGAATATCACTAAATTATCAATACCTACTAAGATGCGAAAGAAAGCAATTAAAGCTGTTTTGTCAGAAAGAGTTAAAGACAGCAAGCTCATTATCATAGATGATTTAGCAAAGCTTGCAAAGCCTTCTACCAAAAAAATATCAAGCTTTTTATCAAAAATGAAATTAGTATCAAAAAAGGTTTTGTTTTTATCAGATGAAGGTTTAGAACATGCAATCTTATCACTAAGAAATATTCAAAGAACAAAATCAATTCGTTTGGAAAATATCAATATTATTGATTTAATGTCATTTGGAACAATCATAATCAGCCGCGATTCAGTTGAAAAATTAACAGAGCAGTTGTCATAATCATATGTTTGATTTTTTCAAAAATCCATTTAAAAAGAAGCAATCAGAAGCTCCTCGCAAATCAGCTGAAAAACAGATTCAAGATCACAAAGAATCAAAGCAAAAGATCCCTACTGAAAAAAAGCCAGAAGTCAAGCCAGAACAGCCGCAAAAGCGCGATCAAGGCAAAAAAAGCGATCAAAAGACCAATCTTCAGGCTGGGTATGGAATTATTTTAAAGCCTCATGTATCAGAAAAAACAGCAAGCGCGGGCACGCATGATACGTACGCGTTTGTGGTAAACCGCAATGCAAACAAAGTGCAGATTAAAAAAGCTTTTTGGCAAATGTATGGCATTAAGCCAACCGGAATTCAGGTGGTTAATACAAGTAAGCGAAATGTTCAATTCCGCAGAATCGCAGGAGTAAAAGGCGCTTGGAAAAAAGCTTACATAAGAGTTCCAAAAGGAAGCAATATAGAAGTATATGAAGGAGTCTAAATAATTATATGCCGATTAAGAGATATAAACCAACAACTCCAGGAAGGCGCGGCGCGTCAGTATTAAAGCATGTAAAAGCTGGCACACAAAAACCAGTTCCAAGCCTGCTTGCTCCATTAACTAAAAAAGCAGGTAGAAATAGCTCTGGCAGAATCACGGTTCGCCACAAAGGCGGAGGCGCTAAAAGAAAGTATCGTATTATTGATTTTGTAAAGCCAATTGAAGATGTTGCAGCGCGCGTTTCCGGAATTCAGTACGATCCAAACCGCAGCGCGGCTATTGCTTTGTTAAAATACGAAGATGGCAGAATTGCATATACTTTAGCGGTTGACGGCTTAAAAGTAGGAGATAGTGTTCAAACAAGCAGAACAAAAGGATTGGAGATTAAGCCGGGAAATAGAATGGCTTTAAAGCATATTCCAGCTGGCATTACAATCTGCAATATTGAGCTAAGTCCAGGAAAAGGAGCAAGCACAGTCCGAAGCGCTGGCTCAAGCGCAACTGTATTATCTATTGAAGATGATATTGTGCAGATTAAAATGCCAAGCACAGAAGTGCGCAAGTTCAGCGGAGACTGTGTTGCAACAATCGGTCAAGTAAGCAATACTGATTCAAACTTGGTTCGTTTAGGAAAAGCAGGAAGAATGCGCCACAAAGGAGTGCGCCCAAGAGTCCGCGGAAAAGCAATGAACCCAGTAGATCACCCTCATGGAGGCGGAGAGGGCAGAGCTCCAATTGGGTTAAAGCATCCAAAAACACCATGGGGCAAGCCAGCTCGCGGCGTTCCAACTAGGGCGAAGCACAAAGCAAGCAATACTTTAATTATTAGAAAACGCAAGAAATAATTTTTTTACTACACATATGTCAAGATCAGCAAAAAAAGGGCCATATATAGATGAACGACTGCTTAAAAAAGTGAGCAATCTTAAGCGCGATGACAAGACTGTAATAAAGACATGGGCGCGCAACGCAACTATTACGCCAGAAATGGTTGGATTCACATTTGGCGTGCACAATGGAAAGCAGCATATTGACGTATTTGTGGTAGAAAATATGGTCGGGCACAAGTTAGGAGAGTTTTCTCCTACTAGAAAATTCGCAAGGCATGGCGGACGCATGCAAAAAGAGCAAGAAGCTGAAGCAGCTCAAAAAGAAGCTGATGCCGCAAAAGCTGAAAAAGAAAGCACAGAATCAACTACTGAATAATTTATATGACAGAAGTTAAAGCACAAGCAAAATTCCAAAGAATTTCTCCGAAAAAAGTTCGGCTTGTTGCTGATATGGTTAGAAATATGAAAGTTGACGCAGCCCAAGATCAGCTAAAAATATCAACTAAAAAATCAGCTCCAGTTGTTTTGAAAGTGCTTAACAGCGCTGTTGCTAACGCGAAAAATAACAATAAGCTAGCAGAAGATGATCTTATGGTCACGCAGGCATATGTAGATGAAGGCCCAACATTAAAAAGATGGCGTCCGCGTGCTTTTGGAAGAGCAAGCCAGATTAAAAAACGAACAAGCCATATTACCATTGTTGTGGGAAGCAAAATTAAGCCAAAAGCGCAAAAATCAAAAAGCAAAGAATCAAAATCAGATACAAAGCCTACTAAAGGCAAATCCAGCGCAGAAGTTAATAGCAATAAGAAAGATAAATAATATGGGACAAAAGATACATCCAAAAAATCATAGATTAGGAATTATTGAAGACTGGCAGTCTAAGTGGTTTGCTCCTAGCAATCAGTATAGAAACCATCTTCAGCAAGATATTAAAATTAGGCAGTTTTTGCTTAAGAAGCTTCGTGATGCCAGAGTTGAAATGATTGGAATAGAAAGAAGCGGAAAAGACGCAGAGCTTAACATCAACATTCATACAGCAAAACCAGGAATGGTGATTGGCCGAGGAGGCGAGGGAATAGAGCTTTTGAAAAAAGAAGTAGAAAAAAATGTAGTAGATCAAGGAGTAAAAGTAAAAGTGAATATTCATGAAGTGCGGCAAAGCGGGCTCTCTGCCGCTGTTGTGGCGCAGAATATCTCATCTGATTTAGAGCGAAGAATGCCTTACCGCAGAGCAGTAAAGCAGGCTCTTGAAAATGTTAAAAAAGCAGGAGCAAAAGGCGTAAAAGTCCGCGTTAAAGGAAGGTTAAATGGCGCGGAAATCGCGAGAACAGAAACTTTGAGCTGGGGATCTATACCATTGCACACATTGCGCGCGAACATTGATTACGCCTTAGCAGAAGCGCAAACAACCTACGGAGTAATAGGTGTTATGGTATGGATCTACAAAGGCGAGGTTCTGGATGACCAGGACAAGCAGGAAAAAAGCGGATCAGACGATGTATTAAAGCAAATTAAGAAAATAACCAGCAAAAAAGAATAATATGCTAGTCCCGAGAAAAGTAAAATATAGAAAGTCGCAAAAAGGCAGATTGCGCGGAAAAGCAGCTAGAAAGACTAGCTTGAGTTATGGAGCTTATGGATTAAAGGCTATTACTAATAGCTGGGTTTCAAGCCGACAGATAGAAGCGGCAAGAAGGGCCATGACAAGATATGTTCAGCGCGGCGGAAAAATTTGGATTCGCATATTTCCAGATAAGCCAGTTACTGCAAAAGGAAGTGAAGTTCCAATGGGTTCTGGCAAAGGAAATGTGGATAGATATGTAGCTCCAGTTCAAAGGGGCACTGTATTATTTGAAATGGATGGAGTGGATCAGGAAATAGCTGAAAAGGCAATGAGCTTGGCTGCTTATAAGCTGCCTTTAAAAACTAAATTTATAGTAAAAGAATAATTATATGAAGTGGATAGAAATCAAGAACAAACCAATGGATGTTTTGGAAAAGGATTTAGCAGATGCTAAATCAAAGCTGGTTGATTTTAAATTTAAAGTTCAGTCTGGCGCTTTAAAGCAGGTTCATGAGATAGGTAAGGTAAAGAAAGAAATTGCCATGATCTTGACTAAAATGCATCAATTAAAGCATAATAATAAGCCTCAAAAGTCAGAAAAATAATATTATATGGAACAAGCAAAAACAACTGATAAGCCAAAGATTAAGCGCCATTTTCAAGGCCAGGTCGTAAGCACTGCTATGCAAAACACGGTTATGGTTAAGGTTGACAGGGTAAAAGTTCATCCTAGATATCGCAAGCGCTACACAGTAAGCAAGAGATATGCGTGTGATTATCGCAAAGATGATCTTAAAGTAGGCGATAAAGTTATAATAGAAGAGATTCGCCCTATTTCAAAGACAAAGCGATGGCGTGTAATCAGTAACCAGTCGCAAGAAAAATAATATGGTGCAGTTCATGTCAAAAATGAATTCAGCTGATAATACTGGAGCAAAGCTATTGCAATGCATTACTGTATTAGGCGGCAATAAAAAGCGATACGCAAAAATCGGCGATTTAATGACGCTTGTGGTTAAAGAAGCGCAGCCTCATACTATGGTTAAAAAGGGTGATGTAGTGCCAGGTGTTTTGGTTCGCAGCAAAAAGGAAGTTCGCAGAAAAGATGGTTCATATATTAGATTTGATGAAAACGCTGCAGTGCTTTTAACTGAAAAAGGCTCAAAAGATCCTCGTGGGACAAGAATCTTTGGCCCAGTGGCAAGAGAACTGCGTACAAAAGGATTTACAAAAATTATTTCTTTAGCTCCAGAAGTTTTATAACACCCAAGGGTATAAATATGAGAATTAAGAAAGGCGATACAATTAAGGTTATGGCTGGAAAAGACAAAGGAAAAACAGGAAAAGTGATTCAAGTGCTTCCTGGTCTTAATCGCGTGTCTGTGGAAGGCATAAATGTTTTGTCAAAACATCTACGCTCTCAGAAAAAAGAACAGCAAGGACAAAAGATTGAGTTTCCTTCGCCTATTCAGGTATCAAATGTAATGATTGTGTGTCCGCAATGCGGAAAAACAACGCGCGTGGCTCATACTGAAAATCCAGAAACCAAAGCAAAAGCCAGAGCATGTAAAAAGTGCAAAGCCCAGATTTAAATATGTATAAATCAATTGGAACAATTTACAAGGATCAAGTTTTGCCGAAAAGGGAAGCATTGTTCAGCATAAAAAACGCGCACGCAACTCCTAAAGTTGAAAAAGTAATAATCAATGCCAGAGTTAAGCAAGGTGGAAATGCCAGCGAGGAAAAGGTTTTAGACACTTTATCAAAAATTACAGGACAAAAAGGAATAGCAACCAAGGCTCGTTTATCAATTTCTAATTTCAAAATCCGCGAAGGAATGACAGTGGGCGCAAAAGTTACTTTGCGGGGAAAGCGCGCAATTGATTTCTTGGATAGGCTGACTAATGTAACATTGCCCCGTGTTCGCGACTTTAACGGATTATCTGCTAAAGCATTTGATGGAAAAGGAAATTACACAATTGGCTTGAACGAGCATAATGCTTTTCCAGAAACAGCAGCAGATGATGTGGCGCAGCTTCATGGAGTAGAAGTCACGATCGTCACAACTGCTAAAGATGATAAAGACGGCCTTACATTGCTAAAAGAATTAGGATTTCCATTTAAAAAAGATAATCAAAAATAATAATATATCTATGGCAAGAACAGCTCTAAAAGTTAAAGCAAATAGAAAACCCAAGTTCAGCACTCGGGTGGTTCGCAGATGCTGGAAATGCGGCAGAAACAGAGGCTATATGAGGGACTTTGATTTGTGCAGAATCTGCTTTAGAGAGCTTGCGCGCAGAGGTGAATTGCCTGGAGTAAAAAAATCTAGCTGGTAATTATATGATGACAGACCCAATATCAGACATGTTAACAAGAATTAGAAATGGCTTGCGTGCAAAGCACGAAACAGTTGTTGTGCCTTATTCCAAGCTTAAGCTTAAGCTTGCGAATCTTCTTTCACAAGAAAAGTATATTGGCATGGTTAAAGAAATTGATGATAACCACAAAAAAGCAATTGAAATTGAGCTTAAGTATAATGGCGAAGGATCAGCCTCAATTGAGCATGTGGCGCGCGTAAGCAAACCCGGACTTCGGGTGTATGCCAAGAAAGATGAAATGCCTCAAGTATTAAATGGATATGGCATTGCTGTAATTTCCACGCCAGCTGGGCTTATGACAAACAAACAAGCAAAAAAGCAAGGTTTAGGAGGTGAAGTAATTTGCGAAATATACTAAATATATGTCTAGAGTTGGCAAACAACCCATTGAACTTCCTGATGGCGTTACAAGCACAATTGATAGTGCTGTTGTTAAAGTTTTAGGACCAAAAGGAGAGCTTAATGTTGCTATTCCGCCAAAGGTTAAGGTTGAGCAAAAAGATAAAGAGATCCATGTTAGCGTGCCAAAGCCAGAAGACAGCAGGCAAGCAGCTTTTTGGGGTCTTGCAAGAAGCTTAATATCTAACGCTGTATTAGGCGTAACAGAAGGATTTGAAAAAAAGCTTGAAATAAACGGAGTTGGATACAAGGTAAAGCTGGAAGGAAAAAAGCTTGTTTTAAATGTTGGATATTCGCATGCAGTTGAATTTGATGTTCCAGAAGGCATTGAAGCCAAGGTAGAAGGTAATGCTATAACTATCAATGGGATAGATAAGCAATTAGTAGGAGAAACAGCTGCTAATATACGCAAAATTAGAAAGCCCGAGCCTTATAAAGGAAAAGGAATAAAGTATAGTGATGAACAAATTAGGCGCAAGGTGGGCAAAGTAGTAAAAGGAACAGAAGCATAATATATGTCTATTATTAAGAAACAATTAAATACTAAGCAAAGAAAAGCGCGTGTTCGCAGCAATATTTCAGGGTCCGCGAACCAGCCTCGCGTTTCAGTTAAATCAAGCTTATCTGGAATGTTTGTGCAGATTATTGACGATTCAAAAGGCGCAACACTTGCTTCTGGGTCTACAAAAGGATTAAAGGGAACTAAAACAGAGCGAGCCAGTCAGCTTGGTGAAGCATTAGGTAAAAAAGCTATTGAAGCTGGTGTCAAGACTGTGGTGTTTGACCGCGGCCCAAAGCAGTTTCATGGCAGAATAAAAGCATTGGCAGAAAGTTTAAGAAAATCAGGATTAAAGTTTTAATTTTATGGCACAAGGAAAACAACAACGAAACCGCAGAGGAAGAGATAAAGCCGGCGAACAAAGAGATGAGTTTGATCAGGTAATTTTGGATTTGGCCCGCGTAACCCGTGTTATGGCAGGAGGAAAGCGAATGAGGTTTAGGGCAACTGTGGCTATTGGCGATAAAAAAGGAAAAGTAGGAATAGGAATAGCAAAAGGAGCAGATGTTCAGCTTGCTATAAGTAAAGCCACTAATGACGCTAAAAAGCATCTTGTTAAAATTGAAACTACTGAATCAGGCACTATTCCGCATGAAGTTAGAATACGCACAAACAGCGCTAAAATTCTGCTTAAGCCAGCTCCAAGCGGAACTGGAATTATCGCGGGAAGCGTTATTAGGCAGATATTTGAGCTTACTGGAATTAAAGACGTGGTTGGAAAAATCATTGGCACAGGAAACAAAGTTAATAATGCGAAAACTTTGGTTAAAGCTTTAGAAACTTTGAGAAAGCCGCGCAAGGATGAACCAAACAATGAAAAATCTGATAAAGAAGAATAAGTATGGCATATTCACTAAATAATTTAAAAAAACCAAGCAAGCTTTCTCGTAAAAAAAAGAGAGTTGGCAGGGGAAATGCTTCTGGCAAAGGAACATATGCAACTCGCGGACTTAAAGGACAGAGATCTCGCAGCGGAGGCAGGCAGGGCATAGCCAAAAGAGCCGCTTTTCAGCAGCTTTTAATTAGAACGCCTAAATTGCGCGGTTTTAAGCGCGCGTCAGCTGCTATCGCTATAATTAATCTTTCTGTTTTAGATGAAAATTTTAAGGATGGAGATGTTGTGACTAGTTCAGTATTAATTAAAAAAGGCCTTATTAGCAAAACCAAAGGTGGCGTAAAAGTGCTTTCCAATGGTACAATAACAAAAAAGCTTACAGTCAAGTTAGATTATTTCAGTGATTCAGCTAAAAAAGCTATACAAGATGCTGGAGGCAAATGTGAGACTCCAAAAAAAGAAGCCGCAGAAAAAAATGATTCTAAGAAAAAGGATGAATCATAAAATTCATACTTAATATGGTAGCTAAAAAACTCAAACAGATTTGGTCAACTCGGGATATCAGGAATGATATCTTGTTTGTGCTTTTAATTTTTATAATATTCCGCGTACTAGCCCATGTTCCTATACCAGGAGTTGATACTCAAGGCTTGCAGGCATTTTTCAGCTCAAATCAGATTCTTGGGCTTTTGAACATACTTACTGGCGGAGGTTTGGAGAATTTTTCTGTTGTTATGCTTGGTGTTGGGCCATATATTACTTCATCTATTATTTTCCAGCTTCTTGGAATGATTGTTCCTAAGTTTGAAGAAATGCAAAAAGAAGGAGAAGCTGGAAGGCAGAAAATCAATCAATGGACCCGCATTGCAACTATCCCTTTGGCTTTAATCCAATCTTATGGATTTATAATATTTTTGCAGAGAGTAGGCGGAAGTTCTGGGGCTAATCTTTTAGGAAATATGTCAGCTGTGCAGATTGTAATGACAATGGTTGTGGTGTCAGCTGGAACTGTATTCTTGATGTGGCTTGGAGAGCTTATCAGCGAAAGGAGAGTTGGCAATGGAATTTCACTCTTGATTTTCGCTGGTATTGTTTCTGGTTTGCCAACTGCTTTGTTAAGGGTATTTTCCACATATGACCAATCCCAGTTGATAAACATCATCTTGTTCGCGATTATCGCTATTGTCACAGTCGCTGGGGTTGTGTTTATTACAGAGGGCCAGCGCAATATTCCTGTTACTTATGCGAAATTCAGCCGCGGCAATAGCCCGGGCGGGGGAGTTCAAAGCCATCTTCCTTTGCGCGTGAACCAAGCTGGAGTGATTCCAATTATTTTCGCGATTTCAATTGTTTTGTTTCCTCCATTATTAGCGCAGTTTTTTACAGAATCCAGTGTTATACTATTGCAGCAAATAGCTAATTTTGTAATTGATATTTTTGATCCTAATGGAGCGGTTTATGCTATTGTATATTTCTTATTGGTATTTGGATTTACTTATTTTTATACTGCTGTCATATTCAAGCCAGATCAGATTTCAGAAAATCTTCAGCGCCAAGGAGGATTTATTCCAGGTATTAGGCCGGGAATGGAAACAGCGCATTATCTTTCTTCGGTTTCAAATAGGATTCTTTTAGCTGGAGCGCTTTTTTTGAGCTCTATAGCCATCCTTCCTATCATTTTGCAGAATTTCACTGGAACAAATCTGGTAATCGGCGGCACATCGCTATTAATCGTGGTGTCAGTTGTAATTGAAACAGTAAAGCAGATAGATTCCCAGCTTGTGATGCGGGATTATGACAAGTATTAAACAGATTTAGATGCAAAAGCCCGCTTTTCGCGGGCTTTATTTTTTGCATAAAATATGGTAAATTCATCTCATATGAAAGCACAAAAACCAGTTATAATTATCCTAGGGCCACAAGGAAGCGGCAAAGGAACACAAGGTAAAAAATTAGCAAAAAAGCTTGATATTCCATACTTGGAAGCAGGCAAGCTTTTGCGCGCGGAATCTGATTTAGATACTGAACAAGGCAAGTTCATCGCCTCAATAATACACAAAGGAGGCCATCTGGAAGATAAAGATATTAACTCTTTTATGGCTGATAAGCTAAAAGAAATATATAAGTCATCTAAAGGATATGCGTTGGATGGATACCCTCGTTCGTACGGCCAAGCAGAAGCATCTGACAGTGTTGCAAAGCCAACACATGTACTCTTGATTGATATTCCAGACAAGGAATCAATCAGGCGCTTGAGCGCGCGCCGCCAGTGCCCAAAA
>NZBL01000003.1 GCA_002687895.1 bacterium | reverse complement strand
AAGAACCTGTAGCATCAGAAGAAGAACCTGTAGCATCAGAAGAAGAACCTGTAGCATCAGAAGATAGACTTCCTGGTGATACGGAGCCACCAGCTTCTACAGAAACTGAACTAACCGAAGAAGAAAAAGCAGTAATGGAAAATTTAGAAAAAAGCGCAAATACAACAAATGAAGCATTAGTAGCTTCTGGAAAAGAGGAATTGGATGTTGATTTTAGTGATGGTATTAATAATCCTAGTGAATTAGCATTAGTTCAACAAGAATATTTACGATTATTTCAAGAGTATAAGGCAGGTACTACAGGCGCTGAACAAGAATATAAGAATCTTCAGACTTTAGTTGATAAAAGCATAAAGCAAAATCCAAAGTTTTTTGAAACCATGAAGATAGATTCTAATACTGATATAGTAACAAGAGAACAAATAGGAGAAGCAGGAGAGCTTGGGTTAGCCCGAGCAGCAGCAGAGGGACCAGAATGGATTCAAGGAGTTAAAGAAAACTTTGATTCCGAAAGTGTTGATTGGGAAGGTCTAAAAAATAAAGAAACATGGACATCAGATGATGGGACTACAGAATATACAGCTATTGTTAGAACAAGTGCAGACCATGATTTGGCTGCTTCTAAATTAGTGATAGTTAGAGCTCAAGGTCAAACATATCAAGTTGAAGACAAAGTAGTACAATTAGATAATGGAGTATATAAAGCTGTAAGAATTTTTGCACGTAAAGTTACACCATAAATAAATTTACTTAAACAAAAAAATGACCCCCGCTCTTAATTGGTTAAGAGGGGGGGTCGGTTGGGGTTAACTGCGCGAAGGAGCGGGGAAAGGGAGGGGCTACTTGAAAGCTTTGCTTTTCAGCTCGGCCCTAAGGTCTTTGGTGTTCTGTTCTGCGTTAGCAGCGGAGGAGTTGGCGTCGTTGGCCTTTCTGTTCGCCTCATCGGCCTTTTTCTTGGTTTCCTCGACGAGTTTTTTTAGAGCCGCGATGCGGCTCGAGACACTCTTCGGGCTTGCTACGGCGGCGGTCAGGGTGTCCTCGGCGGTGCAGGACGTGTTGCTCGCGGTCATCTGGTTCCAGACGCGGACTCCAGTTGAATCGACGGTTCCGGTCAGGACCAGGCCGAGTGTGCGCTGGCTGTTGCGACGAACCTGCTCCAATGCGGCACGGGTTGCGGAATTCTTACGAAGCTTCCTCAGCTGCTCGAGGGCCGTGGTGGCCGAATCGCTGGCGCTGCTGGCGGAAATTTCGACTGTGTCCACGCGGACACCGAGTGCGGCCAGGTTGGCCTGGTTCTCGTTCGCCAGATTCGACACCTGGCTGAGCACTGTGTCCATATCCGCAATCAGGCTGATGGCCTGATTGATGGAGCCAGTATTCGCGGCGATGTTGCCCTTGTTTGTGGAAATGTTGCTGGTATTTTCCTGGATGTCGCTAGCCGTAAAAAAGCTGGCAACTCCGAGGATTACGACGCCGAGAAGGGCTACTACTGCGATCGAGTTCGAGGTATTTCTAAAAAAATTCATTGTGTTCTCCTTTCAGGAGAGTTTTTTGGGCGATTTGCCCGTTGTTTGGTGCGGTTGTTTGTTTTGTTAATATCACATTATAGCATAGCTAAAATATATTGTCAAGTATTATTAAATAAAGATATATAGTATATATGCTAATATTAGCCAAAAATAATACCGCTTATCCTAGTTTTGGCTAAGATAAGCGGTACTTTGAAAAGAACATACCCTCCTTTGTGAAGGAGTTTTTAGAGAATAGCCCAGCCCAGTTTTCCACGCACACTAGCAGGACCTTCAGTAATCCTTACCTGCTGAACGTGGATAACCTTACCAGAACTAAGCTTAATCCTGACAGGGCTTATGTTGGCGAGTTTTTCCACCTTTTGGGTGGTTTTCGGCTTCCAGGCCATACCAACATTTGGCTTACCATTGTTATCCGCGTAAATTTTTGTACCTGCGAAAACAGTGATAGTGTTAACGGACGAAGGCCTGGGCGCTGGACGCGGCTTAGCAGGGGATTTAGCAGCCAAACGCTGGATAGCAGAGCTCTGCGCTCCGGCGCCAGAATTGCTTGCTTTTTTGCGTTGCGCAATTCTTTGGGCAAGCGCGGCAAGCGCATCCTCTTGGCTGTTTTTTGTTGCGTCGTCGGGTCCTCGGTTAATACTCTGAAACTCCCGAACCTCCTCCTTTTTTGCTTCATAAAGAGAAGGGGATATAGCGTGCATCACAATAAGTAGAACACTAATGGAGATTAGCAACCATATAGAAATATGCGCTAAAACCCCGAATATAGGAGAACCCCAATCATATCTTATAGAAAGCACCACAAGTGAAAACATCCCTAGAATCGCGATAAACACCAAGCCACGAAGATAGACAGGGTCTGCAAATGCTACAAAAAACATCCACCAGTTTGCCATAAGCATTATTGTTGGCGGAGCAGTGGCGGTTTTAATGCGATTTGCCCATTCTGGAGATATTTTCCGCACCATGTCAGTTGCGGCTGCGAAAGGGATGGCCCACAAAAGACACGGAATAACACCTATAATGAAACAGGTGGTGCTGCGCGCAAGAAAACTTATACAGAACCAGATGAACACAATAGCAAAGAGTCCGCCATTCCACATCCTTGCGCTACGCTCAATTTTTGTTTCTTGGAATTCTCCTTCGCCGAGCCGGCCAAAACCGAGTCCAACCCAAATTTTTCCAACACCAGACAGGTTGTTCCATGCGCTGTACCTTTTTTCAAGACCGTCTAATACTGGTTTAGTGGCTTTTAACCCTTCTTTTGCCAATGATTCTATTGTTTCTTTGGCAAAATCACTGCCAGATGCCAATACGCCACTTGCCCAACTGTATCCTTGTTTCGCAAGTGCGGTTAAGCTGATATCTTCTAGTTTTTTTGCGAAACCAGGTAGTTTTTTGACAATATCGCTCGCATGGGCAGTTAGATGGTCCATTGCCTGTTTTACATGGTCGCGATTTTGACACACCTTTTTTAGTATTTCCTCCTTTTTGGTGTTGTCTTTTTCGCTGATAAACAGACGATAAATATCAAGCCTAGCGCTCTTATCATCAATACCAGAGATAAGAATACGGAAACGCATGGCCCAATAATTTTCGATATTACTCAGGAAATCTACAATATGCTTGGTGTCTCTGATTCCAAGATTCGAGAGATCCGCAAGCATACGGCGCTCATCGTCGTCACCCAAGCCAAAAGCGTGAACTTTCAGCCCATCAACAGCGCCTTTAGTGCCTTGCTTTATTCCTTCCTGCAAGGTCTCAACAAAAGCACGCATAGTTGCCTCACCTGCGAAGCCTTTGGCAATGTTTAAAAATCCTTTGATTCTATTTAGCATTGTATCAATCCCTTTTTAGATAAGCGCCCGGTTTTGGCACCTAGTTTTGAACTCGTCAAAGTCCGAGGATTGCGCGAGTTGCTCAAGTAGTTGCGCGATTTCCCTGCGATTTGCTAGCATTAAAAGATTGATAACAAGACTATCTTTTTCCACTAAAGAAAGGTTTTTGTGGGAAAGATAATCATCAACCTTTTTCGCAAGCGCAGGATCCTTTGTTTCCACATCCACTAGTGCCAAAGCAATAAAAGGAACACTTGGCTGACCAAGCAATCCATTTGCCTTTGCTCTAGCAGTCATTGCCTGTAAAAGTTTGTCTTTTTGGGTTTCTTTGTCTAGTTCATCACCCAAAAAAGCCAAATCCTCCAGAGTTTGGTGCGCATCGCCTGGCTGCATAGCAGCAATAGCGCGATGAACATTAACTCTTTCGGACACCTTCAAGGAATTGAGCCACAACTCAACTTCTTCACGCTCATACATAGAAAGCTGGTGAAGGGCCTGTTGCGCTCGAACCGTGTCTGTGATAGACGTGGTAATAGCGCTTTGCTCTTTCTTTTTAGCTTCCTCGTATTTTTGCGCGTTAACAAGCTTAAGGGTTGTATCAAAAACTTTCACCTTAAGATCGTCAAGCGCTGATTGCGTGAAACTGTCGTGATTCATGTCAGCTACGAGAATGGGTCCGACTATTTTGAAAATATATCGAGCCGCACTCTTAAACCCACCAGAACGAAAGGCGCTGGTAATCTGCGCCCTGTCCCGCTCTTTTAGGGTTTTCATTGTCTCGGGAGAGATGTCATACTGGTCCTCCCAGTCCGCGAAAGCAGTAGGATTAAGATTTCCCACTGCTTTAAAAACATCATTTAGCTGACCTTGCTGGCCTGCTTGTTGCTTTGCCATAAAGCATCTCTCCTGTTTAGGTTGTTAAAAAAACTGTATTTATTAGATTTTGATATATAATTATACAATATTTAAGCATTTTGTCAAGTTTTTAAAGTGTTTAAATTATTAAATATTGACAAATATATGTTTATATGCTAATATGTAATCTTAATTTATTTAAAGAAATTAAGTAAAAATAGAGAAAATCCTCAAAAACCGTAACAAGGAGAAGCAAGAGGATGAAAAAGCACATTTTTACCGCAATCGTCGTGGTTATCGCCGCTAGCACGTCCGTGCTGGCAGGAAGCTCCTCGATTGGCATCGCCCTTTCTGAGGGTATTGTCGATCTGAATGACGGAATTTCGTTTTCGCAGGCCGGCGCAGGGATTGCCCTGCAGTACGTGAATTCGGATGCCGAAATGCGTGCCTCGTTCGAAGTTTTTCGGCACAAGAGGGAAGTGTCCATCGGCGACACGACCACATCTTTGAAAAAAGATTTGGTTTATATCTACTCCCTGCAGCCGGGCATGCGGCTCCAGTTCCTGCCGGTTCTGTATTTTCCCCTCCGGCTAGGTTTCACCATGATTCAGGAGGAGGAACTGCAGTTCGACATCACCGCCCACACCGGAGTAGGTCTCGCATTTAAGACCACGTCCGGATGGGAAATGGACTTCATCATCCCGTTTGGGTTTTACCCGAATCGGGGCGATGAGATTCAAAATCTCCCGCATATCAATGCGGGGATTGAGCTCAGCATTAGGAAGATGTTGAGCGAGTTCTAATCACTACCCCTACTGTAACATCATGGAAGATGTTACAGTAGGGGTTATTTTTTTGTAAATTTTTAATAATTAAATAAAAAATAAACCCCACCAAGACGTTTCTCCATCTTAATGGGGTTTTCTGCTTATTTTCCATACTTTCTTCGCAACCTAGCTAAGGCATCCTCCTTATCTGCCCTCTGGTTGTAAGAGTGCTATCCGATAAACTGCTATCAACAGCAGCTTGCGCGATCTCCTGCGATGCGAATACTGCTTGAATCTCGCTTGGCCGCAGAGAATAGAACATCAGCAATGCGCCGATTAGCATACTAAGCGCAATTGCTAGCGTCCAGCCGATGGTGTTAATCCTCTTCAGCGCTTCCTCGGCCGTGAGCTGGGAGTTTTTTTCGCGACTGCGTTTTTTACTGGCATGTTGCGCGCTCCTTGTTGAGAAGTGGTGATTGGTTGAGGTGGTAATGTGGTTGATACTATGGGCTGATCTGGGGCTATGAGATGTCCGCGATCCTTGAGATTTTGAGGATCACTTCTTATTCTTTTTGCCCAGATTCTTTTTGCCCATTCTGGAGATATTTTCCGCACCATGGTTGTTAATCTGCAATTTAAACCAAAAATAATCCTACATAATTATAGGATATTTGTCAAGTTTATGGGTTAAAAAAACAACCATTAGATCCATTTGTGTTTCTTAAATAAGCCAAACATAAACATAGTGCCAACACCCATAATTACCATAACTTTCCAAAAACCAAAACTACCCATAAAAGGCATGCCTTGAGTTGTATTCATTCCAAAGATTGCAGCTAACAAAGTAAGAGGGAATACAATAACCGAAAATATAGTCAAAGTCTTCATAATATCATTCAGCCTAAACGAAATTAAGGATTCATTAGATTCTTGAATAGCATTGATAGTTGCTGTATGATTTTCCAGCTGAATCCATAAATCAGTAGAAAGATTTATAATCCTATTAAACTGCTGGTCTGTTTTTGAGGCATTAAAGTAGTTTTTGCTTTGCGCGTGAAGCTCTTGCAAAACGTTTTTTTGCGCGCGCATTGTTTTGCGGATAGAAACTATATTGCGCTTTATAGCGAGAATTTTGCTTACAAGCTCGCGCTCATGCCCTGTAAAAAGCTGTGTATCTATGTTATCAATATCCCAAGAAACATGGTTTAGTATTGGATACATAGAAAGATTAAGATTCTCCAGCATATCAAGCAGGAATTGTATGGCTGGCTGGTTTTGATATTTTTCGCGCTTGCTTGGCTCATTATCCATTTTTTGCGCGAGATCCTGCAGAACATTGATTTCATTTTTATGCACAGTAGCGATAAAATCCTTGTTCGCGAAAATATCTATTTCGCTGATTGTGATTATCCCGGTTTTTCTATTATGCACGGGAAACAAAAGAACAATAAATACATATTTATCGCTAAAATCTATTTTAGGGCGAAGCGGAGGATTGGCAGTGTCTGTTAAGTGCGTGGGCTCAAATTCAAAATTATCCCGCAAATACCGTATTTCCTGCTCGCTGTTGTCTGTAATATTGTGCCAGACAAATTTATTTAATTGTGTTTTTTGTGTTGGCATTTATTTAGCGGATTTAAATGGATCTGGAATATTTTCCGGCAAAGACGGGGAAGTCTTAAATGAATGCTTTTCAAAAACTTTTCTAAATAATACTAGGTCAATATTTTCCAATGAAACCTCCTGCTTCAGAACAACCACGATTCTTGCCTGAACAAGGGTCTGGTAAAAATCCTTGTATAAGAATATTATTAGAAAAGCTAAAATAGCTCCAATAAATGATATTGCAGCAATCCTTATTTTCATAAGATTGTCAGCAGGATCTTTAGGAAGCTTTTTTTTCTTTGTTAAAAATGGGATTTTCATATTATAGTCCTGGTATAAGCCAAAATGTATTAGCTTCTATGCCGATTATGGCGTTTCGTTCAAGCTCATTAGAGTCATCTGTATGAATGGCCACGTTAATTTCATGGATGTTCGTATATGTTGGAAGAGACTCAATTCCGCTGATCCATTCCATAAATTGCTCCCAAGAGCCGTTTACAGTGTAATTGACCTCAAGCTCTGAAAATCTTTGTTCAGGTATTCTTTTAGTTTTTCCTATGCTCATGTCTATTTCAATGCCTGAATTTTCCGCAACATGCTCAATTTGAGTAATAAAATCAAGTTCTTGATTTTCTTTTAGAAGCACTTCATCTAAAAACTGAACCTCATTTTTAATGCTTGCAAAGTTTTGCTGTACTGTTTTTTGAACTTGTCCTTTTGTATACAGCTTTTTCAGCCTAATCCTTTCCTCTAAAACCTGCTCATTTATAAGCCTTATTTTTTTAAATGAAGGAACAACAACAAGAATTACTAAAGCAGCAAGCAACAATCCAAATGCTATAGTAGAAACCATGAATCTATTTTTTAGAAACAATGTCATAGTATATTATTCTTTAGCAGGGTTCTTGTATATATTTTTTAATAAAACTCCTGAAAATCTAAATTCAATATCTTCTTTTTCCAAAAAATTAGAAAGAGGGGATTCAAGCTTAACCACCATATCCAAGTTTTCTATGGCGTCTTTAGTGGCTATTAAAGAAGCGCGCGTATCAGCTGTTCCTGTAATTTTAAAAGAATTAGATTCAAGGTTGATGTTCATAAAGTCAAGAACAATGCCTTTTGGAATAGCCTTTGTAAAATCATTTAAAAGCAAACTCCACTTAGTGTGTGACATTTGCATGGCTGCTATGTCCTCAATCCTGTTGTTTACCTGCTTTATATTATCCTGCAGCATGCTGTGCTCTACATTTACCAAAGAAGTTTCATCTTTTAGCTGGTTAAAGTGGTTTATAAGTATGAATCTGGCAATGCTCAATAGAACAGCGTTGACTGCTATTACAACAACTAACAGCCCTACAATGCTGTGGATCAAATAAAACATTTTTTCCCTTTTTAAGCGGAGCTTATGGTCTTTAGGAATAAGATTTAGATAAGTATATTTCATGAATCAAATACATTGGTTAATCCTAAGCCAATCGCGGTTGTATATGCCAGATTAAGGCTGATATCTTTGTTTTCCTGTATATGCTGCATTTGGTTTCCAAGACTAATTTTAATATTTGGAATTTCCTTTTCTAAGAGCTCTGGCAGGCCGGAAAGCAGGGATCCGCCTCCGCACAGCATTAAGGATGTAATTGGGCGCGCTCCAGGAAAATGCTCCAAATAAAAAGAATTGTTTTTTTGAATGGATTGCGCAAGTTCCTTTATCATTGGATCTAGAATTTTTATAAGAGATGCTTGGCCTTTTTTAGGGTCTAGTCCAATGCTGATTTTTGCTTTTTCCGCGTCTTCTTTGGAAAGGCTTAATTGGCTTGATATTATATCTGTTATGTCTTCGCTGGAAAAAGGCGCGCTTACTGTGAATTGTATTGTTCCATAGTCATAATAAATAAAGCTGGATCGCGTTGCTCCAATATCAATAATAACAAAAGGGTTTTCCGCCTTAGGCTCAAACGGCAAAAGGCAGCGCAAAATCGCCTGCGCCTCAATCTGCAGAGAAACAGGCACAAGTCCGCAATGCTTTAAGGAATTAGTGTACGCGTCTGATGTTTTTTTGGGTATTGCTCCAACCAAAACCTGAACTTGGCCTGGATTTGGCTTTGCGCTGGGCGCAATATTCCAGTCAATATAGCTTTCATTTATATCCAAAGGAACATGGCGCGGCAGCTCTTCGCGGATTAGGGCTGAAATCTCCTCTCGCGTGCCTGTTTCTATGGAAAGAAGCTTGATAAATGTATGGGTTTCAGGAAGGCAGGCATGCACGTATTTTGTGCTTATTTTTTTAGGAGCGGATTTTGCAATAAGCTTAGTCAAGTTTTCGCAAAAAACTTCCGGCTTAATTAAGGCGCCTTTATCAAAAACTCCTTTTGGAACATCTATAGAGCTTGCGCTTTTTAATATGGCTTTTTTTCCGATTGGCTCAAGATATGCCAGCTTTAGGGATCTGTCTCCTATATCCAGTCCAAATAAATCAAATTTATTCGTCAATATCTTCATATATTAGAATTCCTCTTCCCAATGATTAATAAAGAGTATTTGAGAAAATAAAGGTTCTCCTAAGGCATCAAGTATATATGCTTCGTTTAACAGCATTGTGGTTGGATCCCATGACATAAGTATTTTTATATCTTGCGCAATAACTGCTCCTTCAATATCTGTGTCAACATTTTCCCAAATTCCATCTGTTATTATAAAGTTTCCTCCTGCATATACTAATCCATTAATATCCACATCAGAAGAAAATCCTCCAATAGTAATATTTTTTTTACTGATTAGTCCTGATGGGTCATCTCCAACTTTATTAACTATTAATGTAGCTGGCGTACCGCTAAAGCTAAATCCGCTCCCAACTCCAATAGAGCCGTCAGCTACAAGCGCGCCGTTAATTGTAAGTAATTGGCCTTTTTTGATATATATGCTGCCAGTAACATATGTGATGCCGTTAAGCGTTGTTATTGGAAAATTTTTAAGCAGATTTCTAAACTCGCTTCTAGTATATACTTGGTTAGCTAAGGATTTATACGAGCTTGTCGCAGTTGAGTCAAAATCAATTTCTGGTATTAAAATGGTGCTTGGAATAGGAGGATTGTCTTCATCAAAAATGCCTAAAGTGGCAGTTAAGTTAGATGATACGCTAACATCAACTTCATGAACTGCTTTTGCGGTTTGGTCTGTGGACCAAGTGCTGAAAAAAGCAAGATCAATATCATCATTTGCAAATATTTCGCCTCCAGTAACGCTTACATTGCTTCCGATTCCTTTAATATCATTATTAGCTATCAAAGTCGTGGCTGTAATAGGATCATCGTTAATTGCTTTAAAAACTCCTACCTCAACCACTCTTTGCGCTTGAGTGTCGCGCACGGAAATAGTGCTTGTAGCTGTGATAATCGCGCGTGCTATATCTTGGTTTTGTATGCTTACATTATATGAGCCTCCGCTAACCAATGAATCATTCCTAGTAAAGCTTGTTGACCAATTTGGATCAGTTTCAAAGTTTGTTTTATAAGCTGCGTCATTTTGCAGCTTCCAAAAAGCTTCTTGGATTCCTGATTCTGCAAGATAATATGCCTGGGGAGTAGTATCAATTATTTGCGCCACCTTTACCTCAAGGAGCACAGCAGAAAGATAAAAGCTCACAATAATAATCATGGTCGTTAAAATAAATAACGATGATATTAAAAGAAACCCAGATTGATTATGATTACAGGTTTCGTCCATAAATAGTTGTTCTGGTCTTATGTGTTATATCTCCTTCTATAAGGGTTAGCTCAATAAAAATCGGATTATCGCCATAATAATCTATATCGTTTACAAATTCACCCACTATATTATCTGATAAAATTACAAGATCAGGAGGATTGCTAAAATCATCTTCAGCATCAAAAGGCACTAGCACAGTAGGGTCAGATGCAAATGAATATTGCCTAATTTGCCTTTTTAAGTCAGTTCCAGATAAATAGTATCTAATGTACTGCAGAATTTGAGTGTGTCCATCCTGTAATTCCACATCATTTGTCGGAGGATTTTCTACGTCATCGCTGTCCTCTGGAAGTATTGTCGCAATATCACGCGCTTCCCTAAAATCGCGGGTTATGCGCTCAATAATAATGCGCGAGTCTTGAGTTAGCTCAGCTCTATTTTGCCCTAAACTAAGAGACTTAATTGAAAGCAGGTAAATAGACATCACAAGCCCGAGCAGCGTGACTCCAGCTGTAATGGCAATTAATGCTTCAAATAATGTAAAACCTCTTTTATTCATATCATCGTTTGCTTACTAGTGTGACCATGGTAAGCGAATCAGTTGCTCCATTAAGTGGGCGTGGCCAGCTCAAGGTCACGGTAATTTTTTTGAGTCCAATGTCTCCTCCTGTGACTATCATATCTTGGTCAACAAGCTCTACGACTGTTGTTCGCTTAAAATGATAAAATGGGTCGCCTTGGTCACTAGACATGCGAACTTGGTTTTCAAGTGTTCCAGTTGCAATATCTTCATAAGTCAGAGCTGCAAATTCTTCAAATTTTTCTTGGGCTAAATGGTTGCCAATTGTTTCAAGCTCAATGGTCCTTTGGGTTGCAACTCCGCGCGGAAAAGCCTGAAGCAATCCTAAAATGCCAATAGCAAGAACAGAAATACTAATAATAATTTCAATTAAGCTTATTCCTTGTTTGTTGTTTTTAATTTGACTGAACATATCCAGATGGGTTGATGGTTACTGTTTTGGTGTCTCCTCTTATATTTTGGAGTACAATACTTCCTGATTCGCTTGCTGCCCCTGCTTTGTTAAAGCTTACAAAATCATCAGTAAACGGCCCAATACTTGAAAAGGTGATTGATTGCGGCAAAGAGTATGTTTCTATTGTTGCTCCTAGTTTTCTTAGTTCATAAGTATCTTGCGAAATCGAAAAGTGTATGCCAAATGTTTGCTGCTGGGCCACTGTTTGGCTGCGCGCATGCTCGATGTTTGCTTTTAAGGTTCTATTTGCACCTATGAGTTGGATATTTGGCTGATAGATTTTTATAAACCCAGCACTAATTGTTGCTAAAATGCCTATGATTGCAATCACGGTTATGAGCTCTATTAATGTGAGCGCATTTAACTTATTAATATATTTTTTCATTTTATTAAACAGCATTAGCCAAAGAGAACATAGGCGTAATAACCGCTATTGCCATGCCGCCAACAGCGCCTCCTAAAAGAATGATCAGCACAGGCTCAATAATAGTTGGTAAAGATTCCATTGTTTGGCGAACATCTTCCTCGTAAAATTCCGCAAGCTGGTTAAGTATGTTGGATATTTCTCCTGTTTCTTCTCCAACCTGCATCATTTGCTGAACAACAGGAGGGTAGAGTTTTTCGTATCTTGCTAAATGGCTGGAAATGGTTTCTCCTTTTTCCACTTTAGACGCTATTTCCAATAAAGATGCTCTGTATTCCATGTTTTTTATGACATTAGAAGAAAGCTTTAAGCTGTCTACAATAGGCATGTCAGTTGCGAGAAGTGAGCTTAAGGTTCTTGATATTTTAGCTAGATTTATTTTAATTGCTATTTTTTTTACAATAGGCATTTTAAGGATTATTTTATGCCAAATGCGCTGGCCTGGGCCTTTTCTTGTTATATACACAAGAAATCCAGAGCCTAATATAACTATAGGCGCTACAATAAATATATTATTATTTATCAAGGTAGAAATATAAATCAATATTCTAGTTGCTATGGGCAGATCCACGCTCATTTCCGTGAAAATTGTAAGAAGCTTTGGAATGATAAACAGCACCATGCCAGTTCCAATAGCTACCATTGCCACAAGAATAACAATTGGATACATTAAAGCGCCTTTTACTTTTTGTTTAAGCTGGTGGCTGCGCTTAAGCTGGCGAGTCAGCTCCTGCAGAACAGGCTCAAGCTGTCCTGATTTTTCTCCGGCCCGCACCATGTTCACGAATATCGGAGAAAATACTTTTGGGTATTTTCCCATGGAATCCGCGATTGGCAGGCCTTTTTCCACATCTCTTGTAATTTTTGCCAGGGTTCTGGCGAATTTGGGGTTGTTAGCCTGCAAAGTAAGCGTTCTTAAAGATCGCGCAGCAGCAAGCCCGCTCTTGAGCATTACTCCGAAGTTCTGCGTGAAAAAAATTTTTTCATCTGCTGGAACAGATCTTATTACATCAAATAAAAGATCAAATTTTTGGTTTATTCCATCTGGATTTAGCAGTTTTTTTTCAAGAGCATTAAAATTATCAGAACTATTAGAACCATGCTCATTATTCAGAGTTTTTGGTTTGGCATTAGTTGTTGATATTGGCATGTATGAATTATGCTTACTCCTTTATTACTCTTAATAATTCTTCTATGCTTGTAATTCCTGATTTAGCTTTTAAGAATCCATCTTCCAGCATGCTTAGCATTCCATTTTCGCGCGCTTTTGCGAGTATATCATCTGCTGTAGCTCGCGAGGCTACCAAGTGCTTGATTTCTTCTGTCATATCAAGCACTTCATATATTCCAATTCTTCCTTTATATCCTAAGTTTCCGCATTTATTGCATCCTTTTCCCTTAAAAAATAATATAGATGAAAGATCCCTGTTTTGCGCGGAAGCTTTAGGAGTTTTTTCTTTGGAAGTTTCTGCTTTAGAAAGCATTTTTGTAAGATTTTCTATATTTATTCCATGGTCTTTATTCATCTGTTCTACTTCTTGGGCAGTAAGGTTGTAGCTTGAAATGCACTGCTGGCACAGCTTGCGCACAAGCCTTTGCGCTAAAATCATGTTAACTGTTGAGCTTACAAGGAAAGGCTCAATGCCCATATCTAAAAGCCTTGGAAGAGTAGTTGGAGCGTCGTTTGTATGCAGAGTAGAAAGCACAAGATGTCCTGTCATTGCCGCATTTATTGCGATTGACGCTGTTTCCTTGTCTCTGATTTCTCCTACCATTATTATGTCTGGATCTTGGCGCAAAAGCGCTCTTAAGCCTTTGGCGAAAGTGAATTCAATTTTTGGGTTAACCTGGGATTGGTTGATTTTGGACATTCGATATTCAATAGGGTCTTCCACAGTCGCGATGTTCACTTTAGTGGTATTTAGCAGGTTTACCATTGTGTATAATGTTGTGGTTTTACCAGAGCCTGTTGGGCCTGTTACTAAAATCATTCCATGAGGCTTAGCAAGATTCTGCTTAACAATTTTCAAGGATTGGCTGTTTAGTCCAAGCTCTTCTAAATCAAGGATTTTTTTGCCTTCATCAAGCAGGCGCATTACAGCTTTTTCGCCGTCAAATACCGGCAAAATAGACACGCGGAATGAAATTTTATATTCTTTAGTCTCAATTTTAAATCTGCCGTCTTGGGGAAGCCTGTGTTCATCCAGCTTTAAATTGGAAAGTATTTTTATGCGTGCTAATATGCCGTCTTGCAGCTTTTTAGGCAGATTCATTACTTCTCTTAATATTCCGTCTATTCTAAATCTGACTATTACGGATTTTTCCGCTGGCTCTATGTGTATGTCGCTTGCTCCTTCAAAAATCGCGTATTCAAGCAAAGTGTCCACAACTCTGATTACTGGAACATCTTGGGCTAGATCTTGAAGCTGGGACTGCTTTTTACCTTTTTCACCTCCTTTTACCACTGCTGAAACCCTTACATTTGTTTTTTTATTAATTGACTTAAGCTCTGTTTCCAAGCTTTTATGATATGCTTTGGCCGCGTCTTTTATGGCTCCTGGAGTAGAAATGTATATTTTTACTGGAAGGTTTACTTTTCTTTTTATAAATTCAATTGTCTGCACATCATCTGGATCTATCATTGCCACGCTTAGTTCTTTATCTGTTTTTTCAAAAGCAATTATATGGTATGTGCTTGCTATTGGTTCTGGAATTAAAAAAAGCACATCTTGGTTGATGGCCTTGTCTTTAAGGTTTACAAAAGGCAGGTCATGGCTTGTTGCGACAGCGTTGTACAAAATATCTTCTGTAATCACATTGCCCGCGATTAAGAAGACATCTAGCTGTTGATTTTTCTTTTCTGCCTTTTGTGAAAATTCCTTGATTTGCTCTGGCTCAAGAAGATTATTTTTTTCAAGAATTTCTTTTGTTTTTTTATCAGAAAGCATTTTATTTTTGCTCTATAGTAACTAGTTTATTATAACAGAAACTAATGATTTAACACAAGAGCTTTAAAATACGCGTTATTATAAGTTAAGTAGACTAAATCATAAAAATGTTGTATTATAGATTTATGAATTTAGGAAAAAGAAATTCTTTAATTTATTTATATATTCTCTTTGGAGCTTCATTGTTTGTGCTATTTGTGATTTGGTTTATTGTGGTTTGGCGATTTCAAGCTTCAGAAAGTTTTATACCACTACATTACACTATATATTTCGGCTTTGACAGGTTTGGGCCGAAGTTTGATTTGTTTTTGTTTCCAACGCTTGGAAGCATTATAATGATTGTTAATTCAGCAATAAGCAAGCTGGTTTTAAAGGATAATAAATTGTGGCAAGGAGTTTTGCTTGGACTGACATTGCTTATGGAGCTTATTTTGCTTGTGTCGTTAATGCTGGCACTATTAAAAAGTTTATCATAAATTATGGATTACATATCTTTGTTTCCAGTAATTAAGATTTTTATTTTAACATCACTCGCTTTTGCAGCTGCTATTGGGCTGACTCCTGTTTTATCTCACTTTCTATATAAGTATAAGCTTGGCAAGTCTATACGCGATAAGGCGCGAGCGCCTATATTCGCGAGATTGCACAGTAAAAAAGCAGGAACTCCGACAATGGGAGGAATATTAATATGGATGAGCGTGCTTGTTATCATATTAGTATTTTTTTATGTGGAAAAGATATACCCAGAGTCGCGCTTGGCTGGATTTAATTTTTTGGATAGGGGAGAGACATTGCTTCCTTTGGGCGCTTTAGTTGCGTCTTCTTTAATAGGTTTAGCTGATGATTGGCTTAATATTAGGGGCAAGGGTATTTTTAAAGGAGGGTTCAGCGTTTGGCACAGATTAATTGTGTATACTGTAATAGCAATAGTAGGTTCTTTATGGTTTTTTTATAAGCTAGACTGGGATTTGATACATGTGCCTTTTGTTGGAAATTTTGAGATTGGCTTATGGTATATCCCAATATTTATATTCATAATTGTCGCAACTTCTTTTTCTGTTAATAATACAGATGGTTTAGATGGATTAGCTGGAGGATTATTAATTGCGGCTTTTGCTTCTTTTGGAGCTATGGCTTTTGTAGTTGGCAGATTTGAATTAGCAACTTTTTGCGGAGTGATTGTGGGAGCTTTATTAGCTTTTTTATGGTTTAATATTGCGCCGGCTAGATTTTTTATGGGGGATACAGGATCAATGGGCTTAGGCGTCACATTGGGCATTGTGGCTATGTTAACTAATACTGCTTTGTTTTTGCCTGTGATTTGCTTCTTGTTTGTGCTTGAATCTGGATCTGTAATTGTGCAGCAACTGTCTAAAAAGATTTGCAAAAAGAAAGTATTTTTATCAACGCCGATTCATCATCACTTTGAGGCAATAGGCTGGAGCGAGCCTAAAATTGTAATGAGGTTTTGGGTAATTTCCGGCGTAACTGCTGTTTTAGGGTTTATCCTGTTTTTGATTGACAGTAGCTTATGATAGAGATCAAGAATAAAAAGATACTCCTATTGGGCTTGGGACTGCATGGAGGAGGAGTGGCAACTGCTAGATGGCTGCATAAAAATGGCGCTAAACTTGTTATTTCTGATTTAAAAAAGAAATCAGTATTGTCTCACTCCATTGAAAAACTAGCAAAGCATAAAAGTATAAAGTACGTATTGGGAAAACATAAAGAGCGAGATGTAAAATGGGCTGACTACATCGTCTATAACCCTGGTGTGCCGAAAGAATCTAAGTATCTTCAGCTTGCTCGCCGCCTAAATAAACCAGTATATAATGAGGCAAGTTTATTTTTTGATAGATGCAAAGCCCAAATCATCGCTGTTACAGGAACACGCGGTAAATCAACAACATCTGCTTTGATCGCAAGCATGTGCGAAAAGAAAAATAAGCGCACCATCCTCGCGGGAAATATTAAAACATCATTTATGCTTGATGTTGTGGATCGCGCCACAAAGAATGATCTTGTGGTATTAGAATTGTCATCTTGGCAATTAGAGGGTTTGAATATAGTCCGCGGAACGCCCCATGTCGCTGTAGTTACAAATCTTTATCCAGATCATTTGAATAGGTATCGCAATCTCACAAATTATTATTGCTCTAAAAAGGAAATATTCAAGCATCAAGACGAAGACCGCTTCATAATATTAAATGATGAAGACAATATTGTCCGAGACTGGCAAAAAGAAGCATGTTCAAGAACTTTCTTATTCTCCAAAAAGAATCATAAGGGGCATGGCGCATATGTTCAGAACAACAAGATCAAGTTTGCTTTAGAAAACAAGCGCGAAGTCATTGCATCAGTCAAAGATATTAAACTTGAGGGAATGCATAATCTAGAAAATGTTTTAGCAGCCATAACTGCCGCAAAGATTTATGGAGTAGCTAATAGCCAAATCAAGAAAGCTTTAAACACAGAATTAATTTTAGAAGGTAGGCAAGAGGTTATAAGCGTCAAGCGCGGTATCACGTTTGTCAACGACACAACAGCAACCACTCCAGTTGCTGGCATTGCAGCTTTGCAGAGATTTGGCAATAAGAAAAAAAATATAATCCTTATTGCAGGAGGAGCAGATAAAAAACTTGATTATTATGATTGGTCAAAAGAAGTAAAAAAATATTGCAAACAAGTTTTTCTGCTTAAAGGAGACGCAAGCATAAAGCAGGAAAAAGCGCTTAAAAAATTTCGCAATTTAGATACAAACCATACCAGCATGAGCGTTATAGCGGAAAAAGCGCTTGAACAAGCAAAAAAAGGCAACATCATCTTACTCTCTCCAGCAGCTGCAAGCTTTAATCTTTGGCAGCATGAGTTTGAACGCGGAGACGATTTTGTAAAAGCAGTAAATCTTAATCAAAATAATGACTCCACTAAGAAATAGATTAAAACAAAAAAAATTTCTTGCTGATAAATCTGTTTTATTAATTAGCGGACTTATTATTTTATTTGGCTTGGTTATGCTGTTTTCCGCTTCTGTGGCAGTTGGATTGGAAAGATTTGGAGATGCTAATTTTTTTATTAAGCGCCAGCTTATAGGGCTTGTAATAGGATTAATTGGGGCTTATGTTATCTACAAAATTGATTATCATTTTTGGCAAAGGTGGTCCTTTTTTCTTTTATTAGCAAGCATAGCTCTGTTGATAGTGGTTCTTATGCCTGGGGTCGGCGCTAGCGGACAAGGAGCTCAAAGATGGATTGATCTTGGAGTATTTGGATTTCAGCCAAGCGAATTAGTTAAGCTAACTTTAATACTATATATGGCAGCATGGCTAAGCGAGCGTGGACGCAGGGAAATACAAGATACATATACTGGATTAATTCCATTTGTAGCTGTTTTAGGAGTAATTGGGTTTTTAATTCTTAGGCAGCCGGATTTGGGCACTTTAATAATTATAGCAATGATAGCTTTTGTTATGTATTTTGTGGGAGGAGCAAGCATTAAGCATATGCTGGTGCTGGTTGTGGCAGGAGCAGTCGCAGTTGTTACTGCTATTGCATCTGCTCCATATCGCTTGTCGCGCTTAATAGCTTTTTTAAATCCTGCGGCAGATCCTCAAGGCGCTGGGTATCATATCAACCAGGCATTGCTGGCAGTTGGAAGCGGAGGAATATTAGGCTTGGGGCTTGGCCATTCTCGGCAGAAATTTTTTTACCTTCCAGAAGTAACAGGAGATTCGCTTTTCGCCATAATCGCGGAAGAGCTTGGGTTTGTTTTTAGCGTTTTAGTTATTGTTCTTTTTGTGATGTTTTTTTGGAAGAGCTTTCAAGTTGCCAAACGCTCTACAGATATGTTTGGAAAGCTCGCAGCAATTGGAATAGGCACTTGGATTGTATTGCAGGCGTTTGTAAATATAGGCGCAATGCTTGGAGTATTGCCTTTAACTGGGCTAACTTTGCCTTTAATGAGCTATGGAAGCAGCTCTCTTATAGTAACCCTTGTCTCAATAGGCATCTTGTTGAATATCTCAAAAAGGAGTAAGGTGTAAGCTTATGAAGATACTTTTAACAGGCGGCGGAACTCTTGGATCAGTTAATCCGCTAATTGCGATTTTTGAAGAAGCCCAAAAACAAGGCAAAAATTGGGAATGGTTTTGGGTTGGCACAAAAAGCGGAATAGAAAAAAAAGTTGTGCAGTCCTTGGGAATAAGCTATGAGTGGCTTCCTATTGCTAAATTGCGCAGATATCTAAGCCTGCATATTTTGATTGACCCGATTCTTTTGATAGCTGCATTTTTGCGGAGCATTTTAATTATATCAGCAATAAAGCCGGATATTGTTGTAAGCGCGGGATCGTTCGTGAGCGTGCCTGTAATTTGGGCTAGTTGGATTTTCCGCAAGAAAATTATTATTCACCAGCAGGATATTAGGCCTACATTATCCAACAAGCTGACTAGCTGGTGCGCCAGCAGGATAACTATTAGCTTTAAAAAATCTTTGCAAGATTATCCAAAAGAAAAAACAGAATATATTGGAAATCCTGTGCGAAATTCATTAACAAAAGGAAACGCGGAAGCTGCCAAAGGCAAATTTCATTTAAATTCTGATCTGCCAACGCTTTTGATTACAGGAGGAAGCAGTGGAGCAGATTCATTAAACAAATGGGTATGGGATAATATAAATCAAATAAGCCCAAAGGCAAATATTATTCATTTAACTGGCAATAATAAATCTAAACCAGAAATTAAGCTGGAAAATTACCATCAAATTGAATTTTTAGGGGGTGATATGTTTCATGTTTTGGTTGCAAGCGATTTAGTAATCAGCCGCGCTGGGATCTCTACCTTAACTGAGCTTGCTTATTTAGCAAAGCCAAGCATTATTATTCCAATGCCTGGTACGCATCAAGAGGACAATGCTTTTTATATTTTAGATGAGCATGCCGCATTAGTATATCGCCAAGACCAGCTGGATGTTCATCTTATCCAAAAAGTTCAAGAGCTTCTTCAAAACAAAGATGAGCGTGAAAAACTTTCTAAAAATATTCGCGAACTTATGAAACAAGGCGCTAGAGAGCGCATGATTGAAATTATTCAAGCTTATGGATTTAAGTAAATACAAACACATTTATCTCATTGGAATCGGCGGAATAAGCATTTCTGCTATTGCTAAATTATTTTTACATCACAAAGTTAAAGTGAGCGGTTTTGATTTGGTTGAATCAGATATCACAACAGAGCTGGAATCAATGGGCGCGGATATTATCATTCATGATAAAACATCATTGCCAGATGATGTTGATTTAGTAATATATTCAGAAGCAGTTAAAGAGGACGACGTTATTAGAACTCAAGCAAAAGAGAAAAATATAAAGCAGTTAAATGGCTCGCAGTTTTGGGGTAAATTCGCAAAAGATAAAAAAGTTATCGCAGTAAGCGGAACAAACGGAAAAAGCACAACAACAGCAATACTTGGATTTATTATGGAACAAGCTGGGCTTGATCCAACTGTGGTAGTGGGCACCCGCGTTTTGCAGTGGAATTCCAATATTAGAATCGGAAACACAGATTGGCTGGTTATAGAAGCAGATGAATATGCCGCTAAAATGCTTGAGTATAAGCCTTTTATAGCAGTAATAACCAATATTGCAGCAGATCACCTTGATTATTATAAAGATATAAATGATATTATTTCTCATTTCCAGAAATGGGTAGATTCAGTTCCTGGTGAAGGGGCGATAATAATTAATCGCGATGACAAGAACTTGAACAAGATTTCTATTAAGCATAACAATCTTATTAAATTTGGAATTGGAGGCAGTACAGGAGTTCGCAGCGCAGGAGTAATAGTAACTTCAGGAACTAACACATGGCTGGGCAATATTGGATTTAATATTGTCAGCGATAAAGAAGACTGGGGCCATGTAGAATATCATCTGCCCGGAGAGCATAACATGGCAAACGCGATCACTGCCGCAATTGCCGCAGATTTAGCAGACATTAAAAAGGATAAAATAATAAAACTGCTTGGAAAGTTCAAAGGCACTTGGAGAAGATTTGAGCTGGTTGGGGAATATAACAAGGCATTGATTGTTTCTGATTATGCTCATCATCCAGATGGAATTAAGGCAACTTTAAAAGCAGCTCGCCAGTGGTATCCATTTAACAGAATCATAGTTTTGTTTGAACCGCACCAGCATAACCGCACAAAGAATTTGTTTGATGATTTTGTTGAATCATTTAATGAAGCAGATGAAGTCATCGTTAGCGAGATTTATGATGTAGCAGGAAGGACAACAAAATCTGATCAAAAAGCATCTTCAAAAGATCTGGTTAATGCGATCAAAAAAAGCTCACCATCAAAACTAGTTGAATATACTCCCGATCTCGCGTCTGCTGAATCAATGCTTAAAGAAAAAATTAAGCCAGAAGATGTGGCCATAATCATGGGAGCAGGGAATGTAGATCAAGTTGCAAGGAATATTGCAACTATTGACACAAAATCAGAACTATATTAGTATAATCATACTTATATATTGCGAATATAACAGTAAAATATAATATAAATAAAAGTATTATTTAAGAGAAAAAACTCTTAAATTGTTTATATTTTGTCTTGATCATGGCCTACAAGCCCAAATCAAAACCATACAAGAGCAACAAGAAGAAGAGCAACAAAGCTCCAGAATCAAACATTTCTAAAACTCCTCAGACTGAACCAACAGCTTCGGATCAGCCAGAGGGATTTAGCGTTAATAAAAAAGGGTTTATAGAGCTGGAAGGCCAGGTTTTAGAGCTTCTTCCAAATGCCACATTCAAGGTAGAGCTGGAAAACGGGCATGAGATTTTGGCTCATCTTTCCGGAAGAATGAGAATGCACAAGATAAGGCTATTGCCTTTTGACAAGGTTAAAATAGAAATGAGCCCATATGACACCACAAAGGGTAGAATTACATATCGTTATTAAATTATTATGAAAGTTAGATCTTCTGTAAAACCAATATGCAGAGACTGCAAGGTTGTTCGCCGAAAAGGGCGCTTGGTTGTGATTTGCAGAAATCCAAAGCATAAGCAAAGGCAGGGATAATAATACATTATGTCAGCAAGAATAGCTGGAGTTAATCTTCCAGACAACAAAAGAATAGTAATAGGCTTAACCACTATAAATGGAATAGGAAAAAGCTTAAGTGAAAAATTGCTTAAAGAAGCTGATATTGACGTGCAAAAAAGAGGAAAAGATTTAACAGAAGAAGAAGTAAACAGAATCAGGCAGATTATAGACAAGCAAGGATCGCTTTTAGAAGGAGAGCTAGCGCGGTCTGTTCACGCTAATATTAAGCGCTTGCGCGAGATTGGAACATGGAGAGGCATGCGGCACGCAAAGCATATGCCTGTTCGCGGGCAAAGAACCAAAACTAATTCTAGAACTGTCCGCGGAAATATTAGAAAAACAACCACAAGCGGCAAAAAGCCTGCTGCTCAAAAGACCTAATAATTTTATATGCCAGATCAAGATACAAAAGCCCAATCTGAATCGCCCCAATCTGTTCCTGAAAGCGAGAACAAGCTTTCTGTTAAAAAGAAAAAGAAGAAATCTAAGATATCCCTTAAAAAAGGAGTTGCTTATATTAATTCAACATATAACAACACAATGGTTTCTATTGCAGACCAATCTGGAAATATTATGGCATGGGCCAGCTCTGGCAAAGCAGGATTCAAAGGCCCTAAAAAATCCACTCCATATGCGGCCGGAATTGTTGTTAGAGGATTAGCTGATTTTGTAAAGCAGTCAGGACTAAGCGAAGTTGACGTAATTATAAAAGGAGTGGGAATGGGAAGAGACGCCGCAGTCCGCGGGCTAAGCGGATTAGGGATTCAGATCCAATCCATAAAAGATAGAACACCAGTTCCGCATAACGGCCCAAGAGCGCGCAAACCAAGGAGAGTATAAATTATGGCTAGAGATTTAACCCCAAAATACAAGCGTTCGCGCAGAGAAGGAGTTGATTTGCATCCAGACTTAGACAAGGCTGGAACAGCGAAATCCCCTTTAACAAGAAAAGGCTATCAGCCTGGAGTTCATGGTCCGCGCGCCATGCGAATCAAGGTTACCAACTATGGTGTTCAGCTGCGCGAAAAGCAGAAAGCAAAGCGCATGTATGGCGTATTGGAAAAGCAATTTAGAAACTACTACAAAAAAGCAATTAATTCAGAAGGAGACACTGGAGAGGCAATGCTTACAATGCTAGAGCGAAGATTGGATAATATAGTGTATAGATTAGGATTTGCCAAAACCAGGCCCGCTGCCAGGCAAATGGTGAGCCATGGGCATATATTGGTTAATGGCAAAAAATCTACCACTCCTTCTACGCAGGTTCCTGTAGGGGCCACTGTTTCAATAAAAGAAAGCATAGCAAAAAGTCCAACATTAATTGAGAAGCTAAAAGAGCTTGATAGATCTACCGCAAGTTGGCTTTCCAAGAAAGACACGCAGGCAAAAGTCGTGGCAGAGCCAGATGTAGACGAGCCAAAAGCGCTTATAGATGTTAGGCGCATTGTAGAATTTTATTCAAGATAATAATAATTTTTATAAACATATGGAATCTATCCCGCTTCCAAAAAAAGTATCCATTGATAAAGATGCTGAAAACGAAAACAAGGCAACTTTAATTATTGAGCCATTGTATCCAGGATATGGCCCAACAGTTGGAAATTCTTTACGAAGAGTTTTGCTTTCTTCTTTGCCTGGGGCCGCTATATTCGCTTTCAAGATAAAAGGCACCACTCATGAGTTTACTTCTATTGACCATGTAAAAGAAGATGTGGTTGATATTTCCTTGAATTTAAAGCGCGTTAACTTAACAAGCCACACAGACGAGCCAGTTCAGCTGACCCTTAAAGCAGAAGGTGAAAAAGTTTTAACAGCCGGTAATATTGAAAAAAACGCAGACATAGAAATAGCTAATCCAGATCAGGTTATTATGACATTAACAGATAAAGCAGCGTCTATTGAAATGACGCTTTGGGTAAGAACAGGAAGGGGTTATGTAACAATTGAATCCAGGGAAAAGGAGGAGCTGGACGTGAACGCGATCGCTATTGATACTATTTTTACTCCTATAGTGCAGGTTGGATATGAGGTGGATAATGTTAGAAAAGGCGCGCGAACTGATTATGACAAAGTAACCATGGAGATTGAATCTAATGGAACAATAACCATAGAGGAAGCGATTAAGCAGTCTGCTAAAATTTTAGCTGATCATTTTAACTTAATAAGCGATTTTGAAAATATAGGCGAAGAAGAAGACATTTCAGAAAATACTGATGAGCCCGCAAAAGATGAAGATGAGTCTGGTGAATCTGAAGCAAAAGAAGAAGATAAGGACAAAGAATAATATGAGGCACAGAAGCTCTAAAATTCATTTAGGAAGAAAGCCAACCCATAGAAAAGAGCTTGTAAGCCAGCTTGCGACTAGCTTGTTTTTGCATGAAAAAATAGAAACAACATTAGCAAAAGCAAAGGCTCTTCGCCCATATGCGGAGCGATTAATTACTCTTGCTAGCGAGGACTCGGTTTCAGCGCGCAGAAAAGCAGATACAAAGCTCAGCCACAAGAACGCTATTAAAAAGCTTTTTGAAGTGATTGGGCCAAAGTATAAAGAGCGAAAAGGCGGATATACTTCTATCCGAAGAACTGGAACGCGCGCAGGCGACAGTGGACAGAAAGCTGTAATATCATTAATTTAATATGAATAAGGCAACCACAATTGATGCAGAAGGAATCTCGCTCGGCAGAGTGGCGGCGCAGGCTGCTCATATTCTAATGGGCAAGGATAAGGCCAATTATGTGCCATATAAAGACCAAGGCGGATCTGTTGTGGTAACTAATTTTAAAAAGGTAAAAATTACCGGAAACAAGCTTGAGCAAAAAAGATATTATTCTCCAACTACCAGGGTTGGGGCGTTAAAAAGCGAAACTTTGGGATCATTAATGTCTCGCAGGCCAAATGAAGTATTGCGAAAAGCTGTTATGGGAATGCTTCCTAAAAATTCTTTGCGCCGCGAAATGATTAAGAGATTAACTATTAAGGCTGAAACCTAATATGGAAAAAGTTGAGAAAAAAGAAAAAAATCCTTTTGAAGGGCGCAAATATATTCGCGGACTAGGACGCAGAAAATCCTCCAGCGCTGTTGCCCAGCTTTATGTAAGGGGCAAAGGCCAGTTTGTAGTGAACAAAAAAGATGTTTCTGATTATTTTTCTAGGGCTGATTTAATTGATATGGCGCGCTTGGCAATGCAGAAAATAGAAGACAAGAATTATGATATTAATGTGCGCGTATCAGGCGGCGGAGAAAAAGGCCAAGCACAAGCAGTAAGCTTGGCAGTAGCGCGGGCATTACTTAAGCATGATGCTGATTTAAGGCCAGTATTAAGGGGAGCGGGGCTTATTACAGTAGATCGCAGAGTTAAGGAGCGCAAAAAGCCAGGCTTAAAGCGCGCAAGACGAGCTCCGCAATGGAGCAAGCGATAATTTTTAAAGGGCATCCGCAAGGATGCTCTTTTGATTAAAATATGGCATACTATATGCATGAATAAAGCACATAATCCAAAAAAAGTAGCAAGATCAGGAGCAGTATATACCAGCGCATTGATATTTCAGAAGATTTTGTCTTTTACGTATTTTACTATTGTTGCGCGCGCTTTAGGCCCAGAACAGCTTGGAACTTATGTATTTGTTTTATCATTTGCCGCGTTCTTTAGTTTAGTGGTTGATTTTGGATTTGTTCCAATGGCAATTCGCAATTTTAGCCAGGACGCGGAAAATCAAAAAAAGAATTTTAGAACTTTTTTCACAATCCGCATGGGATTGGCAGTTGTAGCGCTTATTGTCCTTCATTCAACAGCATTTATACTTGGTTATGATGCCAAGCTTTGGACTTTGCTTGGAATAACAAGCGTGATCATGATCATGGACGCGTTTACTGCTTACTTTTATACTATATTCCGATCAAAACAAAATTTGTTTTATGAATCATTAGGCACAGCACTTTTCCAGATTATAGTATTTTCAACTGGATTATTTGTTATATCAAAAACCCAAGATCTTCGCGCTTTGCTATTAGTTATATTTACTGGAAGCTTGTTTCATCTTATTTTTTCAAATGCTTTATTGCGAAGGAAAACAGACATATCATTTAAGCCGTATATTGACTGGCAATTAATAAAGCATTGGATGAAAATAGCTTTTCCTTTCTTTTTAGCTGCTGGATTTATAAAAGCATATAACACAATTGATTCAATCCTAATCAAAAATATAATAGGAGATGAAGCAGTAGGTTTATACGCCATTGCGGCAAAGGTTGTGTTTACTTTCCCATTTATTGCTTTAGCAATTACAGCTGCAGTGTATCCAGCTATGAGCAATTATGCTGTTGCGTCAAAAGAGCGCTTGCAATCCATTTTCAGCAGAACATTTCAGTTGCTTTTAACGATTTCCCTTCCAATTGCAGTTGGAATATTTTTATTGGCTGATCAGATAATAGTAAAAGTTTGGCCAGACTTTACTCGGTCAATCGCGGCATTGCAGTTATTGATTTGGGCGGTTGTGTTCTTGTATATTGAGTTTCCATTTGGATCATTGCTTAATGCAACAGGAAATGAGCGCGGGGTTACAATAAATCGTGGAATTCAGTTAGTAACATTTATCGCTTTAAATCTTATTCTTATTCCAATTTATGGATTTATGGGAGCAGTATATAGCGCATTATTCAGCAGTGTATTGATTGTGATCCTAGGCTATATTCGCGCGCGAAAAATCATTAAAGTATTTAACCGCGATGTTGTTCTTGGCATTATTAAGCTTATTATAGCGGCTGGAGTAATGGGAACTGCTGTGTATTACATGAAGATGGAATTTTCATTCATGATTGTGATTCCAATTGCTGTTGTCATCTACGGAATGCTTTTGTTGCTTTTGCGCGCATATACTGCAGAGGATTGGAGATGGACAAAGTCTGTTATTTTAAAGACAAAATAAAAAAGCGCTCCGCGTCTTAATTGCGTTACGCTTTCTCTAAATGTTTAGAATTTGTTTTTATTAGCTAACTACTCGATGGTTTCCTCCTTGATAGTTCAAAGGCTATAAACGCTGTAATATGTGGTACAGCCCTTGTTATCAGACTCCTTTGGGTAGGAGTGAAATCCATTACATCTAGATTTTCGATATAGGGCTCCAACCCGATATGAAGTATGAGGGGTTTGGATTGTTCTGTTCCATATATCTCATAAAAGACCTTTATGGTTGGATTGCCTATATGATGAATTTCTGCATAGAGAAGTTCTATGCTTTCCCCAAATGGCATGTTCCCTTTTAATTCTACAACAATCTCAATATCTGTTAGAGCATTCATTTTTCTCTCCTTTTGGCAATTTATATGCTAAATGAAAAGAACTCCCCTTATTGTGTTAGTATAGTATATGGGGTATTTTTGTAAATATGCAAAAGCCTTTACTACTTACCTTAGAATATTTGCCTCAACATGGAGGTATTGCTAAATATCTTGAATCAGAAGTCAAGCATTTTAATGGCGATGTTGCGGTAGTTAAAGCACAAAATTATTTAATGCCATTATGGCCACAATGGTTGCCTTTAATTTGGAAAGCCAAAAGTATGTTTGATAAGAGCCAATGTGATGGGTTATGGGTTTCGCATATTTTGCCAATAGGATATATTGCTTTAATGTGGAAGTGGACTTTTAAAACCCCGTATCGAGTATATCTGCATGGGTTAGATTTGGTGCGGCCAAGAAAGTCGTTATGGAAAAGGTTTTGGGTAAAAAAGATTTTACAAAATGCAGATGAAGTTATTGTAAATAGCAAAGCAACTGCAGAGTTACTGTGTCACTATGAATTAGATTCATCTATTGCTCGTGTACAATATCCTAGGATAAAAAGTATAGAAATAGAGAAGTATAGAAGCTTGGGAAAAGAATTACGTCAAAAGCACGGAATTGATGATAAGCCAATTCTTTTAACTATTAGTAGATTAGTGAAAAGAAAAGGCATTGATTTGGTTATTCGTGCATTGCCAATGGTTTGGAAACAGATTCCTGATTTGGTATATGTTGTTGTTGGTGATGGAGAAGAAATTGATAATTTGCGTTTGCTGTCCAAAGATCAAAACAATGTTATTTTCACGGGCTCAGTAAGTGAAGATGAAAAATATTCTTGGCTTTCGGCCTGCGATGTGTTTATACTAACTCCACGAGATGATGAAGATGATTTTGAGGGATATGGTATTGTATACAAAGAGGCACAAATATTCGGTAAGCCAGTGATAGGTTCAAAAGTCGGCGGAGTTCCGGAGGCAGTTGGTGACAAAGGAATGTTGATTGGCCCAAGTAATGTTGATGCACTTAGCAAGGCAATTTTAACAAAAATAAAAGGGGATCATCCTTGATCCCCGGAACCGCTATTGCATCCACAGTGATGAAAAAAACGCTTCAAGTGTTTGCCCAAATAGAAAGGCAGTAGCAGCACCTATGATAGACAGAAGCACAAGTGTCAGTGGTTGCCACAGATCTGACTTATCTTGTTTACGCAATAATAGGTTTAACAAAGTTATATTTGTAAGAACTATATATAGAATACAATATATAATTGTATATGTCAATTCCTAAAATATCAATAATAATCCCAGTGTATAATCACACAAAAGAACTTGTGAAATGTTTGGAATCCATTAAAAATCAGACATCCAAAGATTATGAAGTAATAGTTGTTGATGATGGGTCAGATGAACTAATACAAAAGCTTGAAAGAGTTGATCTGCTCATTAGGCAAGAAAATAAAGGTGCTCCATCAGCTCGGAACCGAGGGTTCAAAGAATCAATTGGAAGGTATGTCATCTTTTGTGATGCAGATGTTGTAATGAAGCCAGACATGCTTGCTAAAATGTCAAAAACACTTGATGAGAATCCAGATGTATCATATGTATATTCATCATTTAAGTTTGGCTGGAAAAAATTTAAACTTTGGGAATTTGATGCAGACAAACTCAAGGAAATGCCATATATCCATACTACTTCATTGATTCGCAGGGAGCACTTTACAGGATTTGATGAATCACTCAAGCGATTGCAGGATTGGGATTTATGGCTTAGTATGCTGGAAAAGGGAAATGTAGGAAAGTGGATTAATGAAATGCTGTTTACTGTAAAAACAGGAGGAACAATGAGTTCGTGGGTTCCGTCATTCTTGATAAAGTTTCGATTTAGTGATAAAAGTAAATCTTATCAAAAAGCAATTTTAACAATTAAGAAAAAACATATACTCTAAAATGCAGATGTCTGATCTGCTAACTGAGATTGCACAATCAGAAGGGTTGCTGTCTATATATCCCTTAGAGTTCCGTCAAATTAGTCTACTTTTAAATCTTAAATCCAAGCAACGGTTAGCGCTTCACATGTTCGTGCGGCGCTTTTCTTTTTGGTTAAATGAGGTAGTATGTTGAGTATGGATATATCTATAATTATTGTTTCGTGGAACGTGAAAGACTTGCTCAAGAAATGTATTGAGTCTGTTTTGAAGTATTCGCAAAATGTTGGATATGAAATTATAGTTGTTGATAATGCTTCAAATGATGGAACATCTGACATGATCAAGCAGAATTTTCCGCAAGTAAAGCTAATTACTAACAAAGAGAATTTTGGTTTTGCAAAAGCAAATAATCAAGGAATTAGACAGTCAAAAGGGGATTATGTTTTGCTGTTAAATCCTGATACAGAATTTATTGAAGACACACTTTCAAAAGTGATTGCGAAAGTGGAGTCAGACAAGAAAATAGGAGTTCTTGGATGTCGCTTACTGAATCAAGATAGGACACTTCAGCCCTCTGTTCGCAGATTTCCAACTATATGGTCGCAAATTGTCATATTACTAAAACTACATAAGCCATTTCCATTGCTTTTAGATAATTATCTTGCAAAAGATTTTGATTATTCGCGAGAACAAAAAATTGATCAAGTAATGGGAGCTTTTTTCTTGGTTCGGAGATCTGTGTTTAATCAAATCGGCCTACTTGATGAAAAATTCTATATTTGGTTCGAGGAAGTTGACTTTTGCCGCAGGGTCTGGAAAGCTGGCTATAATGTTATTTATTATCCACATATATCTGTTGTACATAAAGGAGGTGAATCATTTAAACAGCAGATGACGCTTACAAAACAGGCATGGTTCTTTCGAAGCATGGCCCACTACTTTTTGAAAAAAAAGGAGCGTGATCATGGCTGAAAACACTCAAATCAGGAAAGGGGAGGAAAAAGATTGGGGCAATTGCCCATATTGTAATGCAGAACTTAAGAGGCGTGTGTTTGAAAAGGAGGTTCACTATGGATGCGCCAATAAGGCCTGCACAAGTGGGCATGATGGCTTCTTGGTTGTAAGAAGAGAGGAAGCTAGAATAGCATGTGAACTGCAGATAAATTGACGTAAACCATGGGGAGGTAAACAATGCCAAGAATTACCTGGCAGAATTGCGTCCATTGCAATGGTACTGGAAAGTGTGATTGCAGGAGGTGCATAAAGAAGGCGCCTACGCTGCAAGGTGGAAAAGTTGATTGCAGCAAGTGTCAAGGAAAGGGTGGCGCATATGTCACCAAATCAACTACCAGCAGGTTAGTGAGGTAGTAGGGTCTCGAAACTAGGGGCCCTGCATTTACTTTTGCTTTGTTTCTAGCTAGTATATTAGGGCTATGAAAAAAGGCCTGATTTTAAATACATTGATTATTGTCTTGATTGCGGAGTTACTCTCATATCTTTCATATGTTAACGTGGATGCAAGTCCGTGGATTTTTGGGTTTATTGCCACGTCTGCGATTTTTTTAACTGTTTATCGCTTGGAATATGGAGTAATGCTGATTTTTGGGGAGCTGATTATTGGCTCTTTAGGCAAGATGTTTATATTGGATATTGCTGGGTTTGACGTCACAATCCGCATGACTTTGTGGCTTATTGTCATATTAGTGTGGCTTGCTCATGCTTTAAAAGATCGCAAGATCGCATTTTTACATTCAAAATTATTTAAGCCATATCTCGGGCTTGCGATCATAATTATCTGGGGCACTATTTGGGGAATATTAAGGGGCAATGGATTAGGATCAATATTCAGTGATGTGAACAATTACATGTACTTTGCATTGATATTTCCTATATATGATGTTTTATCAAGATCAAAGCATATTGCGCGCGAAGTCAGCATTGTGGTAATCAGCGCGATCGCGTGGCTGTCTGTAAAAACAATTGCTTTATTTTATATTTTCAGCCATGAGCTGTTTGGATTGCAGGATAGATTATATGATTGGTCTAGGTATTCTAGGTTAGGAGAAATTACAAATATTGATCCAAATATTTTGACTTCCCGTATTTTTATGCAGTCCCAGATTTGGCTGTTATTTGGATTATTCGCGTTGCTTGGAATGCTGTATGGCTTTATTAAATTAAAGCAAAAGAAATATGTTTCATGGATTGTGGTATTGATTATTGTTGTGATATCAGCAATCAGCATGTCATTTTCTAGGAGCTTTTGGCTGGCAGGAATAGCGTCCTTGGTAGTAATGCTTGTAATCCTAGTTTTTAATAAAGAAAAGATTAAACAGGTTTCAAGTTTTGGATCAATATTTGTTGGGCTTATTGTGATAAGCATTGGATTGACAGTTGGAGTAGCAATGTTTCCAATTCCAAAAGGCACAATGAGCGCTGATTTGCTAAAAGACAGGGCAGCAAAATTCAGCGGTGAAGCAGCTGTGTCATCCCGCTATTCACAGATTAGGCCGCTCTTGTCATCAATCAAAAATCATCCAATATATGGATCTGGATTTGGAACTTCGGTTACATACGCGTCCCAAGATCCAAGAGTACTAAAAAATAATCCAGATGGATTATACACAACAACAGCGTTTGAACTTGGCTGGCTTGAAATTTGGCTTAAGATTGGTCTTTTAGGAGTTGGATTTTATTTATATCTTTTATGGATGATTGCAAAGTTTGGGTGGAGGTCAAATCGTGAAAATTATTTAATACTTGGAGGAATAATTGGCCTTGTTGCTGTAGTATTAACGCACGGAGTAAGTCCATACTTAAATCATCCACTTGGTATTGGTGTGGTTATGTTAATGTCTGGACTGGTTGACAAGAGAAATTGATAAGAATATAAATAATATGCTCATCGAAAAGCAGTGATATTTATCATACCTTTAGCCATTGCTTTAAACTTCTTGGCACACCGCGTACATATAAGAGCGCTAATGGCGCGCCGATGTTGGCAAACCGCTCTACAAAATCCCAAATTGGATCGCCCATAATAGGCCTTAAAAGAGCAGTCCAAAATCCCCAAATCGCGGCCCAAAGCAATATTGCTCGTATTGGCTGAACAAGCGCGAATATGGCTATTCCTATATCAATAATTCCAATTAAGAGCAGTAGTTGAGTGGCAACAGACGCATCCACATTTAGTAATTGCTCAATCCAATTAATCCATGCGGCCTTGCCTTGTATGGCAAATATGCCATGTCCCAAGAATTCACCAGACACTGCAATGCGCAAAATCCATTCAACTTTTTTTAGATTTTCCATAGTTGCTAATTAAAAACAGACTGCATACAGCAGACTGTTTTTAATGAGTTTAGAAATATGCTATGTCTTAGCCTTAACAATAGGCAAAGTAATACCCAGAACAGCTGCAAACTGCAGAGAGCTACTTAATGAGATAGCATCTGCGCCATCATCAATCAGGGTCCAGACATAGGTTACAACAACACTTACAATTGCTGTTATAACAAAAGTTGTTACAATGTCTGTAAGTAACTTTTTGTTTAACATATTAGTCTCCTTTCTTTTTATTTTTATAAATACTAATATGTATATAATACAACATTTATGAAAAAAGTACAAATCCAAATTACCACATGGAATAGCAAACAGCACCTTCCAAGGCTGTTTTTAGGTATTCAAAATCAGACAGAAATTGAGTATTCTGTACTTGTAATAGACAATGCGTCAAGCGACAAAACCATTGATTTTATTAGACAAAACTATTCAAATGCGGATATTATAGAGAATAAGGAGAACAAAGGATTTGCCAAAGCGCATAACCAGGGATTTGAGATATGCACATCCCCATATATTCTTGTCTTAAACCATGATGTTGAACTGCAAAAAAATTGTCTTGCAAAGATAATGCAAACAATAGAGTCAAACGAGCGCATTGCCGCAGTTATTCCAAAGCTTTATAGATCATTGCCAGATGATACAAATTCTGGCATAATTGATGGGTTAGGCCTATCAATGCGTGCATGGGGCAGGGTTGTAAATATAGATGAAAACAAGCCAGATAAGCCTCAAAATAGCCATATAAAGCAAGTTTGGGGAGGATCTGGGGCTTGCGTACTATATAGATTAAAAGCCTTGCAAAGCGTCAAAGATGAATATGGCATATATGATGAGAGATTTTGGATGTATAAAGAAGATGCTGATCTCTCATGGCGATTGAATCGTGCTGGCTGGAAAACAGTGTTGGAGCCAAGTGCAGTTGCAATACATGATAGAACAGTGCAGCATGGAGATCGTTCTATGCGCGCAGATAAAGTAAAGCAAGAAAGTATTCGTAATCATTTAATGATGCTACGTAAGAACTTATCTATGCGTGACTGGTGGCGAATACCGCTGATTGTCATATACGAATTTTTAAAGTTTATATATATTCTAATATTTGAAACACAGAATTTGAAAGCATATGGATCTCTCAATAATAATTCTCAATTACAACACTAAGGATTTTCTGCTTCCATGCATCAAAGGAATTGTTGAACATACTTTGGATTTAGATTATGAGATTATTGTGGTTGATAATGCTTCAATAGATGGAAGCGCGGAATATGTAGAGCAAAAGTTATGTCCTCGCTTTGATAATGTGCAATTGATTAGATCAACAGCAAATGTTGGATTTGCAGCAGGAAACAATGTGGGCATTAAAAAAGCGCGTGGAAGATATTATCTTGTAATGAATTCAGATATCGCTGTATGGGATAATGCTTTTAAACGAATGGTTCAATTCATGGATAATAATCCAAAAGCTGGAATCGCGGGACCGCGCTTACTTTCACCAGATGGATCATTGCAATATTTTGTATATGAGTTTCCAACGCCCCAAGTACTAGTTTACCGCAGAACTCCTTTATCAAGATTCCAATTCGCGCGCCGCGCCATCCACAAATATTTAATGACAAATTGGGATCATAAGGAAAATCGCAAAGTAGACTGGGTGCAGGGTTCTTGCATGATTGTGCGCAAAAGCGCTGTGCAAAAGATCGGGCTAATGGATGAAAGGTATTTTATGTTTTTGGAGGACACTGACTGGTGCAGGAGAGTCTTGCAAGCAGGATATGAAGTTTGGTATTTAGCTGACACAGAAATCATTCATTATCATGGTCGTGCATCAAACGTTGGAAAATTTTACATGGCTTTGTTCAATAAAATGAGCTGGATACATTTAATCAGCGCTGTAAAATATTTTAAAAAGTGGGGACTAAATTTTACCCCAGAAATGCCTGTGGCAGTTTCTGGGGACCCCGAAAAATATGAGTGAGTTAAAAAATCCATTTCAAAGCACATGGAAAGATGCTTTTATAAAAGCATTGCCCCAAAAGGACCATATAATGTGGTCTACAATTATAGTTGCTGCTTTAATAATTATTTTTTACGGATATCAAGCAATAGACGCGTATAGAAACGCGCGCCAAATATCCAAATTAGTTCAGCCTTTGCAAGAATCATTAGTAAACAGGGATTGGGATCAATCCAAAGAAATTTTAAATAGCGTAAATACAAATATCAAGGAGCTGGAAAGCACTATTAACCGCTTGTATCCAATTACTTTAATTCCTGGAATATCTGGAGAAGTAAAAGCTAGCAGATCATTGCTCGCGGCCGCAAAGGTTTCAATCGCGTCTGGCGCACTGGTAATTGACTGGGCAAAAACAATTCCAATTTTATCTGAAACAGAGTTTGGTGCATTTGATGAGCTCACAGTACAAGACAAATCAACCTTGCTTGCTTCTTTAGCTGATTCAAGCGAACTTTGGGAGCGCGTGAATAATCAAACAATATTATCTTTATCATTTTTAAAAGACGCGCAAGCACAGACAAAGATTCCAATCATAAATTCACAAGTTAATAATCTTACATCAAAATTATATCAAGCACAGTCATTGTTCAGCCAAATACAGCCCTGGATTGCAGTTGCGCCGCAAGTGCTTGGCCATCCTCGCGAAAAGACCTATCTTTTGCTTTTACAGAACAATACAGAACTTCGGCCAACAGGCGGATTCATTGGCACATATGGAGTGCTAAAGGTCAGGAACGGTGAAATCTCATCATTTATTACTGACAATGTATATAATCTTGATGAGCCAGCAAAAGCATTTAATACAAAAGTTCCGCCTTTGCCTTTGCAAAAATATATAAAGCAGTCGCAATGGTTTTTCCGCGACGTGAACTGGGATCCGGATTTTCCTACAACTGCCCAAAACGCGATTCAATTTTATAAAGATGAAAGAGGCCCAGTGCGCAATTTTGACGGGGTGATCGCTTTTACTCCAGAGTTAATAGAGGATCTTCTGCAAGTGGTAGGTCCAGTATATGTTGATGAAAAAGAATTTACAGCAGATAATCTTATTGATACTTTAGCATACCATGTTGAGCTTGGCTTTAAAGAAGAGGGCGTTAACATTTACAACAGAAAGCAGATTATTGATGATGTGGCACAGCAGTTAAAAGAAAAATTATTCTCATTATCATTAGATCAAATGCGCGATTTTGCTCCTTTGGTTTTTGATGCTTTAAGCGAGCGCCAAATAATGTTCTACTTTAGCGATGAAAAAGTAGGTGACATTGTTGCGGGCTTTAAGTGGGATGGAAGAATTTTAGGCGCAAAAGGCGATTATCTTCATATAGTTGATGCTAACTTAGGGTCTTTGAAATCTGATCCAGCAATCAACCGTTCAATTTCATATTCCATAGAGACAGTAGGTGAAGAATCTGAATCATTAGAAGATATACAGCTCCAAGCTACGGCCTCAATTACATATGAACATACAGCTGATTTTGACTGGAAAACAACTCGGTATAGAACTTATACTAGGATTTATGTTCCCCAAGGCTCAATATTTGTAAGCGCAGAGGGGAATGAGGAAGAGCTAGCTATCACGGATGAGCATAATAAAACAGTTTTTGGCACGTTCATCTCTATTGAGCCTTTGGATACGGAGACTTTGTCATTTACATATATTTTACCGCAAGAATTAACACAGCAGATTTTAGAAGAGGGATATAGATTATATATTCAAAAACAGGCAGGAACTCGTGCGCATGATTTAGTAATTGATATTGAGTTGCCATTTAAAATTGACAGCATAATTCCAAGCGATATTTTTGACAAAAAAGGAGGAAATCAAATTACTGGAACCTGGGATTTAGGGGAGGATCGCGAGGTTCTTATACAATCCAAGTAATTAAGCTATTAAGTGGCCTTACTATTAACTTGTAAGGTATTTTTTGGTTGACTAACAAGCAACTTCTGGTAAGATGAACAAACTATGAGTATATTTGTAAATAAAATTGGTATAGATCTTGGAACAGCAAACACATTGGTTCATTTGCCTGGAAAAGGCATTGTTTTGAATGAACCGTCTGTTGTTGCGGTTTCTTTGAATGACAAGCAAGTGCTTGCAGTTGGAGATGATGCCAAAGAAATGCTTGGAAGAACACCTGATACTATTGTGGCGTCACGCCCTTTGCGCGAGGGTGTGATTGCTGATTACAAAACAACAGAAGCAATGCTAAAGTATTTCATCAACAAGGCAGTTGGATCAGTTAGGTTATTCAGGCCAGAAGTCATGGTAGCTGTTCCAGCTGGAATTACTTCAACAGAAAGGCGCGCAGTCATTGATGCTACAATCGCTGGTGGCGCAAAAGCAGCTTATATTATAAAAGAGCCAATAGCCGCAGCAATCGGCGCTAACATTCCAATTGGATCAGCAAGCGGGCATATGATAATAGACATGGGCGGCGGCACAAGTGAAATGGCAGTTATTTCTTTAGGCGGAATTGTTGCAAATAATTCAGTCAGGATTGGAGGCAATAGGTTTGACAACGCGATTAGCGAGCATATACGTAAAAAATATAATTTAGCAATAGGCGAGCGAAGCGCGGAAGAAATTAAAATCAACATTGGCTCTGCCTTATATCTCCAGAAAAAGATGTCAACAGAAGTACGGGGCCGAGACATGGTATCTGGATTACCGCGCACAGTTACTGTCTCATCAGACGACGTAACAGAAGCTATTCAAGCTGAACTAGAAGGAATTATTTCATCTGTTAAAACAGTACTGCAAAGCACGCCTCCGGAATTATCTGCAGACGTGATTGATAAAGGCATAGTTTTATCAGGCGGATCATCTTTGCTCAGAAATATGGATCGCTTAATTGCGCAGGCAACTGGTGTTCCAGCCTATACTGCTGATGAGGCATTGTTATGCGTTGCAAAAGGCACTGGAGTTGCCTTGGAGAATCTTGAATCATATAAGCGCAGTATTTTAGTCGCGAGTTAACGTTCCACACCGTATGGAACGTTAAAAAAAAGCAAGCCCAGCAAGGTTTAGACCAAGCCGGGCTCTTGTTGACTCCTCATGGTAGGGGGGAACTCATAAATATGGGAAAGGTGGTAATGTTCGGATGCCTTGTCTCCATTCTTTTTTTTATGCATTTAATCCTGGCATCTCCTTGTATTACTTCTTCAGAGGCCAGGGTTGCGGTTGTTGATGGCACAATGCCGCTTGCTATGTCCAATGCGCATTTTGCAGTGTCGTCCTCATTAGAACTGTCAAGCAGTTTAATATGAGGATATTTGTGCGATAACTTTTCTAAACACTGCCTAAGCGCCATTGGGTGGGCTTTTATAGCTAATACCTGATTGATATCTACAATGCTTTGATGCGCGATCAAGCATTGCTCTATCTCAAGCGTGCAGCAGGTTATACAGAGCATTGTGCCGCCATTATCTAAAAAAGCCTGCCTTGTTTCATCAACAAATCCCACGTTATTGTTTATTGAAGCAACAACGCCAAGTGAAATTTTCCTGTTCATTACCTCGTTTACTGTATTGCGCGCGGATTTTGAATAAACAGGAATAGCATCATATCCCAAAGAAAGCCCAATGCTTTCCAAGGCTTTTCTAGTCACCAGGCTTGAGAAAGAATTCTCCAAGCCATGTATTGCGATTTTAAATGGGATATTCAGCTCATCTTTAATGAATTTGGAAAACTTATTAGGCTCATGTATTACAAATCCGTTATTATCTGACATCTCCTCCCCCTTGGGTTGGTTATAAAGGAGCAATTTGCTCCAACGCTAATCAAAAACTGATCCTAATCAGGTGAAAATGAAGAAAAAGGAGTAGTTCTTGGCTAATTGCTTTATTATATTATATTAATAATATAATAGTTTTAATTTAAGTCAATTTAGTTATTAACAAGATGATATAGACATATAAAGTTCATGGCTCTATAATAATACTAGATATGAAAAATATTCAAACATATCAATTGTCAAAAGTACTGGCAGTTTCATCCTCCTCTAGCTCAGGCTAGGGAAGTTTGATTTGAATAATTTTTTCAACATATCCCTAGCACGAGCTAGGGTTTTTTAATTGTTCATTTAAGAAAGGAGTATTGCTATGTATTCATTATTTCCTGGTTGCACCTTTGTTGTGGTTGTCGTAGAAAAAGGTGCAGCACCAGACGCAGATCCAAAACGACTTTCAGAACCGAATCTGACATATGAGGAAGCTGTCGAGAAACCTAACGAACTTCTTAGTACTAAGAAATATAATGCGACAGGTATAGAGCAAGTTGGCGAAAAGGAGGTAGGCCACGAAGACTAATGAATACAACTGGGGGGTTTTGGTATCAGAAGAATTTGTTGATAAGGAATTATCTTCAAAGGAAAGAGAAGTAGTTGGGAGTAGTGGAAAAGTGATATCAACTCTGTGGGGAGGTGAGACTGGCTTTCTTTTGGTACAAGGTGTTGATGAATTTGATGCTAAACATGAATGCAGAAAACGCGGAGGAGGAAGCGGAAACAGGAGAATTTGGCCAGAACGAAGACCCCAAGAAAAATACTACTAAAAGCGACTATAGCAGTTTATAAAATGGCTGAACAAAGTGTTCGGCCATTTTTTTACAAAATTTGACGCAATCAATCAATTTTATGTATAATGAAGTTATGCAGAAACAGATTTTATTATATTTACAAAATTGCGCTAATAATAAAACATTAAGCCATGCGTATAGCTTTATTGGAGCTAGAAACATAGGAAGAACAGAGTTGTTAAAATCATTTTTAATTGATTTTGTACCGTCGCAAGATTTAAATCATCCAGACATAAGGTCAATTTCTCCAGAAAAGAGCATTATAAGCATAAATAAAATCCGTGAATCACGATCATGGCTAGCACAGACGCCTATTAGTTCAGACAAAAAAGTGCTTATCATAAACAGCGCAAATGCAATGAACACAGAAGCGCAGAATGCGTTTTTGAAAATTTTAGAAGAGCCAGCAAAAAATACATACATATTTCTGCTTATAAATCACAAAGATCAAGTTCTGCCCACAATATATTCAAGAACAGTGCCATTCTATTTCAGTGGAAAGCCTGTTATAGAATCAGAAAATCAGGATAATTCACTAATTCAAAATATTCTTAAAGAAGATTCAAGCAACCAAAGAATGAGAGTATGGCTAGAGGCTGGAGTAGAAAAGGAGCATATTCAAGATTGGATAGAATCATTAATCCCTGTATTGCGCGCAGAGCTTCTTAAGCATCATTCAAAAAAGCTTTCAAAAGCCATTAGAATACTTTTAGATTCCCTAAGCAGGCCAATCAGCCAAAATTGGCAATTGGTTGCAGAGCAATCTATTATATCTATATGACAAAAACAAAATTATTATCAATTGCCGCATTATTAGTGTTTTTAGGCGCGGCATGCACTCCAGGAGCAGTTCAGACAGAAGCAGATGGAGGAGTTTGGGTAACCCAAAATAAAGGCGAGACCTGGGAGCATAGATCAACAATTTTTGCTGACAGAACATCTAAAAAAACAATTGGATCAATTGATATAAAAGAGATTATATTTTCTTCAGATGATCCTGATAAAGTATTTGCCATAAGCGATCGTGCAGGCTTGTGGGTAAGCTGGAACAAAGGGCATTTTTGGGATTTGATACTATCAAACATGCATATAACGGATATTGCCATACATCCAGACAATCCAAAAGTTATATACGCTGCAATTGGAAGCACGATCGTGGTTTCAGGGGATCAGGGAATACATTGGCGCTCTATTTACACAAGCGATGATTCATCAATATTAATTACAAGCATAGTGCTTAATCCTAATAATCCTAACATTCTTTTGGCTGCGACAGATTCAGGAGATATATTAATATCAGAAGATAGTGGCACTTTTTGGAGGATATATTCGTCCTTGGGCAGTGTTGTGCTAACTGATATGGAATTTCATCCAACTATTCAAAAAACAATATATGCATTAGTAAAAGGAAAAGGGTTAGTTAGATCCTTAGATGAAGGAAAAAATTGGGAATTTTTTGATGAGGCTTTTACCGAATTTGCGGGAACAGATGATGGGCGCGATTTTGTTCTTGTGCCTTCTGGAGTTGTGTATGCGTCCGCGTTTGGATTATTGCGAAGTTTGAACCATGGCAAAGACTGGGTAGAATTGCCGTTGATTTCTGGGTCGCACAATGCTAATATATATTCCTTGGTAGTTGACCCGGTGAATCCTTTAGAAGTAACATATGGAACAAGATCAACGCTTTACCACTCAATTGACGGAGGATTTAATTGGATACCCCGGATGCTTCCAACAACAAGAACAGCAACAGAGCTTAAGATCCATCCGGAAAATCCTGATCTGCTGTATTTGGGAGTAAGCTTAGCCAGATAAATTATGGGAAATTTTAATGATAAGACAAAAGCCATTCAAAGCAGTTTTTCCGAGTACTTAAAAAATATTAGAACAGGAAGAGCAAGCCCGGCCCTAGTTTCTGATATTGAGATAGAAGCTTATGGTTCAAAAACTCCTTTAAGCCAGCTTGCGAGCATAGGAGTGCAGGACGCGAAAACTCTACTAATAGAGCCATGGGATAAGAGCATAGTAAAAGACATAGAAAAGGGCATTATTGCTAGTGAAAAGAATTTAGCCCCATCTGTGGATGGCTCGGGAATTAGAATAAATATTCCAGAGATGACAGAAGAAAGCAGAAAAGAAATTGTTAAATCAATGAACCAAGAATTAGAACAGGCAAAAGTAGGAATAAGAAAAGCGCGCGAAGAAGAAAAAAAGAGCATAGAGTCCCAAGAAAAGCAAGGAAATTTAACAGAAGATGACAAAAGAGATGAAATCAAAAGTCTTGATGAAGACACAAAAAAGGCAGCAGATGATATGGATAATCTCGCAAAAGAAAAAGAAAAAGAAATAATGACATTATAATGGCTTTAACCATAATCGCTTTTATAGTAATTTTAGGCTTCCTGGTTCTGGTTCATGAACTGGGTCATTTTTTAGTTGCACGATGGAGCAAAATAGCGGTTGAGGAGTTTGGAATAGGATTTCCCCCAAAAATATTCGCCAAAAAGGTTGGGCAGACCAAGTACGCCATAAACAGCATACCTCTTGGCGGATATGTAAAAATAAAAGGCGAAGACAGTGAGAATGAGGAGGAAGATGAGGATAGCTTTGGTTCAAAGCCTGTTTACCAAAGGGTTGCTGTTGTATGCGCTGGTGTTACCATGAATGTTGTGGCAGGCTGGCTGTTGCTTGTAATATTATTTATGGCAGGCGCGCCAATTGAGCGCACAAGCGATATTGATGCTAAATATATATATGATCCGCATTTGCTTATTACAGAAGTTTTGGAAAATTCACCAGCACAGGCCGCGGGCCTAGAAATAGGAGACAGGATTATATCAGCAGACAGTAATCAGTTCACAGATATTGATCCTTTTCAGGAATTTACTGATTCAAAACAAGGGCAAGAATCTATAATTGTATATGAACGCGCAAAAGAGCAGTACACAGCAAATATTACGCCAGAAATTATGCAGGATATAGATGAAAACAGGCACATAATAGGCGTAGGCTTAAGCGAATCAGGAACAGTTAGATTTCCTGTGCACAAGGCAATTGTTGCAGGAACAACATCCACAATAGGCTATATACAAAGAATAGCTGTTGCGTTCGCAAATATCATCAGCGGCCTGTTCAAGGGCCAGGGCGCGGGAAGCGTTGGAGGGCCTGTTGCTATTGCTGTAACAACTAATGATGTTCTTGATTTAGGATTTTCTCATGTAATTATTTTTACTGCAGTATTATCTTTTAATCTGGCAATAATAAATATACTTCCTTTTCCAGCGTTAGACGGAGGAAGGCTTATATTCTTATTCGCGGAAAAGATAAGGGGGAAAAAGGGAAGACGCGAAATTGAGGCATGGTTTCATAGAATCGGATTTGTACTTCTTATGCTTTTGGCAATTGTAATAACATATAGGGATATTGTGCGTTTTGGTGGACGAATTTGGAAAGCAGTGATAGGATAGAGGACTATGTTAAAAAATATATTTGGAAGCCTTTCAAAAGATATTGGAATTGATCTTGGCACCTCAAATTCAATATTTTACGTAAAAGATAAGGGTATTGTTATTAATGAGCCAAGCATTGTAGCAATCAATACAAGGAGCGATCAACTGGTTGCTGTTGGAGTGGACGCGAAAAAAATGATGGGCAAAACACCTCCGCATATATCTGTGGTCGGCCCTATTGTTAATGGAGTGATTTCAGATTTTGAAGTATCAGAAAAACTGATAAAGCACTGCATAGAAAAAATACACAGAGGATCGTTTACCATAGCTCCTCGCCCGCGCACAATTGTAAGCATTCCTTTGGATATTACAGAGGTAGAGCGCAAAGCAGTTCAGGACGCAATTACCAACGCAGGCGCGCGCGAAGTTCACCTTATAGACGAGCCAGTTGCAACAGCCATAGGAGCCAGGCTGAATCTGCAGGATTCATACGGCAGAATGGTGGTGGAAATAGGAGGAGGCAATACCTCAATCGCGGTTATTTCCTTGTCTGGAATTGTTTCTTATAATTCCCTTAAAACAGCAGGACATGAATTTGACAGCGCGATACAGGATTATATAAGAGAGAATTTTAACATTACAATAGGCTCAAAGTCAGCAGAGGAAATCAAAATTAAGATTGGATCTGTTGTAGCTAGCGATGAAGCGCACGAGATGAAAGTAAAAGGCAGAAACATGCTAACTGGCCTGCCTAAGGAGTTTGAAATTACAGATGAGCAAATAAGAGAAGCAATAAAAAGGCCTGTTGGAGTAATTGTAGACGCGGTCCGCACAACAGTAGAAAACGCGCCTGCCGAGCTTATAGGAGATCTGTATGAAAGCGGAATTCTGCTTTCCGGAGGAGGAGCGCTTTTGAAAGGATTTGATTCCTTAATATCAAAAGAGCTGCAAATGCCTGTTCATGTGGTAGATGATCCTTTAACAACAGTTGTTCGGGGAACAGGAATTTTATTGGATGATTCTAATTTATTGCGCGAAGTTGAATCAATTGGAAGCATGGTGCTTTCTTCTTAAAAATATATCATGATAAAAAACAAAAAAATATTAATGCTGATTTTGGCTGGCATAATAATCTTATATTATATAGCTCCAACAAAAGGACTAATAAATATTATAAGATCTCCTATTGTATTAGTCGGGGCTGTTTCAAGCAATATGGGCTCTCTTGTGCAGACTTGGTGGTTTGGCATATCTCATGGAAGTGAATTAGTAGAAAAATCTAAAGACCAGGAAAAAAGAATAGCACAGCTTCAGTTTTATCTTAGCCAAACTTTGTTTTCACAGAATTCAGTTGAAGAAAGCTCTTTAGGCGATTTTATTCCTTTAGAAAAAATCCAAGCACAAGTGCTTGCGCAGTCCAATGTCGCAGGAAACAAGGTGCTAATAATAAACAAGGGAACAAAGCACGGCATATATCCTGGATCAGCAGCCGCAACAAGCCAGGGAGTTTTTATTGGAAAAATTATTTCAGCGGACGCATCAATAGCTAGTATTCTTCCCACCACAAGCCCATCAAGCGCGATTGCCGCGACAATATCTGGTGATTTGGAATTCCAGGCAGTAGTAAAGGGAAATGGAGGCCTTGGTTTAATAATGGAGCTTATACCACAGGATGCTGAATTAACAGCTGGAGATATTGTTACAACTTCCATATTAGAGGAAAATACTCCGCGAGGGCTTTTAATAGGAACAATATCATCTGTAAACTATACACAAGGCCAGCTTTTTCAAACAGCTGTATTAACTCCTTTTCTTTCGCTTCAAAATATTCAAGATATTGAAATATTTTTAATTAAATAAAAATGAAATTATTACTGCTAATAGGAGTGTTCGCGGCCATTCAATTGGATTATTTTTTTATAGGCTCAATTGCGCAGCAGCTCCATCTTTATACAGGATTTTTGCTTATTGCGCTTTTAACAATACACAAAAGGCACAGCCAAGCAATATTAGCTGCTGTTTTATATGGACTAATGCTTGATTTAATTATTATTGAAGTTCCTTTTGGCGTTTTAACCATTGCTCATATATTAGTATTTATGATTATAAACAGCCAGGCTAATATCGCCTTAAGCGTTTCCAGGAATTTATATATTGCTGTAATATTTTTCAGCTTGCTTGCGTATTCGGCCGCCATAGAGCTTATTATATTTTATTCAAGCAATTTTTTAAGCGCGTCTAATTTTATATTTGATTCATATGCTTTTTTTGAGTCAATTATTATATCATCTTTAATAAGCACTCTTTTTGTTGTTGGTATGGGAATTATGGCGTCAATTTTTAAATCAAATTTAAGAAAATGGTTTTTTGTAAGATAATATGGAAAAAGATCCATTTTTAATTAAGCAGGAGGCAACTGACATCAGCGACCCTAGTATTGATTCATTTTCATCAGAAATTGATGGAGATATTGTTATTGCAGATTCATATCGCAAGCAGGTAAATATTGGCTGGAAAAACAAAAAAAGCCTTCAGCTGCTTGCTGTTTTGGGTATGCTTTTATTTGGGTCCTTATTTGCGAAGCTGTATTATCTTCAGGTTGTGCGCGGAGCAGAGTATTATGGAACAGCAGAGGGAAACAGAATCCGCAGCTTATCTATTATTCCTCCAAGAGGAGTAATAATAGATTCAAACGGAAAAAAGCTTGCATATAATGTTCCGGATTTTGCTTTGGTTGTAATTCCAGCTGATCTTCCGCATGATCAGGAAGCAGAAGACGCAATATTCTCGAGCATTGCCGAGTTAATTGGAATAAGCCATTTTGACCTTATTGAAAGCTTTTCCAATATTGAGAGAACTTCAGAAAACGCCATAGAAATAGCCCGCGGAATTACGCAGGAGCAGGCTGTTGTTATTGCAAGCTCTATTCAGGAATGGCAGGGCATATCATTGGTTCCAGTTGAAAAAAGGACATACCAGATAACAGATCCATTAAGCCATATTTTAGGATATACAGGAAAAATTTCCACTGATGATTACGAGATTTTAGATAAAGATGACTACGAGCTTTTTGAGCATGTTGGAAAAATAGGATTAGAAAAAGTTTATCAAGATCAGCTAAGGGGAGTATTGGGAGAATTAAGAATTGAAGTTGATTCAAATGGTATATTCAGCAGAAAGCTGACACAAACCGAGCCTGTAATGGGGGACAACATGTATTTGCATTTAAACAGCGAGCTTCAGATGTTTATTTGGCAGGAGCTGGAAAAGATGATTATTGAGCGCGAATCTCCTGGAGGAAGCGTTATTGTTATGGACCCAGAAACTGGAGCCATAAAAGCGCTAGTAAGCTATCCTGGGTTTGACAATGGCAAGTTTAGCAGGGGAATAGACAGCAAAGCATATCAAAGCCTGCTTAAGGATGAGCGAAAGCCTCTTTTTAACAGGTCAATCGCGGGCGAATATCCTTCTGGATCCACAATAAAGCTTGTGGTTGGATCTGCCGCATTGGAAGAAGGAATTATCACTCCATATACCACAATATCTAGCACAGGAGGAATAAGCGTGAATCAATATTGGTATCCAGACTGGAAATACGGAGGCCATGGCAGAACAGATATAGAGCACGCGCTCGCGGAATCAGTTAACACGTTCTTCTATGCCATTGGAGGGGGATATGAGAGCATAGAAGGCTTGGGAGTATCTAGAATTTCTGATTATGGAGTTAAGTTCGGGCTTAACACAAAAACAGGAATTGATCTTCCTTCTGAGTCTATGGGATTTTTACCAAGCAAGGATTGGAAGCTGCAGAAAAAAGGAGAGCGCTGGTATTTAGGGGACACATATCATTTGGCAATTGGGCAGGGGGATATATCTGTTACTCCAATTCAAGTTGCAAACTTCACATCTGTAATTGCGAATGGAGGCACATTATATTCTCCAAGAATAGTTGATAAAATAGGAAGGAATTATGATGATGCTGAAATTATCAAGCCAATAGTTCTTAGCAAGCAAGTTGTTGATCCTAATACTATAAGAACTATTCAACAAGGATTGCGGTCTGTGGTTACATATGGCACTGCGCGCTCGCTTTCCGTTCTTCCAGTGGATATTGCGGGAAAAACAGGCACTGCACAGTTTTCCAGCACAAAAGAGCCCCATGCCTGGTTTACAGCCTATGCTCCATATAATAATCCTGAAATCGTTGTCACTGTTTTGGTTGAAGAAGGCGAAGGAGGGGATATCAGCGCCACTCCAATCGCTAAAAAGATTTTTGAATGGTATTTTAGTAAAATTTGACAGATCTTTTATTTCTAGTATTATAGGTAATTAGATATACTAATTATCCACATTTTTTTTATGTCAGATAAACAAAACTATTTAACCCAAGAAGGCTATTACAAGCTCAAAGATGAGTTGGATCAGCTAAAGAAAAAAAAGCGTCCAGAAATAGCAGAACGCATCAAACAAGCAAAAGATTATGGAGATTTAAGCGAGAACGCGGAATATGCTGACGCGCGCGAAGAGCAATCTTTTACAGAAGGCCGTATTTTGGAATTGGAAACTGTTCTAAAAAACGTAACTGTTGTATCAAATGGAAATTCTGATCCAGATATGGTTCAAATAGGGGATACTATTACTGTGGAAAAAGATGGCGGTAAATCAGAATATACTATTGTAGGTTCAAATGAAGCTAATCCAACAGCAGGAAAAATTTCCAATGAATCTCCAATTGGCAAATCTTTAGTTGGAAAAAAGAAGGGAGAAGAAGCAACAGTACAAACGCCAAAAGGCGAGTCAGTTTGGAAGATTGTGGATATCAAAGCATCATAAAAAGTATTTATAAGTATTGGTATCAGGTGTACGAAATTTCTTCGCTCCGAAGGGTTCCATACATTCTCGCTTCGAAATTTGTACCCCTGAGACCAATTAGTAAGTGCACGGAAATAGCCGTGTATTTTTATTGCTTAATTATTAATTTTGGCTTATAATATATTCATTATGGCTAAAAAAGAAACATATCAGGATGAGTCTTTAACCCGCGCACAGCGCTTGGAAGCTCTTATTAAAAAGGGTATTAATCCATATCCATCTCAGAGTGATCGCACTCATACTATTATTGATTTAGAGGATAATCTTAATAAGCTTAAGAAAAGCAAGAAGATAATTCTTGTAGGACGCGTCCGATCAATCCGCGCACATGGAGGCTCAAGTTTCGCGCATATTGAGGATGGCACTGGAAGGTTCCAAGTATATTTTAAAAAAGATGAATTAAAAAAAGATCTTTATAAAAATTTTATAGAGCTTATTGATGTTGGAGATTTTATCCAAGTTACAGGATCATTATTCAAAACAAAAAAAGGCGAGCACACAATAATGGTTAATGATTGGACTTTGCTTTCCAAGACCTTAAGCCCAATGCCTGAAAAATGGCATGGTTTACAGGATATTGAAGCGCGTTTCCGCAAGCGATATTTGGACTTGATCACGAATGAAGAAGTTAGGGAAATATTTTACGCCCGCGCCGCTATTGTAAGCACTATTAGAATGTTTTTAAATGAGCATGGATTTTTAGAAGTTGATACTCCGGAGTTACAGCCAATGCCTGGAGGAGCTTTGGCAAAGCCGTTTGTTACTCATCATAATTCACTTGATACTGATTTGTATTTGCGCATTGCCCCAGAACTTTATCTTAAACGCCTAATAGTAGGAGGATATGAACGCGTATACGAAGTTGCGCGGTGCTTTAGGAACGAGGGCATGGACTGGTCACATAATCCAGAGTTCACGCAAGTAGAGTTTTATGCCGCATACATGGATTATGAGCAGTTAATGGATCTTACAGAGGATCTTATTTTGGAAATTGTAAAAAATGTAAATGATTCAAATGAAATTGAATATGAGGGCAACAAAATTAAATTTAAAAAGAAGTTTAAAAGAGTTCAGTTTAGGCAGGCATTAATAGACGCAGCTGATATTGATATTGAGGCATATCCAGACCAAAAATCAATTTACAAAAAAGCCCAAAAGCTAGGATTAAAAGATATTAAGCCGAAGGATTCTAGAGGCAAGATTTGTGATGAGCTTTATAAAGAATTTGTGCGTCCAAATTTGGTTCAGCCGACTTTTATGATAGATCATCCTGTTGAACTTTCACCGCTTGCAAAGAAAAAAGAAGATGATCCAAGATATGTTGAGCGATTTCAGCTAGTTGTTGGCGGAGGCATTGAACTAGTCAACGCGTTCAGCGAGTTAAATGACCCAATAGACCAGCGAGAACGATTCAACGAACAGCAAGAAGCAGCAATTGCAGGAGACGAAGAAGCTCATCCAATTGATGATGATTTTATAGAGGCCCTAGAGCATGGCATGCCTCCGACTGCTGGCTTTGGCATGGGTATTGATCGGTTAACCAGCTTGCTCACAAACAAAAAAAATATAAAAGAAGTTATTTTGTTCCCAACTTTGCGGCCAAAAGATAAATCATGAATACATGGATAGAATTATCAAAACATGCTCTCAAAAATAACATCTCACAAATTAAGTCACTTCTTAATCTAGATACCAAACTTATAGCAGTTGTCAAAGCAAACGCATATGGACATGGATTAACGCAAGTAAGCGAAGTGATTCAAAGTGAGGTTGATTATTTGGCTGTAATAAATCTGGATGAAGCAAAGCAAATAAGAGAAAAAGGGGTTAATACCCCAATTATTATTTTAGGATACATAAACGAAAGTGCCGACGAGTTGCAATGGCTAATGCAAGAGAGGGCGGAAGTGGTTGTAAATAGTTTAAGCCATGCACAGCGTTTATCAAAAATAATTTCTGAATCCGGCGCAGGAGGCGATTTAAGGATTCATATAAAAATTGATACTGGCATGGGGCGTATGGGCATAATGCCGCAGAACGCGGTTGACTATATTAAAAAGATAAATGAACTTCCTCATTTATTGATTAAAGGAGTGGAATCACATTTTAGTGACGTTGTAAATCATCGCGATTACGCCAAAAAGCAATTACAGACATTTGAGGATATTCGCTTTCAATTATACAAAGAAAAGATTGAGCCACAGATGTTTCACATGGCAAAAACAGAGGCAATTCTAGATTTTAGTGAATCACATTTAGATGCAGTACGTTTAGGAATTGGACTCTATGGCTTGTGGCCAGATCAAAAATTGATTGATAGAGTCAAATCAACACATCCAGAATTTGAACTCAAGCCAGTTCTGACATGGAAGACAAAAGTGCTTCAGGTAAAGGATTACCCAGAGGGCGAATATATAGGTTATGGTTGTACCCATAAAACCAAGCGTAAAACTAAGATAGCAATCATCCCAGTAGGTTATTACGAAGGATATAGCAGGGGACTTTCAAACAAAGCAGAGGTCTTGATAAATGGAAAAAGATGTCCTATAATCGGCCGAGTATGCATGAACATGAGCATGGTTGATGTTACTGATGTATATGATGTAAAAAGAGGCGTAGAAGTTGTTTTGATAGGCAAACAAGGGGAGAATGAAATTACTGCAGACGAACTTGCAGAAATTCAAGGAGCTATAAATTATGAAGTTGTAACAGGGATTAATTCTAATATTGAGAGAATAATTACAAAATAATTATGAAAAAATTAAGAGTAGCAGTATTATTTGGAGGCAGAAGCGGGGAACATGAAGTTTCCTTGGTTTCTGCTACCTCTGTAATAGAAAATCTAGATAAAGATAAATACGAAATTCTTCCTATTGGAATTACAAAAGAGGGGAAATGGATTAGCGGCCAAGAATCTTTGGGATTGCTGAAGGCAGGCAATGCTCCGAAAGAGAGTAATGCCTTAATTCCGCCAGAACCAGCTGACCTTTCTACTTCGTCAAATGACGCTTCTAGTCAACTAGGACATATTGATGTGGTATTTCCAGTATTACATGGTCCATATGGAGAAGATGGCACAATACAGGGCTTTTTAGAATTAACTGGATTGCCTTATGCTGGTTGCGGAGTATTAGGATCAGCAGTTAGCATGGACAAGGTAATGCAAAAGAAAGTGATTGAATCAGAAGGAATTAAACAGACACCATATATTTGGTTTTGGTCAAAAGAATGGAATGATCGCAAAGATGAAATCATTAATGAATTGTCATTGAGTTATCCAGTTTTTGTAAAACCACCAAACATGGGTTCATCAGTTGGAATCTCTAAAGCAGATAATAAAGATGAATTAATAGGCGCAGTAGAAGAGGCCATACAATATGATCGCAAAGTAATCATAGAGCAAGGTGTTAAAGGAGCTCGCGAGCTTGAGGTCTCTGTACTTGGCAATAGAAATCCAAAAGCAAGTGTTGTAGGAGAAATTATTCCTAGCAATGAATTTTATGATTATGATGCAAAATACGTTGATGGAAAAACAGATGAAAAAATTCCAGCTGAAATATCAGATAAGGTTTCAAAACAGATTCAGGACATGGCCATTAAAACCTATAAAGCCCTAGATGGAGAAGGAATGGCGCGAGTGGATTTTTTGCTTTCAGAGGATGGAGAAATTTATCTTAATGAAATGAATACTATTCCAGGATTCACATCTATTAGCATGTATCCAAAATTATGGCAGGCAAGCGGATTATCATATAAAGAAATATTAGATGAGCTTATCAAACTAGCTATTGAAAGGGCTAAAGAAAAAGCCCAGCTTAAAGTTTCATATCAGCCGAAAAAAGAATGGTATTCTGATTAATCAAAATGCTAAGAAGACATAGATACTACAAGCCAAAAAGAAAAATAATACACCCGCAAAGCCCAAGCAAGCAGCAGCCTAAAAAGCCAGTTAACACATCTGTTGTTTCCATGATTGTGGGATCAATTTTTTTTACAGCGGCCTTAGCCTGGTTTGCGTACTTTTTTTTAGGTTCTGATAATTTTAAAATAAAGACAGTTGAAATTTCTGGAAATGAAAATATTCCAATGCATGAGCTTAGGGAGATTGTTGATAATCATCTTAACCAAAAAAAATTTATATTCCTTTCTAATAATAATATAATCATAACAAGCATGTCTGGCGTTGTTCAGGCTATAAGGGAGCAGTATATTGTGGATGATATAAAGATTACAAGAAAATTGCCATTTACTTTGAGCATTGCCCTAGAGGAGAAGCTGGCCAGAGTGGTTCTACGAACTAAAACCCCGATTCAAACTATAGAATTAGATGATGATCAAGAAGAAGATGGGGAAGAGGGGGGAATAATCGCTGGAGAGCAAGTGTCGCACAATAATGTTACAGAAGAGGAACCTGAAGAAGAGAGAGAAATGCAATACACTCGAGAACACTACTACTTAGATGTGAATGGTATTGTTGTTGTTGGCAAAGTTTCTGATGATGATCTCTCATCTTTACCCACCATAGAGATTATAACCACTAGTCAAACCAAAATAAATCCTGGAGATATAATTTTAAATAGAGAAATAATTGAGTTCATTTTCGCCTTATTTGAGGAGACTGCGAGGTCGCAGGAGCAGATAAAGCTTGCGCACGTTTTATATGATCCAGACATCCTAGATGAGCTTAAATTCATAACCACAGAAGGCTGGCAGGCATTTGTGAGTATGCAGATATCCATTGAAACGCAAATAAAAAAGCTTGAACTGGCTTTGCAGGATAAGATAAAGTCCCAGCGCAGTACTTTGCAGTATGTGGATTTGCGCATTAAGGATCGGGTATATTTTAAATAACATATATCCTAAATAGCATATATGTTATAAAACCAAAATGATGCGTCGCATAAGATATATTGAGCGACACATATATATTATAAATACCAGTATTATTTAAACATACTGGTGTTTATAATATTGGGTTTTACTCTACTCTATTAAACTCATTACTATTGCAAATATCCTATTGGGTTAACTGGAATACCATTAAGCCTAATCTCTAAATGCAGATGCGGCCCCGTAGTCAGCCGACCAGCCCCTGGAGTACCTGGAGTTGCGCCACTGCACCCTATTACCTGCCCTTGCACAACATATTCATCTTCTTGCACAAGAATGCAGGATACATGCCCATAAACACTGCTTAATCCGTCCGCGTGAATCACGGAAATATAGCTATACCCCAATCCTCCATCTCGGGTTCGCGCAACATATCCAGAACCAACAGCTTTAATTGGTGTTCCCTGCTTTGAGCGTATATCTATTGCTGGATGCTCAAAATATCTTCTAAAAGGATAATCAGGATCATGGAATGTCGCGGTCACGGTCCTGTTTGGAACTGGCCAGATAAATCCTTGCCCAGAAAGCTCTGCTAATGTCTTATCGCCTTGTGCTTCTAGGCGAGCTCTAAGCTGGCGCTCTAAGCCGATAATATCATTATTAATCTGCGCTTGTTCCGCGCGAACTTGTTTTAATAATGCTTGGAATTTTGATTCATCAGCTTGTGTTGCCTCTAAAATGACATTCTTAGCTGTTACTTTTTCTTCTAAAACTACCTGCGTGCCTGTCAGCTGGGCCTTAAGCTCTTTTAATTCCTCGCGCTGCGATTCTAATCCAGTATGCTCTTCCTGCAGTTTTTCCTGCACAGCTTTCATTTTTTTAAGTATTACTTCCAGATCTTCCTCAATTGCTTCTAAATATTGCGCAGCATCAAAGAATTCTGAAAAAGCATCATTAGCCAAAAGTATTTCAACTGGGCTTTTTTGCTGGCGCTGATACAGCAAGCGGATGAATTCTGCTATTTTTTCCTTTTGCTGGCTTATTTCAATTTCCTTTCCTGATATTCTTTTTTCAGTTTCAGTTATTAAAAGATTTATCTCGGTTATTTCCTGCCTCTTAAGCTCTAATTTCAATTTTGTCTGATCAACTTGATCACTTAATGATCCAAGCTGATTTTTTATGGTCAAAGCCTCATTCCGCTTAGCCTGAATCTTGGATTCATATTGGTCTATCTTATTCCGCACTTCATCTATTGCGTCTCTTTGGGTTTTAAGCTGCTGCGCAATATCCTGTATTTCAGGATCTTTTCCTGTTGCCCCATCTTCTTGCGCAATAGCAAAACCAGGGTTTGATATAATCATCAATCCCAAAACTACCCAAAAACCTATTATTTTTGTTTTTGCTTTGTTTTGCATATTTGTACGCATATTATAGCATAAATACAAAATATTGACGAAATATATTATTTGTAGTATATGGTGCCATGGTTGAGGTAATCGCCTCTGCCTAATCCGATAGATTTCTAGCGGAGTGTCCAAAAAAACAAAGCCCGGTCTAGCGAATAGATCGGGCTTTGTTTTTTATTTGATTTTGGTAATTTATTATTGTTCAGATATTTCTTTTAGTACATCTTCCAAATTTCTTTTTGGAACTTCTGGTTCTGATGTCCATGTTGATGATTTTATATCAAATGTCCAAATTTCATTTACATTTTTCCCTTCTTTTGGGCTTATTGATGCATCTCTATCATAAGCAACTACCACAATACTTTCTCCTGGATTTTCTCTAACCCAGGCCTTTGCGCCATCTTGAAGGATACCTTCTCAATCGCTTTTTCCACTCTTTCCCTTGACTCATCCTTACCAATAATCTCAATACTAGCAAAAACCTCTGGAGAATGCTCCATGCCTGTTATAGCAACACGCAAAGGCCAAAGCATGTCCCCTCTTTTAATATTGCTTTTATCGCAATGGTCTAAAAATATTTGGCGCAAATCATCACTCCTATCTATAAGTTCTAAGGCCTTTTCTAGATTTTGCTTGGTTTGTTTTTTGTCTAACCCTTTGCCAACTAAAATATCTGCCTTATAATCAGGCATATCCCAGAGGAAGCGCACACTATCCTCAAAATCAGATAACTTTTCAAGGCGGTCTTTAATAAGATTCAAGGCCTTATCAAATCTATACTGCTTATTGAAGAACACAAGCGCCTCATCGCTTAATCCATCAATATCATGCAAGGCCTTTCTGATTTTATCAGCACTCATTTCTTTAATATATTGCTTGTTCATCCAATCAAGCTTTTGCAACTCAAATACAGGGCTGTTTTTATTTATTTTTGAGACATCAAACTGCTCAATCAATTCATCGCGAGATAAAATTTCTTGATTAGTTTTTGGATTCCATCCTAGCAATGCTAAAAAGTTCACAACAGCATCTGCTAAATATCCTTGCTTTTTATAATCTAAAATTGATATTGCGCCATGTCGCTTGGACAGCTTTGATTTGTCTTGGCCGAGAATAATTGGAAGGTGTATGAATTCAGGTGGCTCCCATCCAAAATATTGGTAAAGCAGAACATGCTTTGGAGTTGAAGCAATCCACTCGTCCGCGCGCAAAACATGCGAGATCTCCATTAAATAATCATCAACCACGCTAGCCAAGTGATAAGTTGGAAATCCATCTGACTTTAAAAGCACTTGATAATTAATAGTGCTGTTTTGTACTGTAATATTTCCTTTGATAGTATCTTTGAAAGATGTTTCACCTTCTTGTGGAACTTTCATGCGAATGACAGCGCTCCGCTTTTCAGCTAGCCATTTTTTTACGTCTTCTGGCTTTAAATTCAAACATTGTCCATCATATTTTGGCGGCTTTTTTTCCTGTTTTTGAAGTTCGCTGATTACAGCTAAGCGTTCTTGCGAGCAAAAGCAATAAAAAGCATGGCCAGCTTGCACTAGCTTTTTAGCATGATCGCGATAAGTCTTTAATCTATTTGACTGCGTATATGGCCCATGTTCGCCTTTTTCTTGTCCTTGTTTGAATATGCCTTCGTCTATATCCAAGCCAAGCCAATTCAATGCTTCTAGAATTGATTTTATGCTTCCTTGTTCTGCTCTGGATTGATCTGTGTCTTCTACACGCAGAATAAAATTACCTTTGTTATGCCTGGCAAACAGCCACACAAAAAGAGCAGTGCGAATATTGCCCACATGAGGAGCTCCTGTGGGGCTTGGCGCGAACCTAGTTCTAATTTTGCTGCTCTGCTTTGTCATTTTGAATTTGTTTATATCCCTCAACTGCCATCTTGGCCATTTGCTTTCTTCTTTCGTAAACCATGTCTTCCACATCATCAATATATACCCATGAATAATCTATTGCTTCCCTATTATCAAGCTTTATATCAGAATTATCACCCTTATATTTTAAATAAAAAATATTCTGTCTTTGGCCCTTGTATCCATTGTTGAATTTATGCCAATTAGATGGAAATTCATAAGCATGGTGATCTGGATGAAGTCCGATTATTTCTAAATTCCGCATTCCAGTTTCCTCTTTTGCTTCACGTATTGCGGCCTGCTCTGGGGTTTCGTTGGAATCTACACCGCCTTGGGGCATTTGCCAGTGATCATCTTTTGTGTCTGCCCGCTTTATTAAAAATATTTCATCTTTGCTGTTTACAATGAATGCTGCGGCGTTTTCGCGGTATTTAAACATTCTTATTCGCCACTTAATTGATGTCCAAATAAAAACTGCTGTAGCATTCCAAATACGCTTTAGGTGAGATGATTCAGTAATCATTCTCCAAAACCATTCCAATCCTAACCTGCGCAATAAATATATGGCGCGCTTGCGCTCTCCTGCTAAAAAGTCTAAAGCCCCTCCAATTGTCATGGCCACCTTAACAGAAGGAATCTTATCTAGATTCTGATAAATCCACTTTTCCTGCTTTGGGCATCCAAATCCCACAAATATGATTTTTGCTTGGGATTTATTGATATGATCAATCAGCTTTGTGTCTGATGTCTGCCATTTGGCATGCTTAAATTCTACCACACCACCGCTTGCATGACCAACGATTTTTAGGTTTTTGTATTTGTACCGCAAATACCATGCTGCCTGCTCTGCTATTTTTTCGTCCATGCCTCCCAATAGAAAAACAGGCCAGTCTTCTGATTCAGCTAGCATGCTAATAGACTCCATAAAATCAGCTCCTGTTATTCTATGATGAAGCTTTTGCCCTAGAATTCTGGCTGCTATCTTTAATCCAAATCCATCTGGCAAGGCAAGATCAGCATGATTCAGAATTAGGCGCAAATTTTGATCATTTTTAGCTTTTAGAACTATTTCTGGATTTGGCGTAACTATGTAATGCTGATATTTGCTATTTAGGTAATTCCTGACACGAGCTAGTGCTTCAGATTTACTTATATCAGATATTTCTATACCTAGAATGTTTACAGATTGCATACTAATTAAATTGTTATTTTTTCATATAGCTGATTTTTAATATCCCTATACACGCGTCTAATCTTTGATGATAAATAGATTTCGGAATATTTACTCAGATTCCAGCCTTCTCTACTTGTCTTTTTTGCTATAAAAAAAGGCACATAAACGTGCTTCTGAATTTCTAAGACTACAGCTATTCGCACCCCTCTCCTATGACGAATATATCCTTTGAGTACTTTTATATTTTTTTCTGGTGAGTATAAATCCAACAACACTGGCAGACCTTTTTCATATTGAACAATAACCGTAATAATTTCCTGTTTTGTTGTGATTCGTAGTTTAGATAATTCCTGAGTAAAAGATCTAGTTAATAGAATCTTACTCATAGTAATTTTCCAAGATTACTGAGTTCTTTTTTTACTTTTGTTGATTGTAGTACACTATCAAACATGCGCTCCTCAAGTCTATCAACAAGCGTTTGCTCATTTTCCACGAAATCCTTAAAAAAAGAATTCGTAAGAGAGGAAATTGTTATCCCCTTTTTTCGTGCCTTTTTTTGAACTTTCTCTTTGAGTGTTTTATCTAAATTGATGGTAACTTGTGCTTGTGTTTGCATGGTAATTTTAGTATATACCTTTACAGAAAAATACACAATATTCTAGCTTCCTATGGAAAGAGCTAGTTAACGTAGTGATTGTAATTAAGGTATAATTATATTGGCTCCTTTACATTTAATTCACGTCCCCCTACTTTTACCGTCCGCAGAACTCCCTTTTAAAGGAGAACTGTCATGAATAAATTCATCTCCAGGGCCGAGTGTGAGACTATTCGCGCTGGCCCCAACAGCTTGTTTGTAGAATTAAGGACGACGGACGAAGTCAATGGGGCCCTTCCGGCCACCGCCAACGATTCCAAGCTCGGGTGACGCTCACGGTAACCCACGGAATTTATTAACGGTCAAGCCGTTATTGCACATATGAGCAACCTGAAAGGTTAAAAAGACTCATATGCGCTTTTTTTATTCTAAAAAATTTATGGTACAATAAATGCATGAAAAAAATTGTGCCGTCTATAATTGTATTTATCTTTAGCTTGTCACCTTTCTTATCTGTGAGTGCTGCTGATTTTAATCAAAATAATATTATTTCTGACTTTGAGTTAGAAGACTACAATTCCCTATCACTGGACTCAATACAAAGGTTTTTAGAACAAAAAGGAAGCTTTTTAGCACAATTCACCGAGGTTGTTGACGGAGTTCGCAAGCCAGCTTCTCAAATTATATTTGAAGAATCACAGATTTACCAAATAAGCCCAAAAGTAATTTTAGCAATGCTTCAAAAGGAGCAATCATTAATTACAGACAAATCCCCTAGTCAAAATCAACTAGACTGGGCAACTGGGTTTGCGGTTTGTGATTCATGCTCAAAATCAGACCCTAGCCTTGCGCCTTTCAAAGGATTTTATAATCAAGTATCAGATTTTGCGGAAAAAGTACGAGTAGCATACCTAAGAGATCTAAAATCCTTAGGCAGAACTTTTACTGGCTGGGGTCCTGCAAGAACCAAAAAAACCTTAGATGGATATAATGTTACCCCTGTTAATAATGCAACAGCAGTATTATATACCTATAATCCATACAGAGGCGGATCAAGAATAGGCGCTAACTTCAACTTTTGGAGAATATGGAACAGGTACTTTGTAAGAAACTATCCTGATGGAACCCTTTTGCAGGAAAAAGGCGAGCCAGGTGTGTGGCTGCTTCAGAATGGCAATCGCAGGCCTTTTAAGACTCGTGTAGCACTATATTCTCGCTATGATTCATCGCGCATAATTCAAGTCAGCAAAAATGAATTAGAAACATATGAAATAGGCCCTTCAATTCAGTTTGCTAATTATTCCCTGCTCCAAGCTCCTTATGGAACCATCTATCTGTTAGTAGATGACACTATTCGCGGAATAGAGTCCCAAGAAGTTTTTCGCACAATAGGATTTAATCCGGAGGAAGTTATAAAGGTAAATGAAGAAGACCTTGAATTATACATTATAGGAGACAACATCACATTATCCTCTGCATATCCAACAGGCGCTCTTCTTCAAGACAATTCCACTGGAGCAGTATTTTTCGTGCAAGATGGAAAGCGGCAAGGAATTATAGATCGCACAATACTTGATTTAAATTTTAGAAACACAAAACCCTTGGCAATTCATCCAGGCGAGCTCAACCAATACGGGTACGCTGGCAGACTTAAGCTTAAAGACGGAACCATCATCACCTCATCTGAATCTTCTGCTGTATATGTGATATCAGATGGAAGACGTAGAGCTGTCATTTCAGGCGAAGCATTTGAAAAGCTTGGCTATGCATGGGATAATATACATGAAGTGCCTCAAAGCGTAGTTGACCTGCATCCTATTGGCGATCCATTGGATTTGATTGTTACATATGGAGAAGGAGAGATCTTGGGAGATAATATAGAATAATATGTTGTCATATGTTGCACATATTCCGCATTCTCCTCTTTTACTGCCGCAGATAAGCAGGCATAGGTTTAAGAACTTTAAAAAAATGCATGAATCTGTAAAATCTATTGCTAGTGATATATATGCGAAAAAATGCAATACAATACTTCTTCTTACCCCTTATAACAATAGATTGCCCAGCCATTATTTGCTAAATGTAAGCCCAAAACACAGCGCAAAATTTGAAAATTTTGGAGATTTTAGGACAAAAGAGGAGTTTTCCGGAGATTTGGAGCTTGCGTACAGAATTAGGCATGCATTATGCACGGAATATGACATATTATCTATTACAGAGCCAGATCTTGACACTGCTTCTGGCGCAGCTATGATACAAATAGAAAGCAATGGAGCAAAATACAATATTCTGCCTTTTTCATATGCACAGCAAAGTTCAGATAGTCTTCATAAATTTGGAAGCAAGCTTCGCAGCGTAATTGAGAGAGCCGACAATAAGGTTGCAGTAGTCTCTTTAGGAGATCTTTCACGGTCTAATATGGCTAATTTGCAGAACGCGCGCGAGTTAGACGAAAAACTATTAAAATATTTAAATGATAAAGATACACTTTCTTTCTTTAAGCTTGGTTCTGCTCAAATCAATTCGTTTCATATCAGTGGTGCTAGGACTTTGGCTCTCGTTTTAGGATTGCTTGATAAGATGAACTATAAGGCTGATATTTTAAATTATGAGCAAAAGCATGGAGTGGGCATGATGGCAGCCAGATTTATATGATAGCAAAAGTTACTCCTCTTCTTCGCCTGCCTTCTAAAGTTGATGTGTTTGACTACTTTGTTCCAGATGAATTTACTAGCAGGATAAAAGAAGGACAATTAGTACAAATCCCCTGGAGGCATGAAAAAGCCACAGGGGTTGTTTTGTCTTTGGCCCAAACTCAAGAATCAAAAAAGTTTAGAGCCCGTCCTGTCGCGTCAATCGCGGATGAGAATCCAATCCTAACCAGCAGCCAGCTGGATTTAATTCAAAAATTCAGTGATTATTATTTTGTAGCTCGCGGATCAGTTGCGCGCATGATAGTTCCAGACGCGCCAGAGAAAAAAATTACTACTAAAGATTACGCCCTTGCTTCAGACGCTGAATTCAGAATCGCGAAAAGCCAGCTTCCAGCACTTGAGCAGTTCGCTTCTACCCTGTCAGATCAAGCAAGCCATATCACAATCAGCGACGTGTCTTCGTTTGTATGGCTCATTGTCCGCCTGTCAAAGCACACGCAAAGCCAATTGCTTGTATTGGTTCCGAACATTGAAATGATTAATGCCATGCAAGCTACTGTGCAAATTTTGTGTTCAGGCAAATGCACCGCAATTCATAGCGATTTAAATAAGACACAGTACTGGAATGCGTATAAAAGCATAAGAGATGCCAAGTCAAATATTATTTTTTCAACTCGACAAGGCGTATTTCTTCCTATTCAGGCTAACAGCATTATTATATTCTTTGAAAGCACAAGCGATGATTTTAAGCAGTATGACCAGCATCCAAAATATGACGCTAGGATTGCGGCTAACTGGCTCGCAGGCATCAGCAAGTCGCAATTAATCTTTACTTCATCCAGCTCTATTGTCACAAACAAGGCTCTATCATATATAAATTTACCTCCTGCTCGCAGTCATAATCTCAAAATCAAAATCATTGATATGGAGCAGGAAATGACAAGAAAAGATTTTTCTATTATGGCGGATAAAACCATGGGTCGCGTTCAAGAAACTATCAATGCTCAAAAGAAAGTTGTCATATTATCCTTGCGTGAAAAATCTGATAAAGGTGTGTCTGTTGAAGCATTATATGAAATATTGACTAAATCACTGAAAAATTGTAATATTAGCACTGATAAAAATGACTTTGATGTACTTGTTGCAACTCCTAATATCCTAGAAGGCTTAAAATTGAGTTCTAAGCGCGGTTCACTTGGATTGCTAATATTCAGCTCTATAGAACCACTGCTTGCCATACCAGACTACAGAAGCTCGGAACGAGTATATTATCGTCTTCAGCATTGGAAAATGCTTGCTCAAGAACTTGGATTTAGCGAGCTTATTCTGCAGTCATATTCTCCTAATAGTTCTATAATGCGCGCGTTTGCGTATGATGAAGTGGATGCATTTATAAAAAATGAGCTAGAGCATAGGAAAGAACTTCAATATCCCCCATTTGTAAATTTAATTAAGCTTTCTTACAGAAGAAAAAAGAATAATCCTTATGATGATGAACAAGCAGCCAGAATTCTTAAGCAGGAATTAGATTCCTCTGTAAAGATATTAGGCCCTTTTGTAGACAAAAAAAAGAAATTATCAATTGTATTAAAATTCAATTCTAAAACTGATTTATCAATGCTCAAAGAGCTTTCAAAAGACTGGAGCATAGATCGCGATCCAGAAAATGTATTATGAAACTGCCTCTTGTATTTTATCCTAACCCAAAGTTAAGTGAAGCATCAGTTAAAGTTGATGATATTTCTGGTGTTCAAAAATTGTGTTCAGATATGATTGATACCATGGAGCATGAAAAAGGCATTGGAATTTCCGCTGTTCAGGTTGGGAAGAGCGTTCGTTGCGCCATAATCAGCAAAGACGCTGATGAATCTTTGGAAGATCACTTGATAATTATCAATCCAAAAATATTTTCCGCTTCAAAAGAAATGGTTGAAGAGGAAGAAGGATGCTTATCTATTCCAGAAGTATTTGGAATGGTGAATCGCCATAAAAAAATAAAAGTCCGCTACACAGATAGTAGTGGACAAGAGCAAAAGTTGAAGGCAACCAATCTTTTTGCTCGCGTTCTCCAGCATGAGATTGATCACATGGACGGAGTTTTGATCATAGATAGAGTAAGTGAAATCACAAAAGGCAAATTAGATGTATAAGAATTATCAAATTATATTCTTCGGTACGCCTGAATTTGCAGTGCCAACACTTAAGGCCTTAATTAAGGCCGGTTTTATTGATATTAAATTTGTCGTTACGCAACCAGATAAGCCAGTTGGCAGGCATCATTCAAAATTAGTTCCCTCTCCTATAAAAAAAGAATCACAAAAGGCAGGGATTGATGTTGTTGATGATATAACTAAAATTGACCCCACAGGTGCTGATCTTGGCATTCTTGTTGCTTATGGAAAAATTATTCCAAAGAAACTTATTAATTCATTTCCAAAGGGAATATTAAATCTTCATCCATCCCTTTTGCCAAAGTATCGCGGTTCATCCCCTATTCAGGTAGCAATCTTAAATCAAGATGATGAAACAGGAGTTACTATTATGCAACTTGATGATGAAATGGATCATGGACCAATTATTACACAAGAAAAAGTTAAACTAGATAAAACAGAAACAGCAGGAGATTTACATGATAAACTCGCTAAAATAGGTGCTGATTTGTTTATAAAAATATTACCAGATTATATTGCAGGCAAAATCAAACCAAAAGAGCAGGATCATGCTAAAGCATCATTCACAGAAAAATTGACAAAACAAGTTGGGAAAATTAACTGGAAAAAGTCAAAAACTGAAATTGAAGCACATGTTCGCGCAATGAATCCCTGGCCTGGGGCATGGACAACTTATAAAAATAAAAAGCTCATCATCTGGAAAATGTCAAAAGATGGAACTCCAAAGGAGGTTCAGCTTGAAGGTAAAAAAAGAATGCCTTATTCAGAATTTCTGAAAGGCAATAAAGGATTCAATATCAACGATTTTTCTTAGTCACATGAAAGCCTAAATACTTTCCTGTGGCCAAGCGGGTCTGCGCCTCAATTGCAGGCACAGAGCCGAATAATATCATATTTACAGGAAAAAGCAACCACTGTAAAAACATCCACAAATAGCGGTGCTTTGATTCGCCTTTTGGAATTGGCGGTAAAAATACAATTGAAATAACTGCGGTTGCGAACAATCCAACCATGGCAGTTGTCAAAAGCCAGTCCAAAACAATTGGTGCGTTTTGCGCTATTACGGTGGATTGAGTAGATTTATCTGCAAAATACAAAGGCAAGCGCCCAAGCATTGTAATTAATATTGGAACAGTTGCTAGTGAGAACGCTCCTTCTGTTTGATTAAAAAAGTATTTAAATTTTTTCATAAAAGGAATTTTTTTGTTAAATCTAAAATGCCACATCATGTATGGGGTATTCTCTACTCCCCATGCCCATCTTCTTTGCTGCTTATACACAGCATATATGGAGCTCCAAAATGATCCTGTCTCAACAGTATCCATGGAAACTGGCACATACATTGGAGTCACAGCATAGTCGCCATTATAGTGAAGCAGACATTGCAGAAAAATGCGCGAATCTTCTGTAACAATATCAGCCTCCCAAAATCCAACAGCAACCAATGTTTTCCAGCTCATTGAGTGAGATGAGAATGTGAATAAACGATCTGGACGCGAGAGATCAGTTAAAAGCCAGAATGTTGTGCCATTGGAAACTGTTCTTGTAAATGGATTTGATTTCCAAATATTGTTGTTAAACAAAGCAACTGGCTGATAGCTTGTGTTGTGCGGCTTTGGGTGGGTCAAGAATTTATATGTAAGATGTCCAAAGTATTCTTTATGCGCGATTGTGTCAATATCAAAACTTGATACAATTATTTTTTCATATGCAATATTCAGCTTGTCAATTTCCTTTTGCGCGGCTTTCGCGGCAAATACATTGTTTGATCCTTTGCCTCTTTGCTCATTTGGAAGATTTTTTGGATGAACAGTAATCCAGAATTTAAAAAAGTAATTTCCGTATTTTTGCTTGATTTTTTGAGCAACCTTCAATCCATGCTCTTTATCCCATTCCTCTACTCCTAATGCAATTATAAATTTATCTTTAGGATAATTGCTATTAACTAAACCCTTAAATGTTGTATCAAGTACTTCAAAAGGCTCTTTGTAAGTAGGTAAAAATATTAAATGATATAAATTATTCCAATGCGATTGCGCTGTGTCATTAGAAATTGGATCTTCTTGTTCTAGTTTAGAGAGCCAGTTAATTCTTATGTCTGTTCTATAATGGCGATATGAATTAAATAAGTATACTAGCCAATATACTACTTTAATTAGCCAATACAAATCAAATAATATGATGATATATATAGCAATCAATGGCGCGAAAATAGATAAAATTATTGCTCCAATAAAACTACCCCAAACCAAAGTGGCTGGGATTGTTTCTAAAAAGCGATATAGCGGTTTGTGTGATAATCGCGGCATTGACGAAATCATGCCATAATAGTAGCTTTATAGCAAGGCACCTTGTCAATTTAAACTCATGTAAAGGAGTAATGACATGAAAATGGTAGTAGCCATCTTGCGGCCAAATGCTCTTGATGAGCTAAAAGATGCACTAAACAAACCAGGCATCTTTGGAATGACCGTAGGTGAGGTAAAAGGATATGGCCAACAAAGAGGCCGTTCAGAGGTGTACTGCGGAGCTGAATATGTTATTGACTTTAACCCTAAGATTAAGGTCGAAATTGTGGTTGCGGATGATCAGGTAGACAAGTTTGTGGTATCCACGATCTATTGGAAACAGGAGTCAGGTTGCGTGTCTTCTTTCCCTGGCACAGGCCCTGTTGGAGGACCTTTGTCCCCGCACGACAGCATACTAAAAATCAGCAGCATAAATGCCAATACCACGTTTGCATATTTCACGATAACACCTCCCAAGATATATGCATTTCAATTTTTAAGGTTTAATCATTTGCCTTTCAAATGACTCAATAATATAACATATTTAGGCTCATATAATCAAGCATAAAAAAAACAGAGTTATATTCTGTTTCCTCATAAATAAAACTAAGTTTTACACAAAGGTTTCAATCCAATATCCTAGGCCATATGCAACTACAGCAGCAATTGCCCCAACTCCAAGCATTTCTAACCCTGCAATGATGATATTTTGTTTTGTGAAAATATTGCGGAGCGCACCAACAACAAATAATGCGAACACGGTCATAATAATCGCGGTGTAAAAAGTATTTCCCAAGGCAAATATATAAGGCACTAAAGGCAAAAAACCAGCAATTACAAACGCAATAAATGTTGCCACGCCATTTTTAAAAGGATGATCTTCCTCGCCTGGCACAGTTCCAAGCTCATGAATCATCATCTCATCTATCCATGCCTCTTTGTTGCTGGTAATAATCTGCGTCGCTCGCTTAAGGTCATTCCCTTTAAATCCTTTTTTTGCGTAGATTGCCTGAATCTCCTTTTTTTCTTCCTCTGGAATATGCTCAATTTCCCATTCCTCCATTTCTCTTTCGCGCTTAATTAGCTGATTTTCGCTTCTAGTGCCAAGAAAGTTTCCAGTTGCCATGGCAAATCCATCCGCAACTAAGTTTGCTATTCCTAAAATCAAAACAATTTTAGTGTCTAATCCAGCTCCAGCAACTCCAGCAACAACCGCGAATGTAGTGATGATTCCGTCATTTGCTCCATATACCATATCCCTTAAATAGGCTCCAGAGCCTGTTTTGTGATACTTCTCCATTGCACCACCGCTTTTATGTACTTGTTTTAATTCTTTTATGATCTCTTGTTTTGTATTTTTCATAAATCTTATCTTTATATTATAGCATAATTAAAATGGGTGTCTCGCATATGGTATTTGGAAGCTCCTCTAAAAACCCTCTGGCATTATCCAAATCTCTGAATAACCTACTAACGAAACTTGGATCTCCTACGACTTTGAAAAAATCCTCTTTCAAGCTCATGATAAAGCTTTTCTTTTAAGCCAAATTTTTTGGCTATGTGGTTGTTTTCAATGTACAATACTCACGAGTAAAATATAATAACATATTTTTATAATCTAGTCAACCCTAAATTTGCAAGCAAAAAAACCACCCAAAGGCGGCCTTTAAATTCCTGGCTCGGGGACAGGGATTTGAACCCCGATTACCAGGACCAAAACCTGGCGTCCTACCATTAGACGATCCCCGAATAATAGCTATGCATTATATACGCATATACCTGCGCAATGCAAGCGAAGTAGCTATAACTGATATTAATGTAATTCCTATAAGCTCTCCTCCAAATATATATAATACATTTGCATTTAGATAGTTAAGCAAAGTAAAATCAGTCTTGCCAAGCAACCCTACTATATATGGATCGCTAAATCCAGCAACTATATAAGTTAATCCAAATGTTATAATGCTTCCTAATATCGCGTACAAAATTGCTTCTCCAATAAATGGGCCACGCACAAAAGTATTAGAAGCGCCAACAAGCTTCATAATGCCTATTTCATCGCGGTGAGTATATATGGCAATTCTAATTGTGTTGACAATAACTAATAATGATATTAAGGCGAAAAAGACAGTAACTCCCCATCCAATTCCTGTAACTTGCTTAGAAATCTGCTCCAGCTTGTCTATGATATAGCTGTTGTCATCAAAGCTTTGGCTGTCAATTAAAACAGCGTACTCTGGAGTTGCTTTTAATATATCAATTACTTTTTGGTAATCCTGCGTTTCATAAGTATTTACTATTAAAGTATCTCCTAAGGGATTATTACCCAGCTCCTTTAATGATTCTAAAATTAAGGGGCTGTCCTTATATTGCTCGCGCAGGCCTGCCAAGGCCTGTGATTTTGTTACATGGCGCACTTCTTTGACATATGGCAATTCAACAAGATTAGACTGCACAGCCACAATCTGCTCTTCTATTACAGTAGGCTTAAAATACACGCTTACATCTACTTTTGATTCAACCAACTTAATTGCCTGGTTCATGACCGCGTTGACAAATACCAAGGATGTAACGCTGAATAAAGTAAGCACTATGATTGTAATAGTAACCAAAGAAAGCCAGATATTTCTAAAAAAATTCTGCAGTGAAAATTTCGCAATCCTGGATATTGAAAGAAATATCATATTATAATAAATACTTGCCTCTTTGCTTGTCGCTTATAACAACTCCATCCTCCAAAGTAATAACCCTGCGATGCAGCTCATTTACAACCTCTCTGTTGTGAGTAACTAAAATAACTGTTGTGCCGAAATCATTTATTTTTTTTAATAGCTCAATTATGTCGCGGGAATTAATTGAATCTAGATTTCCTGTTGGCTCATCCGCAACTAGAATCTTGGGCCTGTGCGCGAGCGAACGCGCAACAACTACTCTTTGCTGCTCTCCTCCGGAAATCTGATGCGGAAACCTGTCCATTTTTCCTTCTAATCCTACAATCCTTAGTACTTGAGGAACTATTTCATAAATATTGCTATGCTGCTCTCCGCCGACTTCTAAGGCAAAAGCAACATTTTCAAACAATGTTTTTCTTTGTAAAAGCTTAAAATCCTGAAACACAACTCCAATTTGCTTGCGCAAAGTAGGGATTTCCCTGTGTTTTATATCTGTAATATCCCATCCTCCTATGCTTATTTTGCCGTGGCTGGGGCGCTCTTCCGCTAAAATCAGCTTAACTAGAGTTGTTTTTCCTGTTCCGCTTTGCCCGACAATTGAGACAAACTCGCCAGGCTCTATATGTAGATTTACATTCTTAAGCGCTGTTTGATGGCCAGTATAAATTTTACTTACGTTCTTGAAACTTACCATAATATTAATTGACCTAATCAGTGTAGCATACTATATTATAACACATAAACACACTGGTTCCTAGATTCTACAACTCACCACTTGGGCTGAGCTTGCGAGGTTAAGTGGTGAATTTAGAGGGGTAGGCGCACGAAAGCTTACAGAAGCCAGCTTGCTGGCTTCTGTAAGCTTTCGTGTGACTACAACGAGCCACCTTAGCTCAGATGGTTAGAGCGACGCACTCGTAATGCGTAGGTCCCCGGTTCGACTCCGGGAGGTGGCTCCATGCAGGTGTAGTTCAGTGGTAGAACGTCTGCTTCCCAAGCAGAAGATCGCGGGTTCAAATCCCGTCACCTGCTCCAGTTTTAGAGAAAGTGCAGAGCCGCCCATTGATTTTGCCCTGATGGATCCTTGCCGCTCGGCGCGCGCAAAATCAAAAAAGGTAAGGCAATTTTTCTGCGAGGCAGGCCGCCGCTTTGCGGCGGCTGGTGGCGGGCTTCCAAAAGTCAGGAATTTTTGATAAAGTAAGTTCGAGCAGAGTCATAAAGACACTCCAGCTATATTACTAGCCTATAAATAGCTAGTTCTTGTTTTTGCTTTTCTATCCACTCGTTAAAATCAAACCCTCTTATCAAAATATGGCTTGCACGCGCCTTAGTTGCTACGCCCGTATCACTATATAATAGATCCTCCAACTTTACTATGTGATACCCAAAAGAGGATTTTATTGGCTTGCTAATCTGGCCAATTTCCATATCAAAAATAGCTGATTCTAGCTGAGGCTCAAGGGTTCCCCTTCCAAAATATCCAAGATCACCTCCCTTTGGTCCTGATATAGCGTCATAAGAATACTGTTTAGCAAGCTCGCTAAAATCAGCTCCCTGTTCTATTGCTAGTACGTATATTTCCAACGCATCTTCCTTTATTGTTTCATCAGTTTCTCCGCGCTCCTGCAAAAGCGCTGCTTTTACTTTTTGCTGAAGCAGAAAAGGATGCAATACCCGATCTATAAATTTTTTATCGCTCCACCCATATGCGTCATCTAAAAACTGTGTGATTTCCTCCTCTCCTCCAGGCTTTGTTTTTAGCCTTTCCCATTCCAAATACAGCTCTTCATCTGAAACTTGAATTCTGTTCTTGCGCGCCCAAATATGAATGATTTTTTCAGTAATCAGCTTATTTATCAAGCGCTCTCTAATCTCATTTTGGTTAGGTATGCCCAAAAGAATATTTGTGTTGTCGCGCTGGAAATTCCAATACTTATTAAGAGTTTGAAGATCATTTATATATATATGCAATGGAATAAATTCCCAATCAACCAAAATAGCAGGATAAGGAATAATTCTGGCGGCAACATAAGCAATATTTGACTGCCATTGGGCGCGGTATATTCCAATTCCAAATATTATGACAATAAATATTATAATTCCTGCTCCAATTATAGTATTTTTAATTTTTTTATTCTTAAATATGCTCATGATTGTTATTATAAGCTTTCTTGATCAAAAAAATACTCCCACCAGATTTTTAAGCTGGATTCTCCCAAAACCAAGCCTTTTTCTGATTCATTTGAAGCATAAAAATCACTTGAATCTGCGTCAACTTCTGGAATAACTACTACTGATTCTCCTTGGGCTGTTAGATTAAGCTTTTCTCTTGCTTGCTGCTGCACAAATGCGTCAGTTCGAACATATTTAATCAAAGCTCCAAGATCATCTTTTTGGTTTTCTAATTTTCCTATTTCAGTTTCTAAATGAGCTATTTCCTCTTCTATTGCCCTTTTTTCTAAATATTCTTTTCCAGCGCTAAACCCAATAACTATTAAAATTCCAATTTCAACTATAATCATTGGCTTGGAAAATATAATTGCCTTAACAATTGAGTTTGACATATTATTTATCAACCCTAATTAAGCGCTCCCAAAATTGTTCGCCATTTATATATACTGTTTCTTCTATATCTCTTAATTCCATGGAAAATACAAGTTTATAAATTGCTGGACGTACATTGCGGGGATCAAGAGTGAATTTAATTGTTCCAGTTTCACCCGGGCGAATTAGCGTCTGATTAATTGGAACTCCGACTGTTTCATTATCTATCCAATCTCCTGGATCATAAAATACAGATTCTGTATCATCTCCGCCTTTAAGTGTAAGTGCAGCTCGGCGGGATGTCCAAACTTGATTGCGGCTGTTGTTCTTTAAATGAATTTCAACTTGCTTTGGCCGTGAATTGGCTTTAATTGCAACTGGAAGATCATGTTCAACAACTTCTGCTGATACATCAGATATCACGTTGATCTCCTGATTTAGAAGCCCACCTGGCATTTCTACAATAGTTCCGCTTGAATCTGTATATTCCAAAATAAACCATTGCTTGATTTTTTGAGGTTCAATTGGCGCGGTAATTCCTACATCAAACATTGCTAAGCGGTTATAAGTAGCTGTTGTATCCAAAGGAATTCTATTATTTTCTATAAACGAACTTGTAGGATGATTTTCATCAATTAATTTTAAATAGACCTGACCTGCTGGCCAATTCACATCACCCCTATTCCTGAATTTGACCGTGACTGTTGAATTTGCGCCCGCAAGCATGCTCTTTGGCGCTATCAAAGTATCAAACAATGCAAAATATGGATTTTTTTGTATTGTTACATTTTGCTGGCGATCAGCATAGGAAATATAATTTATAGGGTCTTCTACTGTATCATCAATATATTCAATTGGATCTCCAGCATCTGTTAATTCAAGCAATTCATCGCTTGCTTCTGGAACTATATTGAAGCTTGCTATTCCATATACTCGCTTTACAATATCAGCACTAGCAATTCTCTTTATTTTATTATTGGAAATTGTATAGTATTTGCCGTCTTTTGACTTTACCAAGCTGCCTTCATTCAGGCTTAGTGGATCTCCAAGAGTAAAACCGTCTAAAACAGACTGCGATACATACACAGGCTCCTCCTTATTAAAATTTTCCTGCCATACTGCTTCATCTAAAAGCAATTGCTTAATACTGTGCTTAACATAAAAAATACTAGGTCCATCGCTTTTTACAAGTATTCCAGTTGGGTATAGTGATTGTTCTGTAATTGGTTCGCCTTCTTCTAGATCATTAAGTTCGTTTTTGGAAATAATAGTAGGAGTAATAGAGCTAGTATCTGCAATATGATATCCCAAAGATGCTAAAGCACTGCTTCCTACTAAACGGTGCTTTAATCCATCTGACAAAAGGTACATAACTCCAGAATCATTTGTTTTGACCACAGTATTGTTTGTAATTGTAATAGGCTCGCCTATTTGATAATAAACAAGACGCTCTGATGGAACAGTGATAGCGTCTTCGGGCGCATGATCAGATAAGTAGATTGCGTCAGTTATATACTGCCTTCTTTTGTTATTCTTAATTTTCCAATACTCGCCAGTTGCGCTATCTCGCAAAAGCGCGCCATCTGGATATATTCGTTCTGTAAAATATTGGTTCCATACTCTAGAGAAAAAGAAATTGCCTCCTATTCCAGATAAGGATCCTTTGTATGGCGTATAAATATACAGATTTGTAGTTGCTTGATTTTCGGGCTTTACTGTAAAACCATCCCTTGTTTTAGTTTCTTTATCCTTTTGATAACCAAAATATCCTGCTGACTGGCTGCGTTCATTATAAATCCTTTGCACGTCCGCGGCAGCATCTAATTGCTTATAGATTCCCCTATATTTTTCATTGCATCGACCACTAAAGCAAGAATATCCTGTTGCCCAATCTAATTTAGTATCAGATGCTGTAGACTTTTCTATCAGACCTTGTTCTTGCTGAAGTTTAGCCAATAAAAACTTTTGGCTAATCCCATAAGATTGACCTAATTCATATATCATTTCGCTTACCAGCTTTGGAACTCCATTAACAAGTGCTGTTGTATTTCTTAATACACTGCCTTTTTGATCTAAAAATCTTTGAATCGCAGTTCGCGACAAGGCATTTCCATCATTTAATTCTGCATCAGTTAAAATATCGTTTGGATCATAAAATCTAGCTTGTGCCATACTCGGCACTGCCAATATTAGCGCAATCGCAATTGTGATTAAAACTTTTGTATTCATCTACCTAATTAGACGCTTAAATTGTATTTGCATTACATTGCTATTATACCACAAAACAGCCATCATATAAATAATATGAAACTGTATTTATTTCTTTTCCTCTTGATTATCATTGCTGCCTCCAAAAAACTGCTCTATTGCACGGGCTTTATCATCATCCTCTTCCCCTACTTCTTCTATAAATTTCTTTTTATCATGCCAATTGCCTTCTTGGATTCTCTGCCATCTACGTTCACCGATCCTAGAGCGGATTTCTTTTATAATGCCGAATAAATCTTCTTCTTTGAATTCCTCAACTGATTCTTCCACATAATCACCTTGCAAGCCGAACAGCTCTTGCTGGCGCCTTGCTGGATTTTGGATATTCTTGAGCTCTGTTTTTTGCTGTGAGTTGGATATTTGAATAAACAAAGTTCCTACATTAAATGTTGTGTCAATAATTCCTCTTTTGCGGTATGAAATATCATTAATCTTATCTAAATTCATCTGCGATACTGCTCTGTCTAAAATTCCTTTTTGCTCAACAATTACAAGTCTTCTGTCAGTTGTTACTAGTATGCTGTAATACCAAATCCTCCATGTCCTGAAAAGCCAAAAAAATCCAATTAAAAATAATATAACTAAAATTATTGTCCCTATTATGCCCCAAGGCAATACTAGGAACAAAATAAAAAATGGGAATAGCAGTACTATCAATCCGCCTATCCATTGCCATGCAAAAGCCAAAGGAAATTGATGATAAATTCCGTGCACTTCTTCATCATCATCTAAATTGTAGACTATTTTTCTAATATCCATATGAGCTTGAGCCGCCGCCAAATAAATGCATAAACGGCAAAGCAATAAATGTTATTGCTACTATAATAGAAATAATTATCCAGATAATGCGAATTTTACTTTTTCTTTTCATTTTATCTTTTTAATACTTCTAAAAATGCTTTACTTGGAATTTCAACACTGCCAGATGACATCATTCTTTTTTTTCCTTTTTTCTGCTTTTCAAGAAGTTTTCTTTTACGAGTCACATCTCCTCCATATAATCCCGCAGTAACATCTTTCTTTAAAGCGCTGATTCGTTCTGCCGCAATAATCTTTGCGCCGATCGCGGCCTGAAGCTTAACCACGAATTGCTGGCGCGGAATTATGTCTTTTAGCTTGCTAACAATCCGCTTTCCAGCATCATATGCGTCATCTTTATTCACAAGCATGGAAAATGCCTCCACAACTTCTTCTGCAACTAGAATATCTAATCTGATGATATCTGCTTTGCGATAATCTTTTATTTCATAGTTTAATGAAGCATATCCGCTTGACGCACTTTTAAGTGTATCATAAAAATCAGTAATTAAGCCAGATAAAGGCATTTCAAAGTGCTGAACAACCCTGTCCTCATCTAAATATTCTGTGTTTTCAAAATTGCCATGCCTTTCTTGAATTAAGGACATTAATGACCCAAGATATTGCTTTGGAGTCACGATTTCCGCTTTTACCCAAGGCTCTCTAATTTCTTCTATCTTTGACTGATCTGGAAGTTCTAAAGGTGAATGAATTGTTATGATATCTTCATTTGATTGCTTGACTTCATACGCAACTGAAGGAGTTGTGACAACTAAATCAAGCTTATGCTCGCGGCGGAGTCGTTCAGCAATTATTTCCATATGAAGCATGCCTAAAAATCCGCACCTATATCCAAATCCTAAAGCACCTGATTGCTCTTGTTCAAAACTTAAAGCAGCATCAGTTAGCTTGATTTGGTTCATTGCGTCCCGAAGCTTGGGATACTCATCACCTGACTCTGGAAATATTCCAGCAAATACCATTGGCTTTACTTCTTTATATCCCGGAAGCGCATCTGCCTTGTTATTTGATAATGTGACTGTGTCGCCTACTCGAGCTTGTGATACTTCTTTAAATGCAGTAACAATATACCCTATCTCGCCTTGTGATAATTCATTCTTTGATTCAAATGATGGCTTAAATACTCCAACTTCAGTTGCCTGGGTATCGGTTCTAGATCCTATGAGATGAACTAAATCTCCTTTTTTAATTGAGCCGTTCATGACCCTTACATACATTACAACTCCGCGGTAATCATCATACAAAGAATCAAACACCAAAGCTTGAGTTTTATCTGATTTTGAATTTGGAGGTTTGACGCGCTCTATAACTTGCTGTAAAACCTCATCAATCCCCTGACCTGTCTTACCAGATGCCTGTAAGATATCCCCTTCATCAATCCCTAATAATTTAACTATCTCTTGTGTTGCTTTTGGTACATCTGCATTTGGAAGGTCAATTTTGTTGATGACTGGAATAATGGTTAAATTCTGCTCCATTGCCAAATAAAGATTTGCTAATGTTTGAGCTTCCACTCCTTGGGACGCGTCAACGAGCAGGATGGCGCCCTCAACTGCTTGGAGTGATCTAGAAACTTCATACGAGAAATCCACATGGCCTGGAGTATCAATCAAATTCAATATATGATCTTTATACTCCATTCGCACAGGTTGCAACTTAATTGTGATTCCGCGCTCACGTTCTAACTCCATTTGGTCTAAAACCTGTTCTTTCATGTCTCGCTCACTCACTGTTTTAGTCAATTCCAAAAACCTATCCGCTAAAGTGGATTTTCCATGGTCTATATGCGCGATTATACAGAAGTTTCTAATGTTGTTCATAACTTAAATTCCTCTAGTTTCATGAACTTAGATAAGCCCAAATATACCCCAAGACCCACAACTCCCGCAATTCCAGCCTGAATCAATAAGCCAATTCCTGTTTGTGTATCAACATATGGAGCAACTAAGAGCAAAACGCCATACAAAGCCCAGCCTGCGATTACTGAAATCAAACTAATTCTCATTACTGATGCAAATACTTTGTGATCATCTAAATCACCTAACCGCTTGCGCAATAATAACCACAATGCCAATACATTCCAAATGCTTGCGATTGAGAAGCCTAACGCAAGCCCAGCTACACCCATTGTCATGCTTAACTTGATTGAAAGGTAAACATTTAAGGCTAATGATACTACGCTCACGATGACAGGGGTTTTTGTATCTTGCAAAGCATAGAACACGCGCGCTATAAGAGGAATCAAGCTTTGCGCGAATAAAGAGATCGCGAAAAATGACAAAGTGCGCGCTGTTAAAATAGTATCTGTCCAATCAAACGCGCCTGATCCTAATATTAACCTAACAATATGCGCTCTTAATAATATGATGAATATTGATGAAGGAATTGCGATAAACAAAATCCTTCGCATTGCTTTAGAGAAAGATGCAATCAAGTGCGGAACATCTTGTTTAACCCAAGCTTCACTGAATAAAGGGAAGTATGCTAAAGCAATTGGAATAGCGAAAATTCCAATTGGTACAGTTTGCAAGTTATTCGCGGCATTGAATATTGCGACAGATCCAATTGCTAAAGTTGAGCCAATCACTGTGTTAGCAACTTGATTGATCTGGCTGATTGCTAATCCAAATGTTCGCGGAAGCATTAAAGCTCCAATCTTCCAAACTCCTTTTAAGTGCAAGTCTATCCTAAAAATATATCTAAATCCAAGCTTGCTAACTGCTGGGAGCTGAACAAAAAAGTGTAAAAATGCGCCAAGCACAACCCCCCATGCCAATCCTTGAATTCCAATCATTGGCACTAATACTATGATTCCAGCAATGATGCCGATGTTATACATTACAGGAGCTATGGCGAAAGCAGTAAACCTTTTAAAAGCATTTAACATGCTTGACGCTATATTAGACAACCCTAAAAAGATTATACCAATCAGCATTATGCGGGTAAGCTCCGCAGTTGCTAGTCTTTTTTCAATATCAAACCCTGGAGCAATTAAGCTGACTAATTCTGGAGTAAAATAAAAAGCTAGCAATCCTAGCACAACTAGAACAACCAGCATGATATTTAATACAGAGTTCGCGATTTTCCAAGCTTGCTCTTTATCCTTATGCCAATATTCTAAAAATACAGGTATAAAAGCGGCTGATAATGCTCCTAAAACTAATGTGTTAAATATAAGATCAGGCAGCCTGAATGCTGCATAATATGTATCTAACACGTCTCCAGCTCCAAAGGTAGAGAATAATAAGCGATCTCGCACTAATCCAAGCACGCGCGATAATAAAGAAAAACCAGCGATCACGATTGCCCCGCCGGTTATGGTATGAGTTAGTTTGTGTTTAATAGATTCAACCATAATTAGTGTAAGATTGTATACTATTATACCACAAAAAGCAAAATTTTGAATAAAAAAACACAGCATTTGCTGTGTCTAATATTGCCAAGACTAAACTGGAGGCCAGGGTGGGGATGGGTAATATAAATTGATTAAACCCTCCCAATTTATAAACCCTGAAAGCTAGATGACAAAACCATTCCAACAAAAATTGGAATGGCCCTTAAAAAGGACGCCATCAGCATTTCCCCCAGATTAGTCTTGGCAACTTGTCCGCCTAGGGCGGAGCAAAGATCAATTTTGATTAAGAAAACACTATAGCACAAATAAAAAAACTTGTCAATTATATGACAAGAATTTATGCTAATTTTAGCTAAAAATAGGTACTTATTTCCCAAATAGTACTGAAAAACCTGTATCTTTTGAGAGATCTCCTTCAAATATAGTTAAACCAGGCCCTAGTATTTGAACACTTGCCTGGCCCACTGACTGGCTCCATGAAACCTCCCAATTAGAAGGATATCGCAGAGATATTGAATATGGGATAGAGCGCGCGCCTGCTTGTTTTTGGATTAACAAAGAATATCCGCTTTTTACTTGAGGATTTAGCAAATCAAAAGGCTTAACCTTAAAAGGCAGCTTGTATTTGATTTTTGAAACTAATATATTGCCAGGATCAACCTGCAGCCAGTTCCCAAAAACAGTTTTTTTGAACTCATTTGTTATTCTTGTTCCTGTTTTTTCATGTATAATTACGTTCCCCTCAATTTCAGTTAATTCATAATCCTTAGTGTAAAAACTTTCAGGCTCTTTGAACATGCTCACAGCAGGAGGCTTAACTCCTGTAAACGAGATCAGCTCGCTTCCCTCTGGTGCGTACACGCGAACAAAATCCACATTATTATAGCTTTCAAAAATATTATTTGGATCTCCATTATGCTGGCGGATGATAGTAAGCTCCGCAATGGCGCTGCCGTCTTCGTCAATTATAATTTCTTGGTCCCAAGACTCGCTTATAACTCCGTCTGTTTTTCCGCCGCCAATATTCGCGTGAATAATTGAAAGATAATCCAAATCAGTGGATATTATAGACGGCTCCCATCCTCTATCAATAAAAGACTGGTTGATTTGGCTGTCCCTAAAATATAAAAGGATATTTTTTTGCTCTATTTCTGATTTTATCAAACCTAGCATTGCAAGCTGATCCTTGCCTTGGCTTGAAAGTATCTTTTCCAGCACACGAGGCGCGAGTTCGGCAATATATTTCTTTGGCTGATTTTCCTGCTTGTCATAATCAATTTCAACCTCTCGCTGAATTTCATCCAGAACATTTGCACTGGTCAAAACAACTGGATCGCCTTCTTCCTGCTCAAATTCCATTGGCCCTAATATTTCTAGCAATTTAACCAAGGTCGTGGCTTGCAAAGCAATTACTCCATCAACACTGGAGTGTCCTGATTTTTCTATGAACCAAGCTGCCTTTTCCGCTGAAGTAGGCCAATCTGGGTACCAGTTTGAATCTTGAAGCTCCCATCTCGCGTTCACAAGCTGCAAAGGCTTTGGCGCCTCTATGTGCTCTGATAAGTATCCTTGAAAATCATATGAACCTCCTCCTGGGATTTCTATATTTTCAACAACACCGTCCCTAATATCAACAAATGCCAAGCTTCCTATAAATCCTCCTGCAGGGCGAAGCTCATTATTGTTCTGGAATAATACTGCGTATCTTTTTGCGCCATTTGCGCCTAAAACTTGCACTAAAGTATCTGATAGTGAATCAACATCTATAATTGCCGCTCTAACAGAAGGCAGAAGTTCGCGAGCTGATATGAACTTATCTTGGAATTCGCTCGGAAGATTTTCTGGATTAATTTCAGATAAATGAGATTGAACATTATTTACATGCGGGAGCGCGGATTGAAGAGTTTGCTGCATTGTTTTTATTATAGAAAGCGATGTGCCTTGGGCTGTGCTTGAATCCACAAGAGGCTCAACTGCTTTTGTAATAAGCTGGGCTAAAGTAGTTAATTCCTCTCCAGCGGAAATAGCATGCAATCCATCTTGGCCTTGAGGAAGCACGCTTATCATTCCCCTTACAATAATATTTAGCGAATCAATTGAATCGCGGGCCTGGCTGAATTTAAGCTGAGCCTCCAGCAGATGATTTTGGGCCGCATCTGCCTGTCCTTCGCCTATTACATCTCCTATTGAGGCAATATTTGTATAACCATCTTTAGTAGCCCCTAAAACGCTTCCTTGCAAAATTCTTATCTGCTCTGGCGCGTCTGATAATATCTTTACTGGCAAAATAATAACTCCTACAATTATAATGAATACCGCAAGCCTTTGATAGAACCTTTTTGGAGGATTAAGAAGCACGGAAAAATAATTTTTAAATGTTTCATATACGCCGTTTCCAAACCATAAAATCAACGATCCTCCAGTGCTCATTATCCTGTATATTCCTAAAATAGCTAAAGTAATCAGCTTGATTGGGATTACGACCACTGCCTTAATAAGAGCTACTAATAAAAAGATTATCTGCTCAACAAAATAAGAAATTCCTTTGCCTGCTGATCTTCCAAACGCGATCGCGGCCTTGTTCGCGTATTCCACCAAAGCAAGAAGAACCTGAAACGCGAGCAAAAATCCCAAAGGAATTGAAAGCAAAAACTCAAAAAACCATTTGATAATCGCTTGTATTGCGCGCATTAACGCAGAGCCTATCAAAACCGGAGCATTGCTTAATTTAATTGATCTATTCTTCCTTTTAGAGCTTTTATTTCCAAGTAAATCAATGCTGATATTATTCAGTTTGTTCTTATATGATGCCGCAGTACCCTTCCTAAGTCTTTGAACCTCTTTTATCCATTCTGCACTGTCTTCTGTGTCCTGGATTCTAGATTTACTAGATATGTTAGCGGGCTTAGTTGTTTCCCATTCATCCAGCAAGCGCACAACATAAGGCGAGCGCTTATGGCTTGATTTATTCACTTTAAGTATATGCTCTGTCTTTTTTACAGCTACGCTGCCTATGGCATCTATTTTTGCATCAATCTTATTTACTTGCTCTACAATTGATTTTGCTGATTCCTTTTTTTTAGTTGATTTTTTTGATGTAGGAGCATAATCATGTGATTTGGCATTTTTCGTAATTGAAAATTCCAGATGAGCCATGTCATCTGCTGCTTTTTTGCGGGCAATTACTGATTTAGAAGTGCTGCCTGATTTAATTTTTGATGATGTTTTCTTTTGTTTTTGCGGCATGCATGGGGATAACTTATATACTTTGATTATAACATAAACACAATCAAATCACCAAGCGCCTATCTTAAGCTGTTATACACTGCCAAAGTTTCTTGAGCAGTTCTTTGCCAAGAAAATTGCTGGCTTCGCGCAAGCCCTTTTTTTGCGATTTCATCTTGTATTTTGTGAGATCCTCCAACAAGATCAAGTACGCTTGCCATGTGGTTTATATCTTTTGGATTAAAATAATAAGCAGCATCTGCCATTACCTCTGGCAAGCTTGATGAGCTGGCGCAAACTACTGGAATGCCTCTGCTTGCCGCTTCCAAGGCTGGCAGCCCAAATCCCTCGTATAATGATGGATATGCAAGAAGCTTTGCCCCTCTATACACGCCATCCAGCTCTTTATCTGAAATCTGTCCAGTAAAAATTATATCTTTTTTAATGTTGTCGCCCTTAACATTCTCATTTACATATGTCTGCAAACGCTTATAAAACTCATCTATTCTGCCAACCAGAACCAGCTGCCAGTTGCGCTTGTATTTTAGCCTAGTTAAAGCAAAAGCATTAACTAGCTTTTCAAGATTTTTATGCGGATAAGCGCTTCCAACATATACCACATACTGCTTATGAATCTTGAACTTGTCAAACAAATATTGATCAAACTGTGGAGTGTTTCGCAGAACATTTGTTCCTAGCAGCATTTTATCTATTCCTAATTGGGTTACAGAAATTTTCTGCTCATCAACACTAAGATGCCTCATAATGTCGCGCTTTGTAAATTCAGATACCGCAATAATATGCCTTGCTTTATTTATGGCGTTCTTAAGAACCATATCATATCCTTTAACCTTTATCTTGAATTTCCACTTAGGCAGATTAGATGACCTTGTATCAGGAAAATGGAACACAATTAAATCATGTATAGTAACAATATATGGCACAGGGCACCAATAGCTCGCGTTCAAATGAGTCCAATGCATTAAATCCACTCCAGACTGCTTAATAATTTTCGGCATTATTAAATGCTCTTTTAATGTGTACCATCTAACATCTGCCTTTACAGCTTTGAACTTTCCTGTATCAAGATTAAGGTTATTTATTTCCTCTGGAAGCATGAACAATGTATAGCGGTTATCATCATCTAATTTTGCTAAATGCGAAATCAGGCATTCAGTGTACCTGCCAATGCCTCTGTGCTTTATGCCATACATTCTAGCGTCTATTCCTATATGCATATTAAGCTGATTCTAATACTTTAAGTGTTTGCTTGGCTGTTTTTTCCCAGCTGAAATTCACAGTTCTAGCTAATCCTTTTGCTCGCATTGATTTTGCCAGACTTGGATCTGCTAAAAGCTGATGAATTGCAATAGTAAGCTCATCAATGCGATATGGATTTACAAGCAAGCAAGCGTTCTGCGCGATTTCTCCTAAAGAAGAAGTATGGCTAGCAGCAACAGGAACTCCGCAGCTAAATGCTTCCAAAACAGGAAAGCCAAATCCTTCGTAAAAAGATGGATAGCTGAATACTGATGCTAATGAGTATAAGCTCGGCATATCAGCTAAAGCAACCTCATTTGCTATATGGATCTTATCACGAACTTTTGATTTGTACACTTTTTTAATTAAAGTTCTTGATTTCCAACCATTATGCCCAGCAAATAGTAAATGAGTATTTTGCATTTCTTTTGGATATTGCCGATGAAGCTCTTCAAAACTCGCAAGAGTAGCTATATGGTTTTTTCTGGGCTCAATTGTTCCAGTTTGCAGAATAAATTTCTTATCTGGCAAATTATGCTTTTTCCGCGCTTGATTAAGCTTATTATTATCAACAACTGGCCTAAATAAATCATCAATTCCAGAGTGTATTGCATGAACCTTCTCCTGCTCAATATTGTATTTAGATATTATATCTTTCTCCGTGCTCTCTGAAACAGATATAACCTTATCCACTTCTTGACATAGTTGTTTGGGCTTCATTAGCTTATGCCAAATCTGCTGGTGAGGAGTAAAAAATTCTGGATAAATTTCATAAGAAAGATCATGCATTGTTAATACTGTTTTAGTTTTTTTTGACCAAGCAGAATACATCATGCTTGGAAAAAACAAAACATCGCACCCATGTATTAATTCATCAATCTTTGGCCATTTGCGAAATAGGAATGAGGCGTTTAAAAATTTATTTGGAAATCTATATTGATATAACTTTACATTAGAATGTTTAGCTAATTCATTTATGACATTATTCTCTGTTTTTTTATACTGATTTAGGAATAATTTAAATTGATGATTCTTTGCCTGTGGAATTAAACTCTGAAGAAGATTTTTCGCATACACAAACACACCTCCTGTTCCCTCTTGCAATACTCTGGCGTCTATTCCTATTATCATGTTATCTGCTTTCTAAATATTTCATATCAACAAAAGTTTTTAATTCATTCATAAAGCGTTCTCTGCTAAATTGCTGGGAATGATCGCGTATCATATCATAGTCAAAAGACTGCTTCTTAAACCTTATCACAGTATCAGCAAGCATCTGCCAAGTCTGCTCCTCAAACTTCATGCCAGTAACGTCTTGTATAATAGTTTCGCGAGCGCCTCCAGCATCAAAAGCAATCACAGGAGTTCCAGCTGCCATTGCCTCAATTGCCGCTATTCCAGCGTCTTCCTCTTGAGGATGAATAAATCCCAAAGCTCCTGCTAAAAGTTTCTTTTTAATTGATTCATCCACATTGCCTGTAAAATATATGTTTGATGCTGAAATAGCTTCCAAATTTTTACGCTCTTCTCCATCACCAACTATGACTAATGGCATGTTTAAACGATTAAACGCACGAATTGCAATATCAACCTTTTTGTACGGCCTTAATCGCGATACTAATACAAAATAGTTCATCTTAGGAACAACAGGATATCCCAGTGTATCAACCGGCGGATACATTATAACGCTTTCGCGGTTATAATATCTTTTGATCCTATCAGCTACAAATTGGGAATTTGCAATAAAATAATCAACTCGCTGGCTTGCTAAAAAGTCCCACATGCGAAGGCGGTGGAGCACGAACGGCAATATTTTGCCGATTAATCCGCCTCCTCCAACCTCGCTCGCGTATGTGTGCGCGTCGCTCCAAAGGTATCTAGTTGGAGTATGGCAATAGCAGATATGCAGGGCATTTGGAGGAGCAATAGCGCCTTTTCCAAACGCTGACGCAGAAGATAGGATTACATCATATTCTGATAAATTAAATGATTCAACAGCTGTTGGCATCAAAGACAAATACCAGCGCAAATGCGATAAGGATAATGGCAGCTTTTGAATAAATGATGTTTTAATTTCCAAGCTGTTAAAAAAATCTTTAACTTTGTTTTTGTCGTGAACCAATGTGTATAAAGGCGCTTTTGGCCATATTTTATGCATATCTAAAACCACCCGCTCTGCTCCTCCAATTTGATTCAAGTGATCATGCACTAATGCGACATTCATATATTATACTGCGTCTTTTCCCCTAATAACCACAAACGGAGTTCTTAATAATATCTGCACATCAAGCCAAAAGCTCCAGTTTTCTATATAAAATAAATCTAAACGCGTTTCTTCTTCAAATGATAATCCGCTTCTGCCGGAGATCTGCGCCATGCCAGTTACTCCAGGCTTGATATTTAAAAGCCTTTTTTGCTGTCCTATGTATTTTCCAACTTCTTCTGGCTCATGCGGACGAGGCCCTACTAAGCTTAATTCTCCGTAAATCACGTTGATGAAGTTTGGAAGCTCATCTATGCTCCACTTGCGCATAAACTTTCCAATTTTGGTAATGCGGGGATCTTCTTTCATTTTAAACAAAGGCCCGTCTCTGCGCTCATTAAACATGGAAAGCTGAATTTTCATCTTGTGCGCGTCTTGAACCATTGACCTGAATTTATATAATTTAAACTTGCGCGCCCCATCTCCTAGCCTAGTTAAGCGGACAAATATTGGTCCTCGCGAATCAAACTTAATCAAAATTCCAAGTAAAAGTAATATCGGCAAAAGGACTATGAGCGCAAGCGTGGCAAACGCGATATCCATTATTCTTTTAACAATTCTTCCCCATCCATCTAAAGGAGTTTTTTTAATATGAACTACAGGCGTGCCTCCAAGATCAGTTACCTCTACATTGCTGGTTTTTGCTTCCAAGACATCAGCCGCGTAAGAAAAATCCAAATGATGCTCTTGGCAAAATGTGTATAATCTAGAAACCTCTCTGCGCCCATGATTCGGATCCGCGTGAATGACTATATCAGCGCTGTCATGCTTTGCCATGTTAGCAAGCGACCCTAAGGAAGCATCATCCAGTTTTCTAAAATGGCGCACAATAGAGTACCCAGATCTAATGTCGCGCTTGAGAAAGTTGATTAGATTGTACGCTGTTTTATCATCTCCAAAAATCACTGTTCTTTGTATGCCTATGCTCTTTTCAAACATTGATCTTTGAATGTTGCGTATAATCACGCGCCCTAGAAAAACAAATATTATAGCAGTAAGATAGCTTGCTAGCACAATAAATCTAGATCCAAACAGCTCATGCCGGAAGAAGATGAACAAGACTATTACCACAAGTCCCATTGAGCATCCAAGAACCACGCGATTAAACTCATGAATCAATCTACGTGTTGTTTTTATTGAATACATCTGCGCTAAAGCGAACATTGGCAGCCAAATTAAGGCCACAATCGCGGCTATTCCCAAATATTCATATAGTCCAATATCAAAAATAACTGGCCTTACATCTGTTAAAAATGTCTTGTATCTTAAAAAATAAGCTGCAAGTCCTGCAGCTAACAGCATTAGATAATCCATTGGTATCAAGAGAAAGCTAAATATAAGCTCTGATCGCTTCATAAAGTATGGTTTACTCTAGCACTTTCATACAGTATAATAAAGTAATATAACCAAAACTTGACATATCTAGCAAGTTCTGATATTATACTAATATTGTGCATTTATAATGGATAGGAAGACTAGACAATCGCCCCGGCATACGCCAGGGAGGAAAGTCCGAACACCCGCCATTCGGCGGGCAGGCCGCATGGCCTGCCTAATGATGACGATAAAAATAGTTGCTAACAGCAACCAGTATAAGAATGTGAAGAAAACCCCTCGAGAGTTTTATTCAGATTCAAAGCTCGGGCAAGTGCAACAGAAAGTATACCGCCTAAGCCGGCACATGCCGGACGGTAAGGTTGAAACCGTGAGGTAAGAGCTCACGCGCTTGTGCGGTGACGCGCAAGAAGAGGCAAACCCTATTTGGTGAAAGAGTAAATTTGGTAGCTCGTCTGAGCCATGCAGCAATGTATGATCTAGATAGATGATTGTCACCCGGCATACGCCAGGTACTAAATTCGGCTTATAGGTTTTCCTATCCATTGTAAGTGTGCATAAAAACTGTTAAAGGGCAGTTTTTAGTTTCTTGAATAATTATTAATTATCTGCTAAAATCCGCAATGCCAATAAACCTAAAAAAATCGCGCACCTTAACAAGGAAAATATAATGGAAACTGAAACCAAGTTTAAGCATCGTAGGAATAAGTATGCTAATTTATTTATTAGATACTTTGCGAAAATAGTACTATATGTTTTCTATAACGTGATAGTCTTTGGTAGAGATCATATTCCAATTAAAGGCCCTGCTCTATTACTGCCAAAGCATATATCAAACTTAGACACATTTTTGATAGGTGTAATGGTTCATAATATACATTACAGGCCTTTGTACTTTATGATGAAAGCAAGCATACCTAGCTGGGTAGAAAAATTCGGCGGCATAAGAATTGCAAGGCCTAAAGATTTGAGGATAAGAAAATCAAAAAAGTACTCAAAGGAAACAAACGAAAGGTGGAAGGCCTCGCTTCAAAAAAATATGCCAGAATATACATCCTGGCTATACCAGCAGGGTGAGATAATTGTGTCTTATCCAGAAGGAGAGCGTACACCTGGAAAGGTTGGTGACATATACACAACCTCAGTAGAACATATACAACAATCAGGAATTAGCATCCCAATAATTCCTATTGGTATTGAATATGAGAATAAGGGAAAATTTGGATCAAAAATTTTTATTCGTATTGGCAAAGAATTGCCAATTACCAATAAAAATCCTGCGGCCGAAATAAAAGAAATAATCAAAAACAGACTTAAGCAATTAAGTCGAATAGAATAAGTACTGGCTCTGCGTTCGCGCGGAGCCTTTTTATTTTACTTCCTTATCAATTGCATGATTAACTAAATCATCTGCTTTTTTATTTTTTGACCGCACCACATGTTTGACTGTATAAGATTGAAACTCATTAATAAGATTCCAAGCCCTAACAAACAAAGATGCAAGATTCTTATCTTTCACCTTATACTCTTGGTTCATTTGTTTGACTATGAGCTCACTATCCATAACGACATTCACCTCATCAGCTTTAAGCTTTTTTGCTTCTTCTAGACCACGAATCAAGGCCTTATATTCTGCTTGATTATTTGTTGCCTTTCCTATATATTCTGATATTTCCTTAATTTTCTTGCCTTTCTCAGTAATATAAACACCAATCCCAGCAGGGCCTGGATTGCCTCTCGCGCCTCCATCTGTGTATATAGTTAATTTCATATTATCGAGTTTTCATATCTATTATTTTAAGCTGAATATCCTTCTTGCCTTTCCATTCATTTATACTTATATCATATACGATATCAATCAAATCGCCTTGATTCAACTTATCTTTATATTTCTCTCCAAAACCAAAAGCAACCGCGCTATGCGCAGCCCCGTTTTGATCTACCTTAACGCGCATATGATTTTTCTCTTTTCCCATTAAAAATATATCCTCAACTCGTACTCCAAATGACGCGAACTTTGGAGTAATGTTTCCCATGCCAAACGGCTTTAGCTTTTCCAGTTCATTTACTAAATCCCAATCAATTTGGTCCAATGTCAGCTCCGCATCTATGATGAGCTGTTTGACTAAATCATCTTCAGTTAATTCCGTGTTCGCGACCTCATTCATCTTGTTTTTGAAATCCTCCAGCATTGACTCATCCTTCAGCGTGAACCCGCACGCTCCTTCGTGTCCGCCAAATCGTGAAAGATATTTGCTTGATTTTTGCAAAGCCTGCGTAATGTTGAACTTTCTTATACTTCTGCCAGAGCCGGTTAAGCCTTTTTCAGTTTTAGTAATTACTAATGACGGCCGATGAAATATATCCGTAATCCTGCCGCTGACTAAGCCCACTACCCCAACTGGCCAAGTATCTCCTAGTGCTACAAGAACCTTATTTGATTCCAGCTGCGGCTTTACCTGATCCAAGGCTTCTGATAATAATCTCTGTGTTTCTGCTTGGCGCGATAAGTTGGTTTCATTTAATCCTTGGGAAAACTCGCTTGCTTTTTGCTTGTCTTTTGTTTCTAGAAGTTCGTATGCCGCGTTCGCGTGATCAAGCCTGCCAGCCGCGTTTAACCTTGGCGCAATCATAAATCCAATTTCATATACTCCTAATTCCTGCGACTTTGTTTCTATAAAACTAATCAATGATTTTAAGCCAAGACGCTGTGTCTTATTAAGCACCTTTAATCCGAACTTGACGAAAACGCGATTCTCACCCTGCAGATCCATCATATCCGCAACTGTTGCGATTGCAACAAGATCTAAAAACCACTTTTCTTTTCCTTCTGGAAGATCAAAAGACTTCCACAAGGCTTGTACTACTTTGAATACAACGCCTACTGCTGCCAAATTTTTAAATGGATAAGTTTCCCCAGTTAGATGGGGATTCAAAAAAGCAGTTACATCTTTTGGAAGTTCTTGCGGCTCTTCGTGATGATCGCAGATAATAACATCAAGTCCTGATTCTTTAGCATATGCGACTTCTTCTACATTGCTTGTTCCGCAGTCAACTGTAATTAAAAGCTTAGTTTGTTTGGATGATATAAAGTCAATCGCGGATTTGTTTAACCCATAGCCTTCTTTTTCTCTATGAGGAATATATACATCAACGTTTTTAATACCGATATTACGGAGAGTTTCTACCATTAAAACTGATGAGCATACACCGTCCGCATCATAATCTCCATATACAAATACTGATTCTGACTTTTCGCACGCCTGCTTGATTCTATCAACAAGCTTCTGCATATCACGAAACAGAAAAGGATCATGTAGATCTTCGTATTTAGGATTTAAGAACGTGTCAATTTCTTGTTTTGACCCTAAGCCGCGATTTACAAGCAATGACAAAATAACCCGATTTATATCGGGAAATTTTGTTTGAACATCTGATGTCAATTGATCTGCGATTTTCCAATTATGCATGTGATTTTTGAGAAAGCTTTTTATATACCCAAGCAGTAGCCACAACAGTGGTTGGAATAGTGGCAAGCAAGCCGATTCCTAGGGCTAATATTCCAAGGATATTGATTCCCGCAACCAAAAGCCAGTACAATACAAGATTCCAAAATGATCCATCTGTAATATGCCAGCTGACCTTAAGAGCTTCAATCGGCCCCATATTCTTGTCCACAACCAGATACTGATAAAACTGGAATCTTACTGCGAAAATAATTCCAGGAACAACTAGCAGAATAAACCCGAAAAATACCACTAATCCGTACAAAACTGAAGAAACAACATAATTTATTATAAGACCTGCTCCGGAAAACAATTCTTTTAATTTTGAAGTAGAGCCGCTTACAAACCTAAGCGCTATTTTTATTACGCCTATTGAAATCAATAGCTGCAAACCCCAGAATACTATTCCAAATAAAAAGAAAAACAGCACAGCAATAGTGGGCAGCTCAATTTTATCAAGAGCATTCGCCACAAGACTAGGGCCATAGGATATTAAGAATACAATAATAATTATCTGCAGAAAAAACCAAAAATGCTTTTTCATGGTTTCCCAGCCGAATTTAACTGCTTCCAGCTTTGAAAATATTTGTTTTGCCATATATTTGTATTTACTTTTTTGATTTTTCCTCTTCTGCCCCGCCTGGGGTAAGGTCTAAATCTTCTTTTAATTTATTAGTTGATCTGCTGATAAGAATAGTAACAACTACTACAATAATTGTGACCACAACAGCATATATAAACTTGACTGTAATATCATCTGGCTTGCCAAATGGATTTGCTTTTTTAAATAAATCCTGAATAGCGCTGTTCCATGCCAAGGCTGCCACCAATCCAAAACCAGCTGTGGCAAGCTTTGCCATTTTTTCCAAAACTTCTAATCTTAACCTCTTTTTTGACATATTATATTTTCTTTAATGTGTGATTTGATGAAGAAACCGCGCAATCAGCATCTTTTTTACGCAATATGCCCTGTTGGGCTCCCACTTTCCTTATAACTGATTCAGAATTCGTGATTCCAAGATCTAAGGCATATTCAATATCATCTTTATCTAGTAAGCCTGCCACAAACCCCGATCCAAATGAATCTCCTGCTCCAGTTGCTTCTACTGCTTTAATAGACTTATCCGCTGACATATACAGCATTTGCGACTCATCAGCGTAATATATGCCATTAATTCCATCGCTTATGATTACAGATTCAGGGCCTTTGGCAAGCAATGCCTTTAATAAAATTTTTGGCTTGTTTTCTGCTCCAGTCAGTTCCAAGGCCTCATCTCTATTTACCATAAATACTGTGCATGCCTTCATAAAGCTTGATAGCCCGCTTAAGCCCTCGTGAAGCTGGCTTGATCCGGGATTCCAAGCCCATTTTATCTTATGTTTGCGAACAGCAAGAGCTATATCTTGGAGCTCTTTTTTCCATGATCCAGAAAGCGCTGATGCATAATACCATTTAGTTTTAGTAATTCCTCTTTTTTGCGGATCAAAATTATTTTTATTGCTTGCTCCTCTTTCCACTAAAACTACCCTATCGTGCTTTGCTTTGCCTGCCACAATAAGCGTGGAAAATCCAGTTGGCAAATCCTTGTTTCGCTGAACAAACCTTGTGTCAATTTTCTCATTTTTCATTGCGCGCTCAACACTGTCCGCGTTTTCATCATCTCCTATTGATACTACGCTAGCTGATTTAAATCCTAAGCGAGAAAACGTTACGCCGCAGTTTACAGCGCCTCCTCCTATGGTTGTTACGGAATCCTTAACATCAATCTTAGCGCCGAATTCCAAAGTAATAAGCTTTTCGCGAGCAGGATCTTTTTTTGGATTATCAATTACTGGAGCATCCCGAGGATCTAGGAACAAATAAATGTCTTTAACCGCTGATCCAATTGTGATGACATCATATTTCATACTATATCCAATCTCGCTTTCTAAAAATTGCTAAAAACACAGCCACCATCAACAATAGCACTCCAAAAATAAGCCACACAGCGTTCGGCTTGTCCACAAACGGCAATCCAGCCACATTCATGCCGTAAAATCCAGTCAAAAGAGTCATTGGTAAAAGAGAAACAGATATAACAGTAAGCAGCTTAATTACTTGGTTTGTGCGCTGGGAAATCAAGGATTCATTAACATTATGCAAGGTATTCATCACCTCCACATTGCCCAAAGTAATTGACTGCAAACGATTCAGCGTATCTTGTATGTCGTCAAAATAAACACTTAATGACTTTTTAAGATAAGACTTATCAGCATGCACTAAAGAAGCCATAACCACTATCTGCGGATTGAGTATGCGGCGCAAGCGGATTAAATTGCGCCTTGTTAAGGCTATGCGCCATACAGTTCCAGTGCTTGTGTCTTCGCTATAAATTTCATCCTCAATATCGCTCATTTGCGTGCTGATTCTGCGAACAACAGGCCAGCAGGAATCTGTTAGCTCGTCAATAATTTTATAAAAGAAAAACCCAGCGCTCTTGCCCATTATTTCCTCCTTAAACTCGCCATCATTAGTCATTTGATCGTATATATCAAGCAAGCGGTGGTTTTCGCCTTTTGCCACTGTAATCACATAGTCATCCCCAACAAATACATCCAGCTCAAACACATGTATGCGCTTTTCCTCTTTATTATAATTTGGAAAATGCAGAACAGCGAACAAATAATTCTTGTAAAAGTCTGTTTTTGGCTGCTGAGGCCCGCTTTCCACATCCTCTATATCTAAAGGGTGGAAGTCAAATTTCTCATCTAAATATTTTACTGTTTTTTGGTCGTTTTCTTCAAAATGATGCCAAGTAACAGACTTATGAGTAATTGATTTCATACTTATTTCTTGCGTTTTGTGATGCTGCTATGCGCTATATAAGCAGCCAAGGTTATTCCAAATAAAGCTAATATCCCTATAATAATTTGGAGCAGTAAATTTCCTATATTCCAAAATCCAATGCTGATTTTCTCTTTTGCTGTTCCTAATCCCCCATCTCCATCGCTTACCGAAAGAGTAATCTCATAATCGCCGCTCCTTGAAAACGAATGCTTTGGATCAGGGCTTTGTGCAAGCTTTCCATCTCCAAAATCCCATAAATATAGATATGAGGAGCCGCTCCCAAGAACATCAAACTGATATGTATTCCAGTTTATCCTGCTTTTAGCTATCATAATATCCAGAATATAATCTGCTTCTGACTCATCTGGGAATGTGTAAATAACTTCTTCTATTTCATATTCTTGCTCTGGTTCTGGCGCAGAAGCTGGCTCTGGAACTGGCAATGGAGCTGGGCTGGGAGGCGATGAAGATGGCGCAGAAGCTGGTTCTGGAGTTTTTTCTTGTTCTGGTTCTGGAATTGGTTCTGGTTCCACCTCTTTGCCAGTTATATTTGGATTAAAAGGCGCTGGATCATCTCCATTTGGAGTTCCGTCATTATCATTGTCTGGATCCGCGTTATTGCCGATTCCATCTTTGTCATTGTCGTATTTTTCACTCGCGTCTAAAGGAAACTCATCAACTCCATCCACTGCTCCATCCCCGTCTGAATCAGGATCTAAAGGATTTGTTCCCTTAATTCTTTCTAATCCGTCTTCTAAGCCGTCGCCGTCATCATCATTATCCTTAGTATCAAATATTCCATCCCCATCTGTGTCTAGATCAATAACAAAATCCTCTATAACTATTTTATTATTATCCTGCTGCGCGTCTCCTGGCTCCACATTAATTACATCTATACTGATTTCATAATATCCTTCGTTCGGGCTCCAATCTATAAAAACAGTGTCAGATCCATTAGTTATAATGCTTACTGGCTGGCTGGATCCTATTTGCTTATTATCAACAAAAAACCTTACCTGCGCTTGCGCGTCTTGCTGGCTTTGATTTTGAACTGTGGCGTAAATGCGGATTGTTTCTCCGGCAATTGGATTTGAATTTGAAAAGTAAACATCATCTTTAGTAAGCGACAAATCAGCCGCAAAAGCAATTGCTGGCAGCAAAATAAACACTCCAATCGCAAGAATGACTCTATGAATCATAATGCAATTAGTATACAATATTTTTTGCTATTCTACAACTATATCTTGTATAACAACATTCTCCAAAGGACGATCTCGTCCATCCTTAGATACAAGCGATATGCTGTCTACAATATCCATTCCTTCCAAGACTTTTCCGAACACTGCGTGCTTGGAGCTTAATGGCTCTTTGTCGTAGTCTAGAAAAGAATTATCCTTGATATTGATAAAAAACTGGGATCCTCCTGTTCCAGGTCCTGCGTTTGCCATTGATAATGTTCCTCGCACATTAGTTGAACCCTCATAGAATTCGTCTTCTATAAAATATCCCGGCCCGCCTGTTCCGTCATTAGTGGGATCATCATCTTTTGATAGAGGGTCTCCGCCTTGAATCATAAAATCTGGAATTACTCTATGGAAAGTGATTCCATCATAATAATCCTCTTTTGCAAGCTTTAAAAAGTTTCCAGCTGTAATTGGAGCGTCTTCGGTAAAAAGCTCTACTTTGATATCTCCCATGCTTGTCTTTAAGGTCGCTATTTGATTTGCCATAGAACTAGTTTGATTACTTGTTTCTTGATCTGATTCATCACTAGGAGCTGATTGCTCTTGACTGTCCTGATCTGATTCCTGTTGTTCCTGCTCTTGAGATTGATTATCAGCCTGTGAATTATCAAATAAATTGCTTTCATCTGATTTATTACTGCATCCTACGCCAATAAGCGCTACCCCAAATAAAATGAAAAATAATTTTTTGTTTAACATATGCATAGTCGTCATCTTGAGTGTAGCAAAAGATCTCGTTGTTGTTCGCGGGATTCTTCGCTGCGCTCAGAATGACGATAATATTAAAATTTAATTGGTATTGAAACTAAATCTTGCTCGCTTCCATCAAAAGCGCTAATTGAATATACTTCTAAAACACCAGTATCTGTTGAAGCTTCATCAAATAATAGCAACTCTCCAAATGATCCAAATTCGCCTACTTCTTCTGCGCGAGCTGTTCCGAATTTTTCTACTATGATTGAACCATCAGAATCTTTTAAGCGC
>NZBL01000002.1 GCA_002687895.1 bacterium | reverse complement strand
GTATCACGCTGTCTATCAGTATAGTATCACAGAAGCACTGACCGTTGCTATCAGAAACGCGATTTGGGAGAAGGGAAAAGAGACAACCTTATTAAATCTAAATTCTCTCTTTTTCCTGAACCGTATATGCCGTGTTAAACGATGTATATTTTTTTCTTTCTATGCTTTGCGTTAATTAAAGAAAAAGCTCTTGGTTGTCGTTAGGCCACCACGACAATCATAGGTCGCTTCTGTTATTTTTATTCTAAAGAAAGAATAGCCAGCCACTTGTATAGTATGTGCGTTATTATCATAACCATGTGTGTCCATAGTAAAAGTCAATAGACGCTGTAGCGGGTTGTCAAAATGTTCGCGAGCTAAGCCAAATACGTCGAAACTATGAACTGACGTTGAGTATCCTTCACACTGGCTGGCGGCGTGATGACCATCAGAAGTGGCCGTTCCTGTCCAATTAGGCATTTTTGCGATTACAAAACCAGTTACCAGTATGAGTAGAATTAAAATGATAATCGTTGTTTTATGCATAGAAAGAAAAAAATATATTTTGTTTAACTAGTGTATATGTGGAATGTTTACGTAAAATATGCTATATTTGGTATGATATGTGGAATATAATATAGTATTTATGGGAGAGGATCTTATATCTATTGTACGCCGAGAAATGGAGTTGCGCAACTACAGCCGTAGGACTATTGAAGCATATAATAGTGTGATACGTGATATATACAGCTATTACCATAAACCCTTGCGTGAGCTTGCAATAGAAGACATAAAAAAATACCTTTCTGGAAAACAAAAAGCATCGCTTTCAAGCCAAACCATATCATTGTATGCGAATGCAATTAATTTTTTGTATACCGAAATTTACAAAAGGAAGAATTTTGAGAAAATTCGCCATCCTAAAAAAAGCAAAAAATTGCCCATAGTTTTAAGTAGGGATGAGCTTGGCTTGCTTTTTACTCAAACACAAAATATAAAACATCAAATGCTCATGGAATTGGCATATGCCGCAGGATTGCGTATAAGCGAAGTGGTTCGCGTCAGAGTTCGGGATGTTGATATAGCTGAGTTAACGCTTACTGTTAGGAAAGGGAAAGGAAACAAGGATCGTCTTACTGTACTTTCACGAAATCTCGTTCCCAAATTGAAATCGCTTATGGCGGACAAGGAGGCTCATGATTATATTTTTGTAAGCGAGAGAGGCGGACATGTAACCGAGACGACCGCGCAAAAAGTATTGTACGCATGCCTAAAAAAATCAGGAATTACTAAACCAGCAAGTTTTCATTCGCTTAGGCATTCATTTGCGACCCATCTATTAGAAAACGGAACTGATGTGCGGTATGTGCAGGAACTTCTTGGCCATCAAAACATACGGACAACCCAGCTATATACCAAAGTCACTAATCCAAGCATCAAAAAGATAAAAAGTCCATTATAATTGCTAGCTTATATAATCAATTTTTGGTATAATTGTTATCATCAACATCAAAATAAAAACAAAATATGTTTCATGAGAATCATTCAAGAACTTTACTAAAATCAATTACATGGCTGATTATTGGATTTTTAATCGCGTTTGGAGTGATATATTATTTTACAAGAGACATAAGAATGGCATTAATTGATTCCGCGGCAATCCAGCTGATTAAATTTATTTTCTTTTATTTGCACGAAAGAGTCTGGAACATCCATCCCTTTGGCCAAGAGCTTCGGATAAAGAAGATAATCAAGAAGTTATCCACTTAATTGGTTAAATTTCAGCTTGTACGCTATATAATTCAGTTCTTGTCTAGTATCTTTCGCTCATGTATTTGATAAAATAATTAAATATATTGGAGGGCATGCGTCCTCTATTTTTTATTCCATTTTTATCCCAAATGACATTGCCATACCAAAAAATCAAAGACATGATCCAAGGGAAAAATCCAATGATTTTTTCAAAGAGCGAGATCAGCGAAAAGCAGATTCAGCCAGCAAGCTTGGATCTTACTCTTGGGGACAGAGTATATCGCACAAGTTCGTCATTCTTGCCAAAGCCAAATGAATCAATTTGGGGGATTTTGCAAAAGCGAACTTTGTATGATTTTGAGCTAAAGCCAGAAACGATTTTAGAGCCTAATTCATCTTACATTATTCCTTTAAATGAATATGTTGATTTAGCTCCTGGAATTTACGCGTATGTAAATCCAAAATCCTCAATAGGCAGAGTAGGCCTCTTCGTCAGATTACTTGTTGATGGCACGCCAAGGTTTGATTATATTCCCTCTGGATACAAAGGCCAATTATATTTAGAAGTTATACCATTGGATTTTGTAGTAAAAATTCATCCAAGCCTTGCTTGCAACCAAGTTCGGTTCCGCACCACTGGAGAGTATCGCGCGCGCGAAGCTGATATACGCTTGGCGCACACAAAGTATGGGGTATTATTTACACAGGAAGGTATTTCCGTTCCGCAAGATGATCTTGTAATCAGCGATGGCGGGTTGATGCTGACTGTTGATCTAGAAAGCAGGGACGTGGTTGGATATCGCGCAAAGCATGATACTACAAAAGCCATTGATCTTGGATTGATTGATGAATATGAGCCAAGTGATTTTTGGGAGCCAATAGCTCGCCCGCAAAGCGGAGAATTAATTTTAGTGCCTAATGATTTCTATCTGCTCTCAAGCATAGAGCGCATAACCTTTCCTCCGATGTTTGCAGGAGAAATGGCTTCTTATGATCCCTCAAGCGGAGAGATGCGCTCCCATTATGCTGGATTTTTTGATCCTGGGTGGGGTTTTGGCGAAGCAGGCGAGGGCGCGGGAACTCCAGCGGTTTTAGAAGTTCGCGCTCATAATGTTCCTTTTCGCTTAACGCGTCGTCAAATCATTTGTACAATGGTATACGAGAACATGCTGGAGCAGCCCCAAGAATTATATAGTTCTGGACTAGGTTCATCATATACTGGAACAGGACCGAAATTATCAAAGCATTTTAAGCAAACTTGGAATTAACATGAATGTAAGAATAAAGCGCATTGATAACTTACTTCCTTTGCCGCAATATGAAACCAATGGCGCGGTTGCATTTGATTTTATAGTGCGCATCGACACAATCATTCCCGCACAAGGAGTTGGAAGAGCTCCGGCAAATGTGGTAATAGAAATCCCGCAAGGGTATATGCTTTGGGTAAGCGACCGCTCAAGCACTTTAAAAAAGACTGGCTTAATTAAAACCGAAGGAATTATTGATCAAGACTTTTGCGGAGATAATGATGAAATTCAATTGCAGTTTTATAACCCAACTGATTATCCAATCACGCTTAATAGAGGCGACAAGGTATCGCAAGGAATATTCTTGCCAGTGGGAATTGCTGAATGGGAAGAAGTTGAATCAATGGGTAATATTGATCGCGGCGGATTTGGCTCAACTGATGAACCAAATCCAAATAATCTAAGACCGATTATCAATAGGAAGGGCAAACTTATTGTTATAGATGGCATTGATGGCACTGGCAAGGCAACACAGACTAATTTGCTGCTTAAGCGCCTGCAGAAGGATGGATATGATGTCGGAGCAGTTGATTTTCCGCAGTATGGCGCAAGGTCAGCTGGGATGGTTGAGAATTATTTAAATGGGAAATATGGCTCATCAGAAGATGTAAGCCCATATATTGCGTCATTTTTTTATATGGCTGATAGGTATGATGCAAGCTTTAGCATGCGCTCGCAGCTTAATCAGGGCAAGATTATACTCTCAAACAGATATGTGTCTGCAAGTATGGGACACCAAGGCTCAAAGTTTGATAGCGCAGAGGAGCGCAATAGATATTTACAATGGCTAGACCAGTATGAATATGAAGTATTTGGAATTCCAAGGCCAGACATTACTATTGTTTTGCATATTCCAGCTGAAAAAGCTCAAGAGCTTATAGATCAAAAAGCTAGCCGTGAATATATAGGCGGCGCTGCGCGTGATCTACATGAAAATGATTTAAACCATCTTAAAAGGGCAGAACAGACTTATTTGGAATTGTGCGAACAGTTTTCTGATTTTATTTTGATTGAATGCGTGCAAAGCAATAGGCTGTTGTCTATTGAGGAAGTTCAGGCTTTGGTTTGGGAAAAGATTCAAACTATTTTGTAAACTAAATAAAGTATATGAAACAATATCTAGATTTGCTAAAGCATGTCATGGACTATGGCGTGGACAGGGGGGACAGGACTGGCACTGGCACCAGAAGCGTGTTTGGATATCCAATGCGATTTGATTTACGCGAGGGTTTTCCAGCTCTCACAACCAAAAAGCTTCATTTACGCTCAATCATTCATGAGCTTTTGTGGTTTTTGCAAGGTGAAACTAATATTAAATATCTACAAGATAACAAAGTAACAATTTGGGATGAATGGGCAGATCCAAGCGGAGAACTAGGGCCTGTATATGGCAAGCAATGGCGCAGATGGGAAACTAGTGATGGCAGGGTTGTAGATCAAATCAGCGAAGCAATTGAACAGATAAAGCATAATCCTAATTCACGCAGAATCATTGTAAATGCTTGGAATGTAGGAGAAATTCATAAAATGGCTTTGCCTCCTTGCCATATGTTTTTCCATTTTTATGTTGCAAATGGCAGGCTTTCTTGCTTATTATATCAGCGCAGCTGCGATATCTTCCTTGGTGTGCCATTTAATATTGCGTCATATTCATTATTTACTATGATGATGGCCCAGGTATGCGATCTTGTTGCTGGCGAGTTTGTTCATATTTTAGGCGATACTCATATCTACTCAAATCATTTTGAGCAGGTCAAAGAACAGCTTGCGCGCGCGCCGCGCAGCTTGCCGCAGATGAAAATAAATCCAAAAGTGGATAATATTCTAGATTTTAAGTATAAAGATTTTGAGCTTGTAGGATATGATCCTCATCCTACCATCAAGGCTCCAATTGCTGTATAATTGAGACATGAAAAAACCAATTATATCAGCAATTGCGGCAGTTGGAAAAAACCGCGAACTAGGGAAAAGCGGAAAAATTCCTTGGTATATTCCAGGCGAGTTAAAGCATTTTAAAGAAATCACAATGGGGCATCCTGTTATAATGGGCCGCAAAACTCATGAGTCAATTGGCCGCGCTCTCCCTGGCCGCACTAACATAGTTATTACACGTAATCCCGACTACAAGGCAGAGGGCTGTGTTGTGGTTTCGTTAATTGAAGATGCAATTACAGAAGCAAAAAAGCACGAAAAAGAAGAAGTTTTCATAATCGGCGGCGGAGAGATTTACAAACTTGCGTGGCCATACATTGATAGGTTATATTTAACCATAATCAATAAGTCATTTGAAGCAGATACGTTCTTTCCAGAATATTCAGAATTTGATAAAGTAATTAGTAGAAAAGATACTAAATCAGACAACTATAACATTTCTTTTTTAGAACTAGAAAAGTGATTATATGCAATTAGAAACAATCATCGGATTAGAAATACATGTACAGCTAAAAACCAAAAGCAAGATGTTTTGTGGGTGTTCAAATTCTGGGGAAGACATGGAGCCAAATACAACTATCTGTCCAATCTGCTTAGGCCATCCTGGCACTTTGCCAGTGCCTAATAAGCAGGCAATTGAGTGGTCAGTCTTGGCTGCAATGGCATTGAATTGTAAAATTCCAAAACATTCTAAATTTGATAGAAAGCACTATTTTTATCCAGACCTTCCAAAAGCATATCAAATTTCGCAGTTTGACGAGCCAATTGGAGTCAAAGGCGCGGTAGAGGTTATGCGGGATAAAAAGAAAAGCAAAATTAGAATCCATCGTCTGCATTTGGAAGAAGATGCTGCAAAACTGATTCACAACAAAAAAGGAGAGTCATTTGTAGATTATAACAGAGGCGGAACTCCCTTGATGGAGATTGTTACAGAAGCAGATATTAAATCATCCCAAGAAGCAGGTGAGTTTTTGCGCGAACTACGGCTAATCATGAGATATTTAGGGGTGTCTGATGCTGACATGGAAAAGGGCCATCTTCGCTGCGATGCAAATATTTCACTTCGGCCAGAAGGTGATAAAGAATATTATCCAAAAACTGAAATCAAGAATTTAAATTCATTCAAGGCAGTTGAGCGCGCATTGTCATATGAGGTTATTCGTCAATCCAAAATTTGGGAAGAACAAGGCAAGGCTCCGCAAGAGCAAGGCACGCGCGGCTGGGATGAAGATAAAGCCAAAACCATAGATCAAAGAACCAAAGAGGGATCAGCTGATTACAGGTATTTTCCAGAGCCAGATATTCCAGAATTAGATTTGGATAAAAAATGGGTTTTAAGCATCAAGTCAGAAATTGGCGAACTTCCATCAGATATTCGCAAGCGTTTTGTAGATGAGTATGGGTTTAGCGCAATAGACGCAAAAACATTTTCATCTGACGCGGAATTGGCAGAATATACTGAGCAAGTTATATCTGAATTGAAAAATTGGCTTACTTCAGTTGATCCAGACGCAACTAGCGAGGAGATTTGGGAAAAGAATAAAAAGAAACTATCAAAACTTGTCTCAAGCTGGATTTTAACTAAGCTGCTTGGCCTAGTCAACAAAGCTAATTTGTCAATTTCTGAAATCAGCATCACTGCAGAGAACATGGCAGAGCTAATTACCATGATGTATGAATCAAAGGTAAATTCAACAAATGCTCAAGCAATTCTTGATGAAATGTTTAAATCAGGCACAGACCCATCAAATATTTTAGAAGAAAAGGATTTAGGAGCTATGAAAGATGACGGGGAATTAGAATCAATTATAGAAAAGATTATCAAAGATAGTCCAAAGCAAGTTGAGCAATATAAACAAGGCAAAGAGGCTGTTTTGCAATATTTTGTAGGGCAAGTGATGAAAGAAACCAGAGGCAAAGCTGATCCCGCGAATGTTAGTGAAATATTTAAAAAAGCTTTAAAATAGGACTTATCCACAATATTCTTGACAAGGATTTTATTGGGGTATATACTGGTTGAAATGAACCAGAATAAAATTAAATACAGTCAGAATTATAAGCGCTCACAGAGCGCGGGGAGACATATTTCCAGTAATTAGAAACCAGCCGAAAGGTTGGTTTTTTGATGGAATATTAATGGAAGTCCTTAAGTTGGAAGGGGATAGAATAACCAAGGACAATGCACTTTTACATAAAATTTTTGGGGAGGTAAAAAGATGCCAGACGATTGCACATCTGAAGATGTAGCACTAAGATGTAGTAAATGCAAAGAAGTTAGGATGCCGGGAGTGTGCATGGGCTTGTTTTTCCCGTTTCCAATGAAATATTGGTTAGCATATGCTGGTCCAAAGAGCACAGGCTTATGTCCGACTTGTCGAGCGCGTTTGCCTCGTATTGAGCAATTAGCGTTTGAAGCTCAAGAAAAAGAGGAGCAAGAATACAAAGCTCGTGAAAAAGAACTGAGCATGTAGCTTTCGTTATTTAAAGTTGCGTGAATCATAATCCTGGGGAGGTGAAAAAAAATGAGTTCAGCAAAATTAATATTTGCTGGCAACCTTGCTATTGCAAGACTTAGGGCAGAGCAAAGAAGGAGGCTGCAGGCAGAATGTAGTATAGAGGTATATGCTAATCATTCTGCTGCAAAATTCATTCGAGATCATCATGAATATTACGGGATGACTAAGGAAGGGGCAGAAGAATATATTACTACTAATAAGATAAAGTGATATTCGGTATTTGGCAACACAGGCGGTTCATTGATTCAGATGAATCGCCTAATTTTTTTTGCATCTTCCATGTTATTACTCATCCATTTAATTCTTTTATCCTGCCTAAACCAAGTCATTTGGCGGCGGCTGAAATCATGACTTGTTCCTTTTAAGCGAGTAATCATTTCCTGTTTTGTCCATTTATTCTGCAAATATTCAGTTATCCATTTATATTCTAATCCAAGGCTGATAAGCCATTCGTCTTTAACACCTTGTTTGCGCAAGTTTTCAACTTCTTGAATCATTCCATCTTTAATGCGCTCATCAACTCTTTGGTCTATTTTTTTATATAGTTCATTGCGAGGAATATCAATTCCTAATATTATGTTTTCATATTTTTGAGGGCCTTTTCGCGGTTCAATAGGCATGCCTGCTTCTAGTTTTTCTATGGCGCGGATTAAGCGGCGGGGATTTATAAAATCATCTTTAGTAAGTATTTGCTCTGCTTTGGGTTCTTTTTCCTTTATGATTGCTTGCAGATCATCTAGATTTTTATTTTCAAGCTCTTTTCGTCTTTTAGGATTAGGCGGTACATCGGCGAATTGATAATTGTTAATTATTGCATAAATATACTGCGCAGTACCGCCAACTAAAAATGGGAGTTTTCCTCGCGCAAATATTTCATCAATCGCGCGAAATGCGAGTTTTTGGAAATGAGAAACAGAAAATTCTTGCATTGGCTCAACCATGTCTAATAGATGATGAGGAACTGATTCTTGTTCATCATGAGTAACTTTTCCAGAGCCAATATCTAATCCGCGAAAAACTTGGCGCGAGTCTGCGCTTACAATTTCGCCGTTATATTCATGCGCAAGCTCAATTCCCAATGATGATTTTCCGCTTGCAGTTGGGCCTAGAATAGTGATTAATTTGGGTAGGAGTTTTGCCATACCGCAAGTATAACCATATTCACGCATGTGTCAATCGCGCAACCAAAAACCCCGATCTGATTGAACGGGGTTTTGTTAGTTAGGTTATCTTTGGAAATCTGGCGTGGGTTGCTGGAAGCCGTCTGAAGGCGGCGGCTGTGATCCTCCAGATCCGCCTCCCAGACCGCTGTTGCTAGGCTGTTTGAAGTCGCCAGTTGATCCGCTTCCTCCGCCTCCAGAGATAGGAGGAGGTGGAGGAATATTTGCTCCATCTGGCTTAAATCCAGATGTAGGAGGCGGGGGAGGATCGTTCCTATCCTCAATCCTGTTTTGCAATAAACCGTCTTTTATCTCGTCCCTTTTAAATCCATCATCAAGCCCAGGCTTTATTTCATCTCTAATATCAGAGTGTTCTGGCCCTCCACCTGGGCGCGGCGGCTCAAATTTGAATTCTTCTTTTATTTTTTGTCTAAAGTCATTTCTATCTTGAGCTTCATTATTTCTGAAATCTCCTCTGTCACCCGGCTCAAATCCTCTTGGATCAAACCTGTTTTCCTCACCAGTTGGAGAAGCTTGTCCGCGGTCGCCGCCTTGGTCGCCTTCAAATTCTCTAAAGTCTTGTTCTGGCCTTCTAAATGGAGCGCGCTGTTCAAAAGTTCTTTTTTGGTCTTGGATGCGGTCTTCTAGCTTTGGCGGAAGAAAGCCGCCTCTATCTATTTGGCGCCTAAAGTCTTGCTCATGCTCTTCAAACCTAGTCTCTAGTTTCTGCCTAAATTCAGGATCAAAATCATCAAATCTTTCAAATGCTCCTGCTGGAGGTCCTTGCTCAAAATTAAATTGCTCTTTTTCATCAAATCCGCTCTCTTTCAAGAAATCACGCAACTCATCGCCTTCCAGTTTTAATGCTTCCGCTTTTTTGCGTAATTGATTTTGGAAGCCCCTGCGCGATCTTTCTTCCTGCTCAAACCTGAATCTTTCTATAACACCTTCTTCTGCCTCAAATTGAGGGCGGAGCAGATGTCTTTGCTTCAAGTTTTCTAGTTCATCTGGAGAAAAATCTGGAAGCCCAGCCTCTTGTCTAAATCTTTTTTCTTCTTCTATTCTAGCGTTAAATTTGCCTTCAATTCTTTGCTTGATATCGCCGATTTCACCTTCCTTGCTTTCAAATCTCCTGTCAAAGTCCCCATGCCTAAATTCAATCTGCTGCCTGATCTCTGGATTATTTTCCATTTGCTCTCTAAATCTATCAAACCTAGCAGGATCGTCAAAATCATCCATTCTGTCGCTCACAAAATCAATCTGCCTATTCATTGCTTGGCCGATAATTGCTTGGATTTCTGGAGGAGCTTGTCCTCTAAAGTCCTGTAAATGCCCGATTGCTCCTGGGTCAAAGCTTTCTATTCTTCTTAAGAATCCTTCTCTTTCCTGCTCAAACCTGTCTTCAAATCCTTGTTCAAATTCATGCGACATGCTGTCTACAAAAGCCCGCTGATCTGGAGGAAGCTCGTTTTCTAATTGCTGGATTAAAGCAAATGTTGCAGGGTCTGGATTTTCTCGCATTTTGCGGGAAAGCTCTTTAAACTTATTTGCCCTAGCTTGCGCGTCTGGATCATCTATAAAATGCTCCTTAAATCGCTGGATTGATTCTGTTTCTTTTGCTTGAATTTCTTTTTTGATTTCTTCTGGAAGGTTTTCTTTAAATTGCTCCATTATGCGCAAGTTTTCCACGCTTCCGTCCGCGAAATCATCCATAAATATATTGCGGCGCAGTGGATCCTCAAATCTTCTAAAGCGATCTTCAAAACGATTAATTGACTTTTCTTTTGCTGCTTCTATGTGCTGGAAAAAGTCCGGCTCAAAATTACCATGCGCTTTAAAATCATCCAAAACCCTCATATGCTGGATTGCGTCTCCTGGAATAAATTCTATATAGCGCTTGAACTTGTCCGCGCGTGCATTTTCTGGGATCTCGCCAAGTTGCGTTTCAAAGCGCTTGCGAGCCATGTCCTGCGCGTTTCTGATTCCTTGTTTTGCTTGTTCTGGCACAAAATTTTCTAAACGCTCTAAAACTTCTAAGTTTTTGAACTCACGAAATTCACTTCCTCTTTGATTTTCAAATGCCGCGTTAAAATGCTGCGCAATTCGCTCTGGATCAGACTCAATATCAAACATTGCCTCTCCTGCGTGGCGGAGAACGTTTTCGCGCGTTTCTTTAATCTTTTCAAACACGTTTTCTGGCATTCTTTCTTCAATCTTATCAAGAACTTTTTGCTGTTTTACCTGCATGTCTGCGATTTTATCCAAGAAATCACTTGCCTGGTCTGGCCTGTTTTCTTTAATATCTCCAGCTCTGTTCTTTACCTTTTCTATGTCTTTTGCAAAGTCATCTAAAGCGTTTCGCACTCTGCGCTGGGCGCCTGAATCATCTGGATTTTCTTCTGCTAATTTTTTTGCGCGCAAAAGCTCCTCATGCGCTGCTTCTATTTCAAATTCTGCTTTTTTAACAGGATCGCGAGTTATTGTTTTTTGCACTGTACGCTTTACTTTTTTAAAGAAGTGAAAACGGCCAGGAGCTTCTGCGCCAAGATCTTCTTCTGTTACTACCTCGTCTTCCAAAGCTTCGGCCGAAAGGCCTGATTCTTCAATTACCGCATCAATTGCTTCTTCTGCAGCTGCTGTTTCCACGGCAGCGTCTACTGCGACATCAGGATCTATTATTTCTGTGTCATCCTGCGCATATGCAGGAATTGCTAGTATAAGAGCAAGTATTAGGCTTGTGCTAGCATAAAAGAAAATATGCTTTTTACGCATATGATTTATAGTTAGTTATTAAAATAGTTAGTATATTATAGCACATTTTTATCATAACTGAAAAATAGGTGCTAGTTTTAGTATGGATTATACTGCTTAACGTATCTGAATATGCGAAGTTTGCCGAACACATTATCAAATCCTAAATTATTGAGGCAAATTTGGGTGAGGTACTCCGAACCGCATATTCAGTGTTGTGCGATGTAATTATTTATTCATTTCGTGAAGTAAGTATTAGCTTTATTGCTTCATATTTTTCTTTAACGATTTCCTTAGATTCAGGTAATGTTAATTTTTGGCTCCAATCTCTTTCTATTTTATTGTATATCCAATTAACTGCTTTTTCTAAATCGTTATCGTGATTTTTAAGACTTAGTTGCATAAACCATGGAATAGCATCAAAATGCGCCATTGCATCTGCGTTAGCAACAATTTTGGCAGTGATTGTTTCTGGCTTAGGTCCAGTGCTTCCTCGATGAGATGCGATAATATGCTTAACTTCATCTATGATTTTCTGAGGATAACCAATGTCCTTAAGGATTTGTTCAGCAATTGGTTGACCGCTGATTTCGTGGTCTGGGTCGTTTTTCATATCAACAATCCAACCAATATCATGCATTAATGCTCCAAGTTCAGCAATTTTTTCGTCACTGCCTAATTTTTTCGCTAATAGCTTAGAATATTTAACGACTAAGGAAATATGATAATCCCAGTTTTCGGGGCCGCATTTTTCTTTAACTAATTCTCTAACTTTATTGATCATAAATGAATAAATAATTATTTCGTATAACATTGGGGATAAAAGAAGTTTTCGGAGCATAGCGAAGAAAATTTGGGAAAATTGCGAGCCGAGCGATTTTCCTTTTATCCCTTGTTAAGTGACCGGACGACCGAAGGGAGGAAAGCGCAGCGTGGTGCGGAGTGAAACGGAGCAAGTTGAGAATGAGCCCGTACATAGAATTTTATTTAATCGATTTTTTTGTTTTTGATATAATTATCAATTCTTTTATTTCTTAAATTGATAAAATTAATCGCCCTTTTTTTATATAATTGGTATTCAGAAATGTCTGAAAATGTTGGAGTACTTTTGAAGTTGTCAAATGGTAAATAAAATTTAATTTTCTTGCTTTCATCAAGCATATCATCTAATAGAAAGAATTGGACATAGCCAATAAAATTGTCAAACAAATCAAAGAAGTCTTTATACCTCAAGAAAGTATCGTAAAGCGGACTTTTTTGTCCTAAATAAAATAGACGAATACATTCTAATGTTAAGTCGAATCTATCATCAATAAAACTATTTACTCCTCGTGCTTGATTAATTGTATGATTTCTATTAATTCTTTTATTTGGAAAAATAATATATGCTCCAATGGTTGAACCTGCGTTAAAAAGTTCGTTTACTTCTTCAGGAATTTGTTTTACAATCCAATTCTTTCTCTTTTGATTTTTGTATGAATGTGTGATAGCATCACTACCTAAAAAGAATTCTCCAAGTTTTGAATTATGATATAAGTATGCTCCACTTTTAGTATCACTTAAATCAAAAGTTTTACCATTTGGCAAAGGTTTACTCCACAGTATTTTATGATACTTTCTGAGAGTTGGGCTGGTACTATCAGGATCACCGCCTCTCGCATCGGAGTAAACATTAAAAGTAGTATCAATTATCATATTATATTTAAAAATCGATTAAAACTTAATAAATGTATTGACTTGAAGAAGCAATATAGGGCTCATTCTCAATTTCACTTAAAAAAGGGTTATGAGAAGTTTTGTGCAACGGAGTGGAACAAAATTTGGGCAAAATTCTGCAAGAATTTTCCTCATAATCTATGTTATACACCCTGACGACTGAAAGGAGGAAAGCCTGCAAGGCGTGGTCGAGCCGATAGGCGAAGAAGTATCTAAGTTTTTTCCGAGCAAAGCGAGACTATTATTAAGGGGGGCGTTTTTGTTTTATTTAAAAAAGGGGCAAAAAGTTTTTAAAAATTCAAAGTATCTCCGGAATTGTAAATACCTTTATTTTTAATTTTTATTGCAGAATTCTGAGTTACTTTCCCAATAACATCAGATTCTATTCCATGCTCATAAGCAATTTCCATTACTTTTTCAGGTTTAGGTGTTACAATAACCATTCCTTGACCTTGATTCCAAGTAGTATATGCTTCTGTGTCACTAACTTGACCTTTTTCTTGACAATATTGCATTAATTGTGGTGGTGTGAAAGGATTATCTATTATTGCACCAAATCCTGAAGGTCTTAAAATTCTTCCTAATTTCCCTGGCAATCCACCACCAGTAATATGAGATACACCATTTACTTTAGCTTTAGGTTCTCCTTCATATCCACCAAACATATCTACAACTGCTCCTGAATAAATTTTTGAAGGTTCTAATGCTAATTTAGCTAAACTAACTCCATCCATTTTAGATTCATGCCAATTTTCTCCATGAGTATGTTCCATGATTTTTCTAACTAAAGATAAACCATTAGACCTAAATCCTGTTTCTTGTAATCCAACAATTGAATTACCAACTTCAATTTCATTTCCAGTAAATAATCTATCCTTGTTTGCAAACCAAACAACTGCTGCTCCCCAATTATAATTAAATGGACCAAAGCCCCCAATTCTATTTCCTAATTCTGCAACTTCACCATTTACAATTGCAACATTAGCAGCCTTAGCTGCTCCAATATATCCTTGAGCAAGTTCCATCACTTGTTTCATATAAGTTTCATCCCCTTTACCTAAAGAATTTACATCAAGAATAGAACCAACTAAAACAGGTTCTGCTCCTCTAACAATTGCATCATCACAAACCATTGCAAGTAAATCATAAGCAATTGTACTATGGTCACCAATTCTTTCAGCAAGTTCCATTTTAGTACCAACTCCATCAAATCCAATATTCATCAATGTACCTTTTGGCAAATTAGAAACATCGATTGCTCTAACTCCACTAAAATCATCAAATGGGACTATTAGTTCTCCTAATCTTCCTTCTCTGTTTTTCCATGTTTCTTTTGAAGCATTATATAATACTTTTGAAACATCATCTCCTAACTCAATATTCACTCCTGAATCTGCATAACTTATCCCTTTTTTAACCATGTTACTATTGAGAAATAAATACTTATATTTAAACTTTTTGCCCCGATAATTTTTGTTTTAAGTCCCCCGTTTTATTTTTAGAAAAACTTGGATATTGTGTATAACGTCGCCGATATGCGATGTCCGAGCGAAGCGAGGATATGGACGGAGGCTTTTGTAAAAAGCCGTAGTCGCATATCGGCTGTTATATGATGTATGCTTTTCTTTTTTTCCGATGATAATCGGGCATTTTTCTATAATGAACAAATTTTATTTTTGTCTTGGCGAAGGGGCAGAGGGGCTGGGGGTGAATGCCCCGAAGCCAAGACTCCTTATTGTTTTATATCTTCAAGAAATCGTATAAAATCCCCAAATACAGCCTCTTGAGTAAATTTATGTTGAGCTTCGCCTGCAGAAGTTCGTTGTGTAATATTAATTTTTTCAGTTATTGCTTTTTTAAGTGCTTCTCTTTCAGTATCTGATAATTGTCGAGTGATTTGATTTATTGCAAAACTTTCGTGTGACGATTCCTCTTTTTCAGGTTTTTTTGCTCGACTTTTATCTCTAACCGCTGTGTATTGACCAAAAAGATCCTCCATTCTGTTGACAAGTTGTTTTTTGTCAGGGTATAAATCTCTGAAAACCTCTATAACAGTGCCAACGGCCTTTCTTGAATTGTATGTGTTAGGTTTTTCTTCGTATTGTAGACGGTCTCGGTAGGTGTCAGGCGATTCAGCAAGAGTCTGAAAAGGATTTTTAACTTCTGACTCGACTTGTTCTTGTCCCGACATTTCTCTAGTCGAAGCCGGTTCAATTGATTGCTGTTCTGGCAGATTAAGTGATCTTCGTATTTCTTCAATTTTCCGTTGGTCTTCCGCTTTTTGTCTTTTGGTGACATCTTCGGGCTTGAAACTTTTTGAAACTAGATCTGCTAAGCGTGCGTCAAGTTGTTTTGGATCACGTGTTCTTCCAAATTCAGCCGCAGTTTTTTTAAGAGCGTTATCAAGGAAGTGAAGTTCATCGGGCGACATCCTTGATACTTTTGTTAAAAATTCTTGACGCGAAGGGGTCTCTTCTGGCACGCCAGCTTGATCATATAAATTTTCTAAATTTCGTGATGCAGAGGTACGCCCCTTGTCAATCTCTTCTGTTGCTTGTTGGGATTGTTTTTGTTGTTCAATGCGTTTTTGTTTTTCCTGGAAAAGAGCATCTCTCATAGCTCGTTTTTCTTGCCAATCTTTGAGAAACGCAGCCCTATCTTCAGGCGGAATACTACTAGCAATATTAGCTTTGCTTTTGAGAGTACCTTCAAGATAATCAAGTGCATTATCAATCCCTTCAGGCCCTGACTCTGATATATCGCTACTGATATTATCTAAGTCCATTGACGCCTCAAGATCTGACGTCTTACCTCCTTTTTCTTTGGACATTTTTTCAAAGTCTCTAGCGTACTTACTTATTGTATTTTGAACATCTTCTATTGTCATCGGTTTTGCGCCAGCTCTCTCCTGATCCAATTGATTAATTTCAGAGGCGCTCGCTCGGAGATCGTCGTTCCAATCAACGCCTGACTCTAAAATATGCTGTGCTTGAGTATAATTACCTTGCGCAGTTTCTCTGCCAGCGCCGGAAAACATCTCATATGTTTTTTGATCTTCTGTGCCTGGTCCTTTTTCAGCCATATCAAAAAATTTATTCGCAACAGATTCTGCGCGTTGAGTTTCTGAACTGGGGCCAGCTTCAATTTTTTGTTTGTCGTAATTCATATAATTTTATATTAAATCGTTTTCTGAAGCGGAGCGGAAGAAAACACCATATACCCCCCTAAAAAATTAAAAATAAAATTTGTTCATTATAGAAAAGTGTTAGGCGTTAGCCGTAAAAAGAAAAGCATATTTCATATAACGTTTGTGTATAGCAGAAGTTTACATGTAGCGCAGCGAAATGTAAATTTGGATGGAGCGCTAGCGGAATCTGCTATACGCTGTTATCGGATGTAAATTAAAAACCTTTGTCAAGGAGAATTTTTGATTTTTTCGCCGCGATTTTACTATTTT
>NZBL01000001.1 GCA_002687895.1 bacterium | reverse complement strand
CAACGCGTGGTAATATAGATGCAGGAGGAAATTTATGCTTTAGCGGAGATTGCAAAACCAGTTGGGCTGACGTCTTGGGCGGAGCAACTGGATTTATACAAGATCAAAATACAGTGGTGCAAACAGCAAACTTTCGAATAAGCGGCATGGGTCAAGCTACTGCTTTTACGACGGACTATTTTGTTGCTGGGCTAGGATCAGAAGTAGTTAAGATAACGCCACCAACTGGCAAAGAGGGCTTGCGCATTATCTCAAGTGACTTTAGCCCTCTGGTTATAAGAAATACTGCTGATAGCGCTGATTTGCTTCGAGTAAGCCAGGCTGGTGATCTTACGGTCAGCACTATTAATGGCAGAGCCATTGGCACTGGATCTGGTGGTATTGCCGTAAATGCTGGCTCAGCAAGCACTAATATTGGGTTAAGTGCAAACTATCTTGAGGGAAGAGATTGGAATGATGTTACTAACTTAATCGCAAACATACCTCCATCAACTCCAGAACTTCACTACTTTTTTTCTGCCCAGTCAAATGCGCTTCATAATGGATATAGCGGACTTGATAGTTTTTGCACCTATGACGCTAGCGCAGTTCCGGGGCGCAGCTACCATGTATGGGCAAGTGGAACAACAGATAGAGGTTTTAAAAAGGGAGTATTATATTCAAACAAGCAGTATGGCACGTTTGCAATAACTGATACCCAGAGTCCTGACATATGCAGGGTATTAGGCATTACCTGTGATACAAATTGGATTAATAATTATAGTAACTGGATATGGGACACTTCTATTGATACCTGCAATAATTGGAACACAAATTCTACTTATGCTGCTACTGCCAGACCGAGCCCAGTTACTACCTCTTTGAGCGCAGGTACGCTTAATTCAACTCAATATGGAGGACAGTATTGCGGAAGCAATTATGCCTATCTCTGTATAGAGGATAGTGGAACCTATACTGACCCTGGAGCAGTATGCGGAAATAGTGTAGTTGAATCTGGAGAGGCCTGTGATGACGGCAATACAGTTAATGATGCAACCTGCCCATACAATTGTAAGGCAGATGGCGGGTTTTGCGGTGATGGGTATCGCGGTACTGGAGAGTCATGCGACCCTAATGAACCGAGCCTTTCTGGCAGAAACCGATGCAGTGGAAGCTGCTCTTGGCTTGGTGACCTTGATGGTGATACCATAGCCGGAGAAACAGATTGCTGGAACAATGATGGTAATGCCTATCCACTGTCTCCAAACAGGAGTACAATCAGCCGCGACATGAACTGCGATAACCAGATTGAATCAACTACAGAATGTACTAATACACAGACAGCATATACAGTGAGTACGTTCCCAAGCTGTCCAAGCATGGCTGAGTTGCAAGCAGCTGGTGAGTGTGATAAGACCCAGCCAGGCTCAAGTATTTCGACTGATGGCGGTGGAACTCCTACATGTCTGTATTGGGGATCTCCTTCATACTTTAGCAGGTGCTACTGGTGTGCACAGCAGACCACATTTTACTGGTAATATGCAAAAACTATTGAGTAGGCACAAAATCACATACGTTTTTTTAGTGGTGAGTGTTGTTATAGCAATAGGATTTGTTATACAAGATACTCGCCTAAACCAAAGCATTTCAAAGGATGATTCATTACCTACTTTGCTTGCCGCAGGCAGGGTAGATGCTAGAGGCGAAAAGCACTACTTTCTCTCGTCAAGCACGACGACCGGAGCAGCCAATGGGTATAGCGGGCTAGATGCAAAATGTGAGGCAGATTCAAACGCTATTGCTGGCAGAAAGTACCACGTGTATGCAGGAGCCGCTTCTGGCAGGGGATTTATACCTGGGGTAATGTATACCAATACCCAGTATGGCACCTTCGCAATAACTGGCACCCAAGACCCGGACCTGTGCAGGGTCATGCGTATTAGTTGCGACTCCAACTGGACAGCAGATGCGCCGTGGGAGTATGTGTGGAATACAGGCATCAATGCATGCAACAGCTGGTCATCGACTTCACCGATTGCAGGAAACAACCTTTATCAACCATTTAGAACCGCTAATAGCGCTGGTACGGTTAGTACCTCGCCTGGTGGATTATTGTGTAGTAACTCTTACCGGTTTATTTGTATAGAAGATTCAGTTGCAGTATCAGATCCATCTGCTGACCCATTTTTTGTAAGTCAAACCAAGAATTGGACTGATGCACAAACACACTGCGCAAGCTTTGGCGCGCACCTTGCATACATTGATAGCGCTGCTACTAATACAACCATTAAGAATCTTGCTGGTGGAAACAGTATCTGGATTGGATATAATGATCGCTCCAGTGAAGGTACTTTTGTATGGGATGGTGGGCTTGGGGCAGTGTACACTACCTGGGGATGGTTAGAGCCAAATAATGCTGGAAACGAGGATTGTACAGAAATGCGAACTGATGGCAATTGGAATGATTTAAAGTGTAATAACGCAAAGCCATTTGTTTGTACGTATTAATTGATTATTACTCATGAAAACAAGCACCAATTACCGTGTCCTACTCGTGGTGCTTGTTTTTTTGCTGCTTGCGATTGCCATGGTCATGGTCGCTGATAGGTATGGTGATACCTCACCCATTGAGTCACAGGATGGCGTTTCATCACGCAGTCATAAATTTATGATCAATGGATTATCTATGGAGTCCGAATTTAGTCATGGTGAAATAGTCATGGTTGATACAACAGTATATATTTCATCAACTCCGCAAAAGGGTGATGTGATTGCATTTCAGTTTCCACAGGCAGAAGAGGCAATGGTCAAGCGAGTTATTGCAGTGCCGGGGGACAGTATCAAGTTCAGTGAAGGGTCATTGTTTATCAATAATAAAATTGTTATTCCAGCTGGTCGATTTCATCCTGTTATATGGAAAGAAGCTACTGAGCACATCATTGCAGCAGATAAATATTTTGTTCTAAGTGATAACCATACTCAAGGGGAAGACAGCAGAATATGGGGATTGGTGAGCTTACGAGATGTTATTGGAAAAGTATTGACAAAATAGCACTAAAATACGTGTAATACTGTGTACAAAATTTTGGTGTTTTTTTATTTTTGTTGTATAATTCATGTATATAACTAAAAACAAAAAATTAATGCTTGTCATACAATTTATTAACAAACAAACTAAGGTCAGAAACTAGTTAAACTAGGCTGGTTTTTTTATATATAAAATTATGTTTAACCTATTTAAGAGCAAAGCTTCTTCGTTTTTGGGTATAGATGTTGGTACAAAAAGTATGAAGCTTGTTGAGCTGGAAAGTGTCTCAGGAAGGCCTAGATTAGTTACTTATGGAATGGTGGAAATTGAATCAAGTATTGCGCGCGAGAATGATTCAGGCGGCAATCAGGAGGACAATGAAAAAATGGCTTCATCTTTAAGGGCGTTATTGGAAAAATCTGGCGCACGCGCGCTTGATGCTGTTGCGGCCTTGCCTAATTTTTCTGTATTTTCCAGCGTCATATCATTACCAAGGCTAGGGGAAAAACAGCTTGCAGAAGCAATACAGTGGGAAGCTAAAACCCAAGCTCGTAACGGCCAAGGATCAGGACCGGAAAGTAATGAAGTGACGGTCACCATAAATTCACCTGCGGCACCCGCAAAAGTAACTGGATTATCTGCAAGTACGAGTATTCCAGTTGAACCAATACCTCCTTCTAACTATACCTTTACTTCAGACGAAACCACGTTTAGCTGGGATGCAGCACAGAATGCGGATGAATATTGGATTCAGTATAAGCAAGATGGAGTGTGGGATGCTAGTTGGACATATGTGGGAGACTCTAATACGCGGAGTGTTATGGTTAGGCCTTTCCAAATGTCTAGGGACCCAACTTCTTCTATAGGGGCGCGTGTTCGTGCTCGCAGGTTGCCTGGTGGTAATGTTACGTTAGATGGGTCGGTTAGTGATGAAGTTCTTATGTTCATAGTTCAGCGTCCGCGAGCAGCTACAATGACTGATCCTGCCAATAATAGTACTGCGCTTAGAGCTGTTTTTGATGGACAGGGATTTGTGCAAAATATACCTGATACTGAAATTTTGTATAAATGGATCCCAGAGGGAAGCAGGTACGAGAATCAATATCGCATTAATTTTAGGAGAGATGGTGGTGTAGGGCAGGACTCAAATAGGATAGATGACGCGACTGGCTGGGAAAATGGGGCTGGCTTTACTCCATTTGGCCAGCTAGAAGCTACATACAGGCATTCAACCTATTTAGTTAGCGCAAACAACAAAATTGAAGCAAGGATAAAAGCTTGTAATCGTTCTGGTTGCAGTGATAACTGGTCTAATGTAATTGCAGTTAACATTGTCCTGCCACCACCAGGATCAAGAACCATAAATACAATTAGTGTTGGAGTTGCAACAACTGAAGCATTGGACACAACACAAGATCCACAATATAGGCAATTAACTAATTCATCTGCAACCACTAAATACTATCGATTAAAGAAAACTAGCGGAACAGGTGGTTCCACGCTTTCAATAGTAGATGGAACTGATACTCAAATTACAAGTAATGTGGTTACACAAAGTAATGCAATAATATTTTCTGTGGATGCGGGCCAAACTAGATATATAAAATTCACACCAACATCCTCTGGATCATATAATCACATACTGTACCAATATAGCAGTTTTCCTCCATACGAAGGCCTATAATTCAACTATTGACAGCACATAGAGATATGTGCTGTTTTTATGTGTATAAAATTTTGTTGTTTTATTGTTTTTATTGTATAATACATTATGTACAACTAAAACAAAAATTTAATGCTTGTCATACAATCTAATAACAACTGCATAAAGCCAGAAACTATGTAATTTAGTCTGGTTTTTTATGTAAAAAATTTATGTTTAATTTATTTAAGAGCAAAGCATCTTCATTTTTAGGTATTGATGTTGGAACAAAGAGCATTAAGCTTATTGAGCTTGAAAGCGTTTCTGGAAGGCCTAGATTAGTTACCTATGGAATGGTGGAAATTGATTCAAGTATTGCCCGCGATGATAAGGCACAAAACAGCCAAGAAGAAAAGGAAAAAATGGCATCAGCTGTTAGGGCTTTATTAGAAAAATCAGGAACAACAGCCCAGGATGCTGTTGCGGCCTTGCCTAATTTCGCTGTTTTCAGCAGTGTTATATCATTGCCGAAATTAGAAGAAAAAAAATTAGCAGAAGCAATACAATGGGAAGCAAAAAAATTCGTTCCAATGCCAATAGAAAATGTTGTTCTTGATTGGAAGATTTTGCACGAAAAAGAGCATAAACAAGCTTCTCCTCAAGACAAAGAAAGCGCAGAAAAACAGCAAGACCCTAAAACACAAAATACTAAAGAACTATCTAAACCAGATTCAGGAGAAAAAGCTGATTTAATAAAAAAAGTCCCAAGTGCTGTTGCGGGAAAGAATCTCGCAAAATGCGACACAGTTATTAATATTCTGCTTACTGCCGCGCCAAGGCACTTGGTAGAGCGGTATGTAGCTATTTTCAAAATGGCGGGCATTAATCTTTTAAGCCTTGAAACAGAGTCATTTGCCTTGTCTCGCAGCTTGGTTGGCAATGAAGCTGGAACTATTTTAATAGCTGATGTAGGGTCTTTAACCACTGATATTACTGTAATAAGGGCAGGAGTTCCGGTATTTTCCAGAAGCATAAATGTAGGCGGAAAAACAGTTACACAAGCAATAGCAGATTCAATGGGCGTGGACGCGGCACGGGCTGAGCAATTTAAACAGGATGTTGGAATGGGATCTTCCAGCCAAGCCACAGGCGAATCTGGAAAGGGCGTTTCTGGAATTATTGAGCAAAGTTTTGCCTCTGTTATCAATGAGATGAAATACACATTAGATCTCCAAGCCAAGGGCGGGCATGCTATAGAAAAAGTTCTGCTTACTGGAGGAAGCGCATTTTTGCCTTCTTTGGACAAGTATATTAATTCTTCTCTTGGTATAAAAGTATTTATAGGAAATCCCTGGGCGCGCATATCATATCCAAAGGATTTAAGCGCTTCTTTGGATAAAATAGCGCCTAGAATGGGCGTTGCCATAGGCCTAGCTATGCGGGAGATTGAATAATAATTACATGCCTGCTGCAAAAGAACACAACATCAACTTGCTTCCGAATGAACTGCGAAAGAGCAAAAAATCATCTAAATCAGATGATCACTCTTCTGTTGAATATACTCTTGGCAATGATAAGGATAAAAAAGGCTCAAACCAGAAAAAAGATCCTAAAAAGAAGTCGTTTTTTTCAAAGATATCTTCTATATTTCGCTCTTCATCTAAATCATCTAAAAAGGATAAAGCAGAGCACAAAGATGATAAATCTGCTCTGCCTAAAAAGTCTTCTCACAAAGATCTTCCACAGGGAAAGCCTTTGCCTTCTGCTCTTTTTTCAAAAAATAGCGCAAAAGATAATGTGAGCAAGCCAAATCATGTGCTTCCTGTGCAAAAAAATTCACATCCTCCTGTATCAGCTAGGTCTGTAATGAGCATGCATTCTCCTAATTTTATAAGTGCTTCTTCTAAAAAGAAGAATATATCAATACAGCAAGTTCGCGAGCAGAAAAAAGCACCAGACAAAAAAAAGCCTAAAAAATCCGCCCAAGGCGGGTCTGTCTCAAGTGGAGCTCCATTTTGGAAAAGGTGGTTTTTTAAAGAAAAAAAGCAGCCTGCTTTGCCTGCCAAGATACCTAAGGAGCAAAAGCCGCAAGAAAAAAACACAACAGCATCTGCTGTTGCTGGATTTGCGAAATCAGGCCAAACCCAGGCTCCGGTTCACCGAACAAGCAGTTTTGATGTTAACCTTCTTACAGCGGAATATACCAGAGACTTTCAACAAGGAAATCCAATGGCCGCTCTTGGAGCTTGGGCAGGAGGCGCAATACTTATTATTGGATTAGCATTTGGTTCATTGTATATATATGAATCAAGAAGCCAGTTAAATGTAGATGAAGAAAAGAAAATTGTAGCAGCTTTAAACCAGACCATTTCTACATATAGCTCGCTAGAAGGGGAAGATGTTGAATTAAGAAAAAAAGTAAATTCAGCAAGCGAGTTGCTGGAAGATCACATATCATGGAGCTCGTTTTTAAAACAACTTGAAGGTGAAACAATTCCAGAAGTAACATACATAAACATTGCTGCCTCTACAAAAGGATTAATGAACATATCTGCTTTAGCTGTTGATTATACTGCTCTGGCGCGCCAGATAACTGTGTATCAAAAAACTGCTTGGGTAGTTGATATTAGCATTACATCTGCGTCTTTTGTGGAAGAAACAGTAACAAGTCCAGAAGGAGTAGTATTTGACATACAATTGGAAATTGATACAGACATATTAGCTTTATCCCAATAATATGGATATTCCAGGCCAAAACAATCAAATTCAGCAAAAAGCAGCTGTACAGGGAGCAGGAGAGCGGCCTTTAGCTTCTACGCAGCAAAAAAGCCAAGTAAAAGCTCCTTCTATTGTTTCTTCTAAAACATCAAAATTATCAAGCGCAAAGGATGCAAAAAAGAAAGAAAAACCAGTAGCTATTAATTTTATGGCGCAATGGTTTAACCAGTATTACATGCAGGTTTCCATTGCTATGAGCTTGATAATTCTAGTTTTTGGATATTTATTTGTTCTTGGTCCCAAGCTTGCGGCCGCAAGGCAGGTTTCTGGGGAAGCATATAATGAAGTAATAATCGAGCGCGCAGAATTGGAGCAAAAGCTCGCATATCTTTCAAAATTAGAGTCAAGCAGCGCAATAATAAGCGCGAAAGACATAGAAAATATTGATGTAATGATTCCAAGCTCTCCTTTGACTCCGCAGATTTTAACAAGCATAGAAGATATTGCCCGCACAAGCGGCGTTATAATAGAGGGAATAGATTTTGTGGTTCCAGATGAGCAGTTGATAAAGCCAGATGAAGAGCTTAGCTATATTCTGCCGCAAGGAATTTCTGTTGTTGAAGTAAGCCTGGCAGTAGCATCAAGCCCTTATGACACTTTAAAAATATTTCTATCTAACTTAGAAAAAAATATAAGGCTAATGGATGTAAGCTCAATTACCTACACTCCGGTCGGCACAAACTACACTATCATACTTAGGGCTTATTATCTTTCTGAGCAATAAATTTACATATGGCGCTGATACATAAAAAAATATCAAAAGCAAAGCAATTAAAGCTTGGAATCGCGCTTTTATTGGTAATTGGCACAACTCTTGGTGTTGCTTATTTCGGTTTACTAAGAAAGCCGTCTGCTCCTCTAAAAACAGGATTAATAGGATCCACTCAAAGAGCGCAAATAGGCTCTAGGCTTCCTGCAAAAAACGGATTTGAGATTATTGTAGATCTTAAGGATTCTTCTATGTTCAAGCAATTAAAGTCATTTGGAATATGGCCTTTGCCTTTAGAGCCAAAAGGCAGGACACAGCCATTTATAGAAAGACAAGAATAATTATGTCGCAAAGCTTTTTACAATATTTAATAGCAAAAAAAGTTATTTCCCAAGATGACGCTGTATTGATTGAAAAGCAGTATCAAAAGAACCAAAGCCCTCTTGATGTTGTTATTGTTGAAAGCGGAAAGCTTGATGATGAATCATTATTAAAGCTTAAAGCAGAGTTTTATCATCTTCCTGCGGAATCTCTTACAAAGTCAGTAATTCCGCACGAGGTATTGGGGCTGTTTCCAAAAGAAGTAATAACCAATTACAAGATAGTTCCGTTTGCGCACGAAGATGATACTGTTCGCGTTGCAATGGTTAATCCTGAAAATCTTAAGGCTCGGGAAGCTGTTGATTTTTTAGCTAGGCAAAAAGGATGGGACACGCAGTTTTACGTTACAACAGAAGAAGGATTTAAGCGCGCATCAGAACAGCATTCTGGAAACTTGACCACAGAGGTTGGTGAAGCTTTGGAATATACAGACAAGTCAAAGCACGCTGCTCCAGAAAAAAGGCAGCCTAAAAAAGATCAAGAGCTGGAAGAAGTGGTTAAAAGCGCGCCTGTTTCAAAAATGGTAAATGTAATACTGCGCCACGCTGTAGAAGGAGGAGCAAGCGATATCCATATTGAGCCTCAAGACGATGAATCGCGCGTGCGCTACAGGATAGACGGGGACTTGCACGCAACGCTCGTTTTGCCCAAGTATATCCATAATTCAATTGTTTCCAGGATAAAAGTTCTTGCGAATTTAAAGCTGGATGAAACCAGAAAGCCGCAAGACGGAAGAATTCATTTGAGCATCAACAACAAGCAGATAGATTTTAGAGTATCCACATTGCCGCTTACTGGCACGGAAAAAGTTGTAATGAGAATTTTGGATGTTACTCGCGGCGCTCCTAAGCTCGCGGAGCTTGGATTTATAGGAAGGAACTTTGATGTTATTAAGCGCCAAATCGGACAGCCAAATGGAATGTTCTTGGTTACAGGCCCAACTGGCTCTGGCAAATCAACAACTCTTTTCAGCGCTCTTAACATGCTTAACAAGGAAAAGGTAAATATCGTGACATTAGAAGATCCTGTTGAATATTATCTTCCTGGAGCAAACCAGTCCCAGGTTCGCGCAGAAGTAGACTATACTTTTGCCTCTGGCTTGCGATCTATATTGCGCCAAGATCCAGATATTATTATGGTAGGTGAAATACGTGATAATGAAACAGCGTCTTTGGCTGTTCAGGCAGCCTTAACAGGGCATATTGTTTTATCTACTTTGCACACAAACGACGCGCTTGGCTCTATTCCAAGATTATTGGATATGAAAGTTGAGCAATTCTTGCTTTCAAACACTCTTAATATAGTTCAAGCCCAGCGCTTGGTGCGAAAAGTCTGCCAAGACTGCAAACAAGAGCAAAAACTATCCCCTGATTTAGTGGAAAAAGTTAAATCAGTCTTAGGCAGTATTCCAGATAAAGCGTTGTATAAAGGCGTTGATAAATCAAAATTAGTTTTTTATAAAGGAAAAGGATGCCCAAAATGCGGGGATTCAGGATATAAAGGCAGGCTGTCTATTGCGGAAGTAGTTGAAAATACAAGAGCAATGCAGGATATTATAGCAAAAGGGTTTGATCAGTCTCTCGCGGAAAAAGAGCTTATGACTCAAGGATTTATTTCGCTTTTGCAGGATGGAGTTATGAAGGCTCTTTTGGGATTAACTACCGCAGATGAGGTTATTGTAGCCACAAAAGAATAGATTTTTCATCATATAATATTATTTATGGCAAAAAATAGTCAAAAAATTTTGCTTGCTGAAGATGATCACTTTCTTAAGAGCATGTACGCGACCAAGCTTGCTGGCGAGAATGTGGAAGTTTTGGTTGCGTCTGACGGGCAAAAAGCGCTTGAGCTTATGCGCAAGCATATTCCCAGTGTCGCGCTTGTTGATATATTAATGCCTAAAATGGACGGCTTTGCCGTTCTCGCTGAAATGAAGAAAGATGAGGCATTAAAGTCCATTCCAGTTATCATGCTTACGAATTTGAGCGAGCCAGAGGATGTCAGCCGCGCGAAAAAACTTGGGGCCAGCGAATATCTTATTAAATCGCACTTTTTGCCCGCAGAAGTGATCAATATTGTGCAAAAGTATACTTCATAATAATTATGTATTGCTTTAAATGCCAGTGTTTTTAATTTTAGAAAATAATAGGATATAAAATCTTGATTATGGAAGAATCTCAAGCAAAAAAATCACAACCCTCGGCCAAACCAGAATCCAAAGAAAGCGCAACAGATGTTCTGCATTTTGAAAAATGGATATCCAGCCTCGGCGAAAGAAAAGCCACAGATCTCCATCTTTTAGTGGGCAATGTTCCAAGCATTAGGATTGACGCAAAAATCCAGCCTCTTATGGATGAGGAAATTATAACAGCAGAGCGCTTGGAGCGCATTGTGGAGCATTTGCTTAGTGAGGATGAGCTAAAAAGCTTCCAAGAAAAAAAACAGCTTGTTATAAGCCGCACATTAAAAAAATCAATGCGCTTCCGCATTCACTTTTATTTTAGCCGCGGATATGCGGGGCTTTCATTGCGCCATCTGCAGGACGCTTTTATCCCAATTAGCGAGCTTCCAAATTCCATGCTCCTAAAGGAGACAGCTGGCTCTAAACAAGGGCTTTATGTTGTGTCAGGGCCGTTTGATTCTGGAAAAACATCAACAGTCAGAAGCTTGATATCAGAGATAAATCAAACACAGGCAAAGTACATTATAACCTTAGAATCTCCAATAGAATATATTATTGCAAGCGACAAATCAGTTGTAGTTCAGCGTGAAATAGGCAAAGACATCCAAAGTTTTGAAAAAGGATTAACAGGGCTTCATGATGAGGATCTTGATGTTCTTGTGGTAGGAGAGCTGGAAGAGCTAGGAGTATTAGAGCAGATTTTAGAGATTGCTTCTTCTGGGCGCTTGGTAATAGCAATTACAAGCGGAAACCATATTGTGTCTGTTTTGGAGCATTTAAGGGATTTAGCAGCAGAGGAAGACCGTGCTAGAATATTGCATTTACTAGCTGATGTGCTTATTGGAATCAGCGCTCAAGTATTATTGCCCAAAGTAGGGGGCGGAAGATATCTAGTTGTAAGCAATATGATTGCCACGAATCCTATTAAATCGCTTATTCACGAAGGAAAGTTTGATCAAATCCCGAACATTATGCAGACTTCTGGTGAATCTGGAATGATGACCATGGACAAAGCTTTAACAGAGGCGGTTCGCCAAGGCATTGTAATTATGCAGGACGCTAAAGAGCATGCCATAGACATAAATCAATTTAATGTTTTAGTAGCGCACTAATATGCCTTTTTTTGATTATTTGGCAATTAATGAGGATTGCGATGAGGTTGCTGGGATAGTTGACGCAGTTAATGATGAAGTAGCCTTGGATACTATTACAGATCAAGGCTTGCTTGTTCTTTCCTTAAAATCGCGAGAAGAAAAAAAAGGATTTGCTTTGGAAATAAAGTTTTTTCAGAGAGTTAAGGTAAAAGATTTAGTAGTGTTCTCCCGCCAATTAGCTGTTATGGTTTCCGCGACCTTGCCAGTTGTGCAGGCTTTGCGCATTCTTGTGAACCAGATAGAAAGCGTGGCTTTAAAAATAGTAGTATCAGAAGTTGCTGATTCAGTTGATGGAGGAGCCAGGCTTTCAGACGCTTTAGCAAAGTATCCAAAAGTTTTTTCTAATTTTTACGTAAGCATGGTAAAAAGCGGTGAAACAGCAGGAAAACTGGATGAAGTTCTTAACTATCTGGCAGACCAGCAGGAAAAGGATTATGATCTTATAAGCAAAACGCGCGGAGCAATGATTTACCCAGCTTTTATTTTGTCTGGATTAGTTGTTGTTGGTTTTGTTATGATGATATTTGTTGTGCCGAAGCTGACTGAAATTTTAAAAGAAACTGGCGCGTCTCTTCCTATAACAACACAAATACTTATTACTACTTCAGAATTTTTTCAATCATTTTGGTGGATTATAATTCTAATAATGGTAGGATTATTTTTCGGACTTAGATATTACAGAAAAACAGCCGCAGGAAAAAAGCAAACAGATTTTATCCTTTTGAAAGTTCCTATATTTGGGCCGCTGATTTTTCAAAAAATGTATTTAGTAAGGTTTACGCGGTCTTTTGCAACTCTTTTAACTGGAGGAGTTTCTTTAACAGAAGCTTTAAAAATTACAAGCGACATTGTTGGCAATGAGGTATATAGAGATGTAATTCAAAAAACAATCCGAGAAGTAGAGGATGGCAATTCCATTGCAACAGTATTTAAGCAGTCAACAGTTGTGCCTAATATGGTTACGCAGATGCTTGCAGTAGGAGAGCAAACAGGAAAGCTTGATACAATACTTAACAAGCTTTCTAATTTCTATTCTAGGGAGGTGGATAATGCCGTTGGAAATTTAGTAACTTTAATTGAGCCTTTAATTTTAATGCTTATGGGCTTAGGGGTTGGAATTATGGTAGCTGCGATTCTTTTGCCAATGTATAGCTTGGCAACGGGCTAAAAGCAGTGCTGTGGATAACACAATTTAGGCAAAAAATAATAAATATGGTATAATTTATTTATTCTATGAAATACAAACAAAAAAACGCTGGTTTTACATTAGTTGAATTATTAGTTGTTATAAGCATTATTGGCATACTTTCTACTTTAGCTGTGGTTTCTTTGAATAATGCGCGCTTAAAAGCAAGGGACGCAAAGCGGGTTTCAGATATTAAGCAAATTCAAACTGCTTTAGAGTTGTATGCATCTGATCAAAATGGATACCCAGATGCCACAGACCTAACGCTTGGAAGCGGCGCAGGATCAACAATTAGCAAAGATGGAGGAATTGCAGCAGTAGTAAGCGGAACAACATATATGGGCAAGGTACCTGCTAACGCGCTTCCAGGAGGAACAGATTACAAATATAGCTCATATACCAATTCATCAGAAACAGTTGCCTGCACTAGCGCTCCTTGCATATGGTATAATATTAGCTTTACTATAGAGGAACAAGTAGGTGATCTTCCAGCTGGCGCGCATAACATGACTCCAAATGGTATTTATTAATATATCAAAAATATATTAAAAAATAATATTAAAATAATATGCTTCATAAAACAAAACACAAGGGATTTACTTTAATTGAGCTATTAGTAGTTATTGCAATTATTGGATTACTTTCTACATTAGCTGTTGTAGCTCTTAATAATGCAAGGGAAAAGGGCAGAGACGCAAAGCGCGTAGCAGATATTAAGTCCATTCAAACTGCTTTAGAGCTTTATTTTGCAGATCAAAATACATATCCTATTTCTGCAGCAGCAGGTGTAACAATGGGCGAGGGTAAAACAGTAGAATGTCTAGATTCAACAGGTATGGCAGCATCATGCGGTGCCGGCCAAGTATATATGGGAAAGTTACCAAAAAATCCTTTGCCAGCAGGAGCAGAAGCAAATTATACATATATAGCTAAATCAACAACAGCTAATACTGGTGCATGTGCAGCAGGGCCTTGCAAAGGCTATGTAATTACATTTGCCTTAGAATCTCCAACAGGAGATTTTCCAGTTGGAACTTTATATGCAATACCTAGCGGTGTATCAACCACAAATCCAGATCCATAAAAAGAAATATAAAATAATATAAAAGCTTATGAATAAAAAAGGATTTACACTTGTTGAGCTTTTGGTGGTAATTGCCATTATTGGCGTGTTGTCTACCTTAGCTGTTGTATCTCTTAATAATGCAAGGGAAAAATCAAGAGACGCAAAGCGCGTTTCTGATATAAAGCAAGTACAAACAGCGTTAGAACTGTATTTTGCAGATCAAAATGGGTATCCAACTGGTACAGCATTGGTGTTAGGAGGAGCAACAGCGCAAGCACTCTCTGGAGCAGGATTTACAGCAACAGCTGGAGCAACAGGAACAACTTATATGGGTCAAGTTCCATCTAACTCAACCCCAGGAGGAGCAGATTACGCATACACGCAGACATCTTCTGGAGTAAGCTATACTTTGACATTTACCTTAGAAGGCCAAACAGGAGCATTAGCAAGCGGAGCGCATACAGCAAGCCCATCAGGAATTCAGTAATACTTTTAACAAAAACCCCTTTACTCGCGAGCAAAGGGGTTTTTTGGTATAATAAATACATATGCTCTATTTAATTTTATTTATTTTCGGCTCTTTTTGGGGAAGTTTTTTAAATGTGGTCGCATGTAGATTGCAGAAAAAAAGAGCTTTTATTGGTGGCAGGTCAATGTGCCCTAAATGCGGCAAAAATATTCATTGGCATGATTTATTTCCCTTAATTAGCTGGATAAGTTTGGGTGGAAAGTGCAGATTCTGTAAAAAGCCGATATCAGTTCAATATCTTTTAGTTGAGGTTGCAACAGGACTTTTATTTGCTCTTGGGCTGGCAGTTGTAACAGATATCGCGTCAGGCATACTATATCTTGCTGTTATCAGCTTTTTTGTAATTTTGTTTGTGTATGACAGTAGAACATACATTATTCCAGATAAAATAGTTCTGCCCGCGATTGTAATAATTTTTGCGGTTAACGCATTAGCTACTGGCTCAATATCTAGATTAATATTAGGCGGGTTATTAGGGGGATTATGGTTTCTTATTCAGTTTGTTATTTCCCGCGGAAGATGGGTTGGAGGCGGAGATATTCGTTTAGGAATTATGATGGGTGTTTTGCTTGGGCATCCTTTAATTTGGCTTGGTCTTGGGTTGGCATATGTTGGAGGAAGCATTATTGCCTTATTATTNATACTTACAAAGCAAAAATCCCTTAAAAGCAGATTGCCTTTTGCAACACTTCTTCTTCCTGCCACATTTATAGTATGGATATGGGGTATAAGGATTTGGGAATGGTATAGCAGTATTATTGGGCTTTAATTTATTGTATGGAAAAATTGAATAATAAATCAGGTTTTTCGCTTATTGATTTAATTGTTTCAATAGCTATTTTCGGTGTCATAACTGGCGCGGTTTTAGTTAATTTCAGGGCTGGATCGCGCAATGATACAGTGCGCCAGGCAGGCGTTGTTACAGCCTCAATTCTCAGGCGCGCCCAAAGCATGACATTAAGCGGAGCAGTGCTGACTGATGGAACATTTCCCGCGGGAGGATATGGAGTTAGGTTCGCGAGCAGCGATACTGATACATTGGTATTGTTCGCAGATATAGATGGTAATTTTAATTATACAGATTCAACAGAGGATATAGAAGAAATTAATATTCCAGAAGATACTGTATTTAATGCTGGAGGAACTTTGAATGTGCTGTTTTCAGCTCCAGATGCTGATGTTTATTTTAATGGGACAACATCTGAAGTATCTAAGCAGATTACAATGTCTGCTGATGGGTCCAGCATAACTCGTGATGTTATAATATACCGCTTAAGCGGCCAAGTTAGGGTTCAATAATATGAAATTTTTGCGAGACAACCAAACAGGGCAGGGTTTGCTGGAAACAATAGTTGCCTTAGGAATTATAGTAGCTGGAGTGGTCGGCACAATGAATCTTACATTATCCAACCAAAAAACAAGCCAAGACACAGTTGAAAGGCTTATAGCAACAAATCTGGCTCGCGAGGGAATAGAAATTGTACGTTCAATCCGCGATACTAATTGGCTAACATGCGAAATAATCAGCACTGTTCTTACATGCAATACATGGGACTTGGGTTTAGTTTCAGCGTCAGATATAACTGCTGTTCCTATATTTGATATAGCGTCAAATGCTTGGACTATAAATTTTACAGCAAATGATTTAACACATAACCATGCGCGGGTTTGGCGCAAGAATGCGGGAGGAGCTGATAATATTGGAACGCAGTTCCAAAGTACGCTTACTACGCCTGCTGATTCTGCATTAACTGGTTACAGGAGAATGCTGGAACTGCAGTCAATTTGTACAAATAAGACTATAAGCGAATCTTGCGCTAGTGGAAATTCTAAAATAGGCATTAGAGTTCAAGCGCATATACAATGGAAATCATCTGGAACAGAGAGTGATCTTATTGTTGAGGAAAGAATATTTAATTGGAGATAACTATCATATTTGCAAGGGGATATCTATTTTTTGACTGCGCCGATTCGCTGGGACATATATAGGTCTTGNGTAAGGCATTCTACGCCCAAGTCAAAGCAACTTAGACATTATTCTAGCTCAAAGCGTGCTCGCAAAAAATAGATATCCCCTTGCAAGATACATATATGAAAAGCAAAAATAATACTAATCAATCTGGATTTACTTTAGTAGAAATGCTTGTTGCAATGGCTATTTTCGTGACTGCCATAACAGCTGTTAGCACTATATTTGCTTTTTCTAATAAATCCCAAAGAGTTACTCAAGCTATAAGCAACACGCAGGCAGATGCTCGGTTTGCAATAGAAGTTATGGCCCAGCAAATCAGGCGCGGCTCAATTGATTACGCGTCCAGCCAATATGGTGGAACAATAAGCTCTAATCCGCAGGATGTTCTGGTTTTGCGGGACAGCTCAAATAATCAAGTTTGGTTTCGCAGAAATATTGTATCAAGCCGCGGAATTGTTGAAATGAGCGAAGATGGAAGTGTTTGGGTTGATTTAACCCCTCCAGACGTGTCAATTGATCTATTAAAATTCTATATGTCTCCTGCAACAGATCCATTTGCGGCTAATCCCTCAACTAACCAGCAGCCTGTTGTAACTATTACAATGGTAACTTCCAGCACAGAAACAGCAGGAGAGAATTTATTGCCTACTTATGTTCAAACTAGTGTTGCCTCAAGGCAATATGTAAGATAATATGAAAATTTTAAAGCAAATAAAAAATTCACAACAAGGAGCTTTGCTTTTGATGTCCATTCTTATAATGTCTGGCATGGTAACTGCGGCATCAAGCTTTGGGGTTATTACAATTTCAAATCTTCAGCAAGCTATTTTAATTGATAATGGAGTGCGGGCATATTATTCTGCTGAATCTGGAATAGAGGATGGATTATATGAACTGCGCAAAAATGATACTGAAGTTGCANGCCTTGATCCTTTAGGCGCGCTTTCAAATTCAGGCACATGGTCTAGAACTGCTAATACAACAATAAGCCAGCTAACAAATAATATTGATGAAAATGATTTTTGGCATATTGATTTATATGATCCAGATACTTCTCTTGCGGCGCTTAGCTCGCCAATTAAATCATTAAAATTATCTTGGACAGGAGATGGAAGCGAGTGGATAGAGTTTCAGATTACTCCTTGGGATGCTGTTACTGGCGCTCTTGACGCTCCTTCTACGCAATTGTTTAGCGCAGTTCCTAACCCAGCTATTGTTAATCTGCAGAATGTTACTAATAAATTATATCGCATTAGGATTAAAGCTTTATATACAAATGTCACTAACATGACTATAACGGCATATAGCGAGCTTAATGCCGCAGGAGGTTCGCAAGTTAATATTCCAGGGTATATTACTATGTTCAGTACTGGCACATTTAGCCGAGCAAACCAAGTTGTTCGCGCGCAAATGCCGCACAGGCCTCCATTGTCTGGGCAATTTGGATATGTCTTGTTTTCTGAACAGGATTTGATAAAATAATGCCTTGCGTGAAGGCATTGTCAGGAGTACGAAATTTCTTCACTCCGAAGGGTCGTCCGCTATTCAGCGGACTCCATCATTCTCGTTTCGAAATTTGTACTCCTGAAAATGCATATATAATCTTTCATGACTAAACAAGAAGCTAAACAACGCATTCAAAAGCTAAAAAAAGAGATTGATCATCATCGGTATCTTTATCATGTTTTAGATAAGTCGGAAATCAGCGACAGTGCTCATGATTCGCTTAAAAATGAGCTGCAAAAGCTAGAACAGCAATATCCAGAATTAGTTACAAAAGATTCTCCAACACAGCGCATAAGCGGCAAGGCTTTACCTGCATTTAAAAAGGTCCAGCATGAAGTGAGAATGTTATCATTGAATGATGCATTTAGTTTTGATGAAGTAAAAGACTGGATAGAGAAAATGGAGCGTCATCTTAGGCATGATATTAAGTCAGAATTTTTTGCTGAAATAAAAGCAGATGGATTAGCTGTAAGCTTAATATACGAAGATGGCGTATTTGTCCGCGGAGTTACGCGCGGAGATGGCGCAGTAGGAGAGGATGTAACTGAAAATTTGAAAACTATTAACGCAATTCCGCTAAAATTGGAAAATCACGCGTTTAAATCAATACAAGGAGGATCACACACTATAGTTAATGATGCTGTCAATCACGCGCAAAAAAGCAGAGTAGAAGTTCGCGGAGAAGTATATATGAAGAAAAAGGATTTTGACGTGCTTAATAAATTTCAAAAAAAGAAAGCAGAAAAAATTTTTGCTAACCCTCGCAATGTAGCGGCAGGCTCAATTAGGCAGCTAGATTCTAAAGTAGCTGCATCACGAAAGTTGTCATTTCTTGCGTGGGATATTATTACTGATCTTGGCCAAAAAACTCACGCGGAAACTCACGCAATTGCCAAATCACTTGGCTTTCCAACTGCATTAGTGAACGAATACTGTGATTCAGTTAAAAAGCTTGAGTCATATTATCATAAAATTGATAAAAAAAGAGATAAGCTTGATTTTAATATAGATGGAATTGTGCTAATTGTGAATGATATTAAGGCCTACAAAAAGCTTGGCGCGGTCGGTAAAGCTCCTAGGGGTGCTGTTGCGTGGAAGTTCTCGGCAGAGCAGGCAACAACGCAGGTCAAAGACATCATAATTCAAGTTGGCAGAACCGGAGCTTTAACGCCGGTTGCTGTTTTAGAGCCAGTACAAGTCGCAGGAAGCACTGTTTCAAGGGCTACATTGCATAATGAAGATGAAATTGAGCGTTTAGATATTAGGATAGGCGACACCGTCATAATCCAAAAAGCAGGGGATATTATTCCTGATGTTGTTGAGGTTTTGAAACGTATGCGTACTGGCCGCGAGAAGAGGTTTATTATGCCGAAGAAGTGTCCTGTATGCGGCCATGAGGTTCGTCGAAAGAGCGGGGAAGCAGCGCACTTTTGCACAAATAAAGACTGCGCAGCCCGCCATCGCGAAGGACTTTATCATTTCGTGTCAAAGAAAGCATTTAATATAGATGGACTTGGGCCAAAAATTTTAGATCAATTACTAGATGTTGGATTAATAAAAGATGCAGCTGATATATTTATTCTTAAGCAAGATCAGCTTCAAGAACTAGAACGCTTTGACGTCAAATCTGCTGAAAATGCCATAACATCAATTGATAATAGCCGAAATATTCCTCTTGGTAAATTCATATATTCATTAGGAATCAGGCATGTTGGGGAGGAAACCGCTCAAGCTTTGGCAATTTATTTTGGATCGCTTGATGCAGTCAAGAATGTATCTAAAGAAGAATTGTCAAATGTTCCAGATGTGGGCGAGGTTGTAGCACTTAGTGTTGCTGATTATTTTAAAGATAAACATAATCAAGATTTAGTTGATCGAATAATCAAGAATGGAGTCAAAATCCAGAATGTGAAATTGATTTCAAAAAAACTAACTGGAAAAATTTTTGTTTTAACTGGCACTTTGGATTCAATTACAAGGGATGTTGCCAAACAAAAAATCCGCTTATTAGGCGGAGATGCATCGTCATCAGTAAGTAAAGAGACTGATTACGTCGTCGCGGGCGATAATGCAGGATCAAAGCTCGATAAAGCAGACAAGCTTGGCATACAAGTGATTAATGAGCATAAATTTTTGGCTATGATTAAATAATTTAAATAATATGAGATCAAAAAAAATTCAAAAAGCAATAGAGCGAGGCGATTTTATTCCGCATGAGGAGGTCATGAAGCGATTCTCCAAACGGGAGCGGGACGAGATTGAACAAAATCCCGATATCTAATGGCGGCCATGAAGCTCCGCAGATTGCGCAGAGATGCAAAGATCTCGCAGGAAAAACTGGCCAAAAAGATGAACGTCAAGCGTGAATTTGTTTCTCGTATTGAGAGTGGCAGACAGAACATCACCATTGATACATTGTACCGTGTCGCAGAGGCAATGGGCAAAGAACTTCATTTTGCATTTAAGTAAAATAAAAGCCCGCGTTTCCTCAACTACTTTATTTTATAAGGGTTTTTTGTTATAATCCAAGCACAATATGGCAGAAAAACTCTCCAAAAAAGAAGTAGAAAAAATAGCAAAACTGGCTCGCCTAGATTTAACTAGTGACGAGATCAATACATACTCTGAACAGCTTTCAGCTATTTTGGAATATGTTGACCAATTGCAGGAAGTTGATACAGAAAATGTGGAAATTACCACGCAAGTAACTGGTTTATCCAATATTTTACGAGAAGATGAGGTTCAAGAATGCGATAATCCAAAGGAATTGGTTGAACTTGCGCCAGAACACGAGGATAACCTTATTAAAGTAAAAGCAGTGTTTGACTAATATGGGTATTGATATACAAAAGCTGACTATTAAATCCGCTAAAACAGGACTCGCAGATAAGGAGTTTTCTTGTGTTGATTTAGTTAAAGCCTGTTTTGACAGAATTCGCAAGCATGATAAAAAAGTGCATGCTTTTTTGGAATTGACTGAAAAGTCGGCATTGGAGCAAGCACAAGAAGTTGACCGCAAGATAGAAAATAACGAGCCTTTAGCAGGGCTTGAGGGAATTCCAATCGCAATCAAAGATGTAATTTGCACAAAGGGAGTTAAGACAACAGCAGCATCAAAAATTTTAGAAAATTATATTCCACCATATGACGCAACCGTGGTCGCGCGTTTAAAAGAAGCAGGAGCAATCATAATCGGCAAGGTAAACTGTGATGAGTTTGCGCATGGCGCTTCAACGGAAAATTCCGCATATGGGCCAAGCCATAATCCATGGGATTTAGAGCGCTCACCGGGTGGCTCATCAGGAGGTAGTTCGGCTGCTTTGTCTGCTGGATTCTGCCTTGCTGCACTAGGAACTGATACAGGTGGCTCAACACGCCAGCCAGGTGGATGGACAAATTTATATGGAATGCGGCCAACTTATGGACGCGCTTCGCGCTATGGCCTTATATCAATGACAAGCTCAACTGATACTCCTGGAATTTTAGCTAAAACAGCGGAAGATACTGCATTGTTGTTGTCAATTATAAGCGGCCATGACAAGCATGACGCAACATCGCTTCCAAATGAAGCAGAAGAATATGAATCAAAATTAGATTTACCCTTAAAAGGAATGAAGATTGGCTTGCCAAAAGAATTTTTTGAAAAAGAAAGTGATGATACTGGAGTGTCAGCAATAATTGATAAGGCAGTTCAAGAGTTTGAAAAATTAGGCGNAGAAACTAAGGAAGTGTCATTGCCACATACAAAGTATGGCGTTTCTGTATATTATATAATAACTCCGTCAGAAGTAAGCTCAAACTTAGGCAGATTTGATGGAATTAGATATGGACACAGATCGCTAGACGCTAAAGATCTTTTTGAAGCATATTCAAAAACTAGGGGCCAAGGGTTTGGCCCAGAAGCTAAAAGAAGAATCATGCTTGGAACTTATGCCTTATCAAGCGGATATTATGATGCTTATTATAAAAAAGCTCAAAAAGTTCGTACTGTGATTACTGATGAAATCAAAAAAGTCCTCAATGAAGTTGATCTATTATTAACCCCAGTATCACCACATCCTGCAATTAAGCTAGGAGAAAAGAATGATGATCCGGTTGCAATGTATTTAGAAGATATTTTTATGTCAACAGCGGCTTTAGCTGGCATACCAGCTTTATCTGTTCCAGCTGGATTTGTGGACGGACTTCCTGTTGGATTGCAGCTAATGGGGCGTCAGCTTGATGAAGCAAAAATTTTATCTGCTGCTAATCAATATGAAAAAGCAACTGATTGGACTAATAAACATGCAAAATTCTAATATTCAACAAAAACAAAAGCATACAATAAGAAATTTAATAATTGGGATTATAGCAGTTATCGTTTTGTTGTTTTTGGTTTCGTTTATTAGGGAAATAGTTAACATACGTGGACAGATAATGTCTGGGGAGTATAATTTTGAAGAATATGGAGGATTAACTTCTGGCCAAGGCGGAGCAAATGTTGATACTCAAGGCGCGTATAATGTTTCTACAACTGATGATCCTTCAATCGGATCAGTAAACGCGAAAGTCACAATTGTTGGGTTTGGAGATTTTGAATGTCCTTTCTGCAGGCAGTCCTTTCTGGTAATTAGGTCTTTAGTATCAGAGTTTGATAGTGTGGTGCAGTATATATATCGTGATTTTCCTTTAGAAAGCATTCATGCAAATGCTCGTAATGCTGCTTATGCTGGATATTGCGCAGAGCAACAAGACAAGTTTTGGCCAATGCACGACAAGATGTTCCAGAATCAGGAGAATTTATCTAATTCAGATATTTTGGGATATGCAAATCAAGTTGGACTTAATATAGGTGAATTCACAACTTGCTTAAGTTCTCAAGCAGCGCAAAATGAGGTAGATCAAGATATCGCGGATGGTGTTCAAGCTGGCGTGCTTGGCACTCCTACTTGGTTTATAAACGGCAACAGATTTGCAGGCGTTATTCCAGAACAGGTTTTTAGGGAGATTATAACTGATATTATCAACAGTCAGTAATATGAAAAAATTTGCCCCATATTTAATTGTTTTAGCAGCTATTCTTTGGAGTTTAGACGGGCTTTTACGCAGGAATTTATATAGTCTTCCTCCAGCCACAATAGTTTTATTAGAGCATTTGATTGGATTCGTGGTTTTGGCGCCGTTTCTTATTCGTGAGTTTAAAAAGTGGTTTAAATTATCTCAACGCACTTGGTATTCAGTTATCGCGATTGCGCTATTAGGCGGAACAATCGGCACAATTGCTTATACTGCTGCATTGGGCAAAATAAATTACATTAACTTTTCCGTGGTAGTGCTTTTACAGCAATTGCAGCCAGTGTTCGCGATTGCTTTAGCAGGATTATTGCTTAAAGAGCGAATTAGCAGAAGATTTATAGGTTTAGCAATTTTAGCTATCATTGCTGCATATTTTGTTTCTTTCCCAGAGTTGCGCGTTAATCTTGCTACTGGCGGCGGAACCATTATCGCAGCACTGCTTGCTGTTACAGCCGCGTTTAGTTGGGGAGCATCAACCGTACTTGGAAGATACGCGCTTAAGACTTTGTCGTTTTTTTCTTTGTCTGGATTAAGGTTTGGCCTCACAAGCATATTCACGTTCTTGTTTTTATTCTCAACTGGAGATGTTTCATCAATTAATTTATTAAGTGGAACTCAATGGTGGCATGTGATTGCAATTGTATTTTCAACAGGATTGGTTGCGCTCTTAATCTACTACAAAGGCCTAACACATGTGCCAGCGCGCATGTCAACTATTTTAGAAATGGCTTGGCCAGTTTCAGTAATTTTAATTGATTTGATATTTTTCAAAAACAGCTTATCTATTACGCAATGGATTGGCGCAGTTGTGTTAATTTCTGTTATAATTACAATATCTCGTGATGCTAGGAAACAGGAAAAATTTGTGCAGCCAGTTGCAGTAGGTCCTGAATCATGATGTTTAAAAGCAAAGTTATCCATGGCAACAAGCATGGAGCAGACATTGGATATCCCACTGCAAATCTTGAAGTAAATGACGCGCTTAAACGCGCTTTAGATAAGTATGGCGTGTACGCGGTTAAAGTTCATGTTGGTGATAAAATATATAAAGGAGCTCTTTTTTGGGGCAAGAGATCATTGTTTAGTGATCCAGATCTGGTGTGCGAAGTATTGATAATTGATTTTAATGAGAATGTATATAATAAAGAGCTTGACATAGACGTGGTTTCGTTTATGCGGAATATTATTCAAGTTTCAGATGAAAGCGAACTTAAGCAGTTAATCAAAAATGATATTGAGAAGGTAAAAAATTCTATTCAATAAAAATAAAATTATGATTTATTTAGGAGCAGACCACGCAGGCTTTAAGCTCAAAGAAAAAATAAAGCAATATTTTGAAAAGCACAGTATCAGCTATGCTGATTTAGGGGCCCAGGATTTTGATAAGGACGATGATTACACAGATTACGCTGTCATGGTCGCAAAAAAAGTAAGCCTTGAGCCTAAAGCGCGCGGAATATTAATCTGCGGTACTGGAAATGGAATGGCAATGGCAGCCAACAAAATCAAATCAGTCCGCGCGGCACTTGCTTGGGATGTGTATAGCGCCGAGAAAGCAACAGAAGACGACCATGCGAATATTATTACCCTGCCAGCCCGTGATATCAGCCATAGGCGCGCCATAAAAGTCATAAAAGCATATTTAGATGCAAAACCCTCAAAAGCAAGCAGTCATATCAGGAGAATAAATAAAATTAAGAAATTGGAGAAATAGTATGGTAGAGGTTCTTCCAGCTATTCTTGAAAAAGATTTTGACGAGATCAAGAAAAAGTCTGAACAATTGCTTGGAATTGTGAAGCTTGCTCAGCTTGATATTTCTGACGGGACTTTTGTTCCAGAAGAGACTTGGCAAGATGATGAACAATTATCTGAATTAGGAAATGAACTTAAGTTTGATCTGCATTTAATGGTAGATAAGCCAGAGCAATGGATTGAAAAATGGAGCCAAGATAATATTTTTAGGATCACTTTTCATTTTTCCGCGACTTATGATATTTTGCGGACAATTAATATTATAAAACAAGCTAAAAAGGAGGTTGGAGTGGCGCTAAATTTAGAAACTCCAGTTGATTCAGTATATGACATTCTTAAAGAAATAGATTTAGTCCTTATAATGGGCATTACTCCGGGTGCGCAAGGCAGGGTGTTTGACGCAAAAGCAATAGATAAAATCAAAGAACTGCGCGAGCATGATCAAAATATCAAGATAGGCGTAGACGGAGGAGTAAGTGCTATAGTTTCTTCATCTATTATTGAAGCAGGCGCAAATATGCTAGTCAGCGGGAGTTATCTTTTTGGAGAAGACAATATTAAGAAAGCTATTAAATCACTACAAAAGGAGTGATATTCATGCAGCCAATAACAGACATCAAAAAACTAAACAAAATCGCAAATTCAATTCGTCAGAATATCATCAAATCATTGGAGCAGGCAAAGAGCGGACATAGTGCAGGGCCATTAGGAATGGCAGATGTATTTACTGCTTTGTATTTTAATGTTTTAAATCACGATCCAAAGCGCCCAAATTTAAAAGAACGCGATAGAGTCATTTTATCAGCTGGGCATATTTGCCCTGTTTGGTATGCGACCTTGGCTGAAGCTGGATATTTTCCAAAGCGCGAGCTATGGACTTTGCGAAAATTAGGCTCTAGCTTGCAAGGGCATCCGCATTTTCACTCAATTGCGGGGGTAGAGAACACCGCAGGTCCTTTAGGACAAGGAATCTCAATTGCTACAGGCATGGCATATGCAATTAGATATTTTCAAAAATCAAATGAAATGGTTTATTGCATAATGGGAGATGGGGAGCAGGACGAAGGCCAAGTCTGGGAAGCAGTTATGTTCGCAGCAAAGTATATGCTTCCTAATCTAACTGTTATAATTGATAGAAACAATATACAAATAGACGGCCCAACAGAAGAGGTAATGCCTTTGGATTCGTTAAAAGACAAATACGAAGGATTTAATTGGCATGTGCTGGAAGTTGATGGACATAACATTGAGGAAGTCATAGATGCATGCAATAAAGCTAAGGCAATTGTGGAGCGCCCTGTTTGCATTATTGCGCACACTATTCCTGGTAAGGGCGTAAAATTCATGGAAGGTAAGTATGAATGGCATGGCAAGCCCCCAAAGAGCGATGAAGCGCGCGAAGCGCTCCATCAATTACGCACCATGGGTGGTAAGGTGTCAGTCATAGATTGTGAGTAATAATATGAAAATCGTCTCAAAACAAAAACTAAATAAAAAGCTTTTTTCTAAAAAAATGGAAATGATCCCTACTCGTGATGGTTATGGAGAGGGTTTGGTTGAGCTTGGAGAAAAAAATGAGAAAGTAGTTGTATTATGCTGTGATTTAACTGAATCAACACGCTCTCAAGCGTTTGTAGAAGCATTTCCAGAGAGATTTGTTGAGGTGGGCATACAAGAGCAGAATATGGCAGGATTAGCCACTGGAATGGCAATGAGCGGCTATATTCCGTTTATAGCTTCATATTCAGTGTTTTCGCCGGGCAGGAATTGGGATCAAGTTCGCATCTCTATATGCTATACTAATGCTAACGTCAAAATAGCAGGTGCGCACGCAGGAATCTCTGTTGGCCCAGATGGGGCTACTCATCAAGCTTTGGAAGATATAGCTCTTACACGCGTATTGCCTAATATGACTGTAATTGTTCCTTGTGATGTGCATGAAACGCGCAAAGCTACGATTTCAGCAGCGGAGACAAAAGGCCCAATGTATGTTCGTTTCGGGCGTGCAGATTCAGCTGTTATAACTGCAGAAAAATCACCCTTTGAAATTGGTGTTGCAAATATATTAGCTGCTGGCAGTGATGTCACTATTATTGCGTGCGGACCATTGGTATATCAAGCCTTAGAGGCAGCTCGGGAACTAGCAAAAAGTCACAAAATTAAAGCTGAAGTCATAAATAACCACACTATTAAACCAATTGACACCAAAACCTTGGTTAGCTCAGCTAAAAAAACAAAAGCAGTTGTTACAGTAGAAGAGCATCAAATACATGGAGGATTAGGAAGTGCTGTCGCAGAAGTATTGTCATCGTACTCCCCAGTTCCAATGAGATTTGTTGGAATGCCAGATTTATTTGGAGAATCAGGAGAGCCAGAGGAATTATTGGAAAAATACGGCATGACAAAGGAGAAGATTATTGCGTCAGTATCAGATGTCATCAAAAATAAATAATATGCTTACTCAAACAAAAACAATGCTGCTTAAAGCGAAACTTGGCAATTACGCTGTTGGCGCGTTCAATATCAACAATATGGAAATTGGGCAGGCAATTATTGAGGCAGCAGAACGTGAACATGCACCAGTTATTTGCCAAACATCAGAAGGTAGCATAGAATATGCAGGTATGGACATGTTGCTTGCAATTGGCAGGGAGCTAGCAAGGTCCTCAAAAATTCCAATGAGCTTGCATTTAGATCATGGAAAAAACGTAGATATTGTAAAACAGGCTATTCATGCAGGATATGAGTCAGTTATGTATGACGGCTCTAGCCATGAATTTAAAAGAAATATCGAGCTAACGCGTTCTATTGTGAGCTTAGCGCATTCAAAATCAATATCAGTGGAGGCAGAATTAGGGGCAATTGCTGGTATAGAGGATTTTGTGAGCATAGAGGACCAAGATGCTAATTTAACTAACCCAGAACAAGCAAAAGAGTTTGTAAAGCAAACCAAGTGCGACTTTTTAGCAATCGCTATCGGCACAGCGCATGGGGCTTATAAGTTCACTAAAAAATCTAAACTAGATTTAAACAGGTTAAAAGAAATTAAAAAACAAGTTAAAATTCCTTTGGTCTTGCATGGAGCATCAAGCGTGCCAAAGAGCGCTGTTAAGAAAATCAAAAAATACGGAGGCGACCTTGGCAAGCCAGTTGGCGTTTCTAACAAAGATCTAAAGCGAGCTGTTAAGCTTGGAATCAATAAAGTAAATACAGATACTGATGTGCGCTTAGCATTTACTGGAGGAGTTCGCAAATTATTAAAAAAGGAAAAAGATCAGTTTGATCCACGCAAGATTTTAAAGCCAGCATATGAGGAAATAGTTGATATGGTTCGTTGGAAAATTCGTTTGTTGGGGTCTAGTAATAAGGCTTGATTGAGAGGTTGTCTGGGATGTGTGTTTTTTCGCTTCCGAAGGGAGTGGAGCTCATCATTCTCGCTCAAAAATCCCACATCCCAGAAAACCTAATTAGCATATAAAACATCATATGAAAAAACCACTTGTCATCATAGCGCGAAACATACCAAAGGAGGGATTGGAGGAATTATATAAGCATTGCCGTGTACAAATGCATAAAGATTCTATGCCTCCGTCACGATCAGAGCTTTTGTCATATTCCTCAAGGGCTGATGCTTTAATTACTGTGTTGACCGAAAAGGTTGATGCAGAATTATTGTCATCTGCCAAAAGCCTTAAAATAGTTGCTAACTATGCTGTTGGATTTGATAATATTGATTTAAAAGCAGCCAAAAAAGCAGGTATCTATGCAACTAATACTCCAGGTAACTTGGGTTCTGCGGTTGCAGAGCAGGCAATGGGAATGATTTTGGTCCTCTCAAAAAAGATGCTTCAAGGTGATAGATTTATGCGTGCTAATAAGTACAAGGCTTGGGATCCTAATTTATTATTAGGCAATAATGTAGGTGAAAAGACGCTTGGAATCATTGGAGTAGGCAACATAGGGTCAGTTTTGGTCAAGATTGCGCATGATGGGTTTGGAATGAAGATTTTGTATCATGATGTAATTCAAAATAAAGAAATAGAAAAAGCGCAAAAAGCAAAGCGCGTTTCATTGAGTCAACTTCTAAAAACATCAGATGCTGTATCAGTTCATGTGCCTTTATTGCCATCAACAAAACACTTGATTGGCGCTAGTGAGCTTAATCAAATGAAAGAAACCGCAGTATTAGTAAACACATCCCGCGGGCCAGTGATAGACGAAAAAGCATTGGTTAAGGCACTAAAAGCAAATAAAATTGCAGGAGCTGGATTAGATGTATTTGAATTTGAGCCTAAAATGGCACCAGGACTCGCAAAACTCGAAAACATAGTCTTAACCCCGCACATTGCGTCTGCGACCATTGAAGCTCGTACAGAAATGGGCGAGATTGCCACGCAGAATATTTTAGATGTTTTGATTCGCGGCAAAAAGCCAAGAAATGAGTTGAAACCAGAATAATGATTAATTTTCTCCACACATTTGAGCCAAGTCCAATTGCGCTATCAATTGGCACGTTTGCTATACATTGGTATGGTCTTTTTTTGCTTATAGGAATTGTTATTGGATACTGGCTTGTTGGAAAGCTCGCATCTCGTGTGGAATTGTCAAAAGATGTTGTCACTTCGTTATATGTCAACGTTCTCATAGGCGGACTTATTGGCGCGCGAATCTATCATGTGCTTACTGATTGGGGATTTTATGGAAATAATCTAAATCAGATTTTATCTGTTTGGAATGGGGGATTGGCAATTCACGGAGCAATGATTGGTGGAATTTTTACTGCTGTTTATTTCGTAAGAAAAAATAATCTTGATTTCTGGAAACTTGCCGATCTGTTTGTCATTCCCGCAATTCTTGGACAATCAATTGGCAGATGGGGAAACTACTTTAATCAAGAATTATTTGGCAGGTCAACTGATTCGTCAATTGGCATACCAATCAGCGCGATCAACCGACCTGCTGGGTATCAAGAGTTTGAATTTTTTCATCCTACGTTTTTGTATGAATCGCTCATAAATTTTGTCATATTCGGAATATTACTTTTCATCTTCAAAAAACAAACCAACCCAAGGCAGGTCCGCCTTGGGCGGAATAGGCCAATTGGTTTGGTCTTTTGGCTTTATGTTGGTTTATATAGCGCAGGCAGAATCGCAGTAGAATCATTCAGAATCAACCAAGCCGCAATGATAGGCGATATTCGCTTGCCCTTATTAGTTAGTATTGTGCTTGCTATTATTGGTGTTGCAATGGTATTAAAGACCTTGGCCTTTAAGCATAAACCAGAGTGATTGAATCAAAATTTTGATATCATGGGCTACTACGCGTAGTCCATTTTTATTTCTATTAAACTTAATATAATCATTATCCATTTTTTGCTCTCCTCCAAGCTTATGAGCGTCTAGCTTGTGGATTTGAACAGGGCCTGTTAAGCCTGCTTTAATAACTTTTTTTCGGTATTCGCCTTGAGCAACTTCATTTTTATAGTCAACAGGATTCCATGGCCTTGGGCCGACTAGGCTCATATTGCCGACAAATACATTACATAGCTGGGGCGCTTCATCTAAGTAAAAGCTTTTAAGTATATGGCCGCATAGCGTAATATTTTTTGGATTTTTTTCAAGCGGCTTAGTATGCACAACATCCCCATTATTTTTTAACGGCATATATGCGGATGTTTTAAAGATGCGGAACTTGCGCAGTTTAAATGGCTTGCCTTGGGATATGCGTGTTTCAGAATACAGGATTGGTCCTTTATTTTTACGCACTAAAAAACCCTCTATTTTTAAGCAGAGGATTATAATCAGGAATAATGGAGAAAGTATGATGAGTAGTGTTCCTGAAACAATAATGTCAAATGTTCTTTTTGTGAATGAAATATTAACTTCAGATGGGTTAGTGGTCATAGTGCTATGTCAGCTTATTACAGATTACTATTAAGGTTAATTTCTGGCTTAATAAATTTGTTTTGGATGATTTCTTCAAATTCTGCATCTAGTAATTTTTTTGTTTTAGATTTTGCATCTCATCAAATTCCTGCCTGCGTTCCAGTTCTCGCTGCTCTTGCTCTCTTTGTTCAAACCTACCTTGTACGCGTGAATCAACTTTTTTTTGAATGATGTTTTCAAAATCCAAAAGCTTTTGTTCCCGCTCTAGTTCTTCTTGGCGCAATCGCTCTAAATATTCGTCTCGGCTATTAAATATATCTCCTGGTTCAAATTCAAAATATAAGTCCTCTGGCGGGATAAATTGCGCTTGGTTTTGATCTTGATCCTCGGCTTGTTCTATCTCACGTTCTATTTTTTTAATTTCTTGCTTGGTTCTTATCTTTTTAGTTTGTGTATCATTTTCACGCACATCTTCTAAGACCTCAACTTGCAAATCACCAACAGCAATTACGTTTTCACCAATAATGCCTTGTTCTGGTGTTGCAGTAAATACCAGTCCAAAAACAATCGAAGCCATTGCCCATCCCATAGCAAGCCACACCATGCGTGTGTTCTTTTTTCCTCCTTTAAACTTTATCATTCCAACAACCAAAAAAACCGCAGCAATCACAAAAGGCAACTGGCCTATAACTGGTTTTAAAAAGTCAGATCCAACACCAATAACACCGCTTCCAACAAAAAATGGTGTCTTAATAATCCCATAAATATCCCCAATTGTCTCAACCGTGGTCTTGGTGTCTTCAGTAATATCTTTAACATCACCTACGACTTCTTTTACTGATTTTAGGGCTTTTTTGCTTTCTGTTTGGATCTCATGCTCTTGATTTTGTTCTGATTCGGACATGCAATCAGTATACTATAGTAGTTGAAAGCCGCAAATGTGTGTAATATGTATTCCGATGGTGTGGAATTAATTTTATCTCATACTTGATTGTTCAATAAAGTCAATAAATTCTTCTGAACCGCTCTTCTGAATCCGCGAGCGCCTGCTCTGCTTGCTTTTGCTTTGTGAGGTCTGTAGCGATAATACCTAATCCATCGCCAACTTTGAAAGCCTTGATATTTGGGTGTATTTTTGAAAATCCAGGCATATCAATTATGTCAAATATGGTAAATGGCTTGCCTGTTTTAAGTACGTTTACATATTTATCATAACGCCCGGTTTCTTTTAAATTCGGAGAAAGTTCCAGTATATGCTTTCCTGTAGCATTGTCTTTATCATAATTAAGCATCTTGAGCGCTGGAGCGTTTGCATCTACAAGATATAGATCTTCATCAAAAATATAAAAAGCATCAGTTGCTGATTCCAAAAACTGCTTAATTTTTCTTCATTTTTTTGCATTGAAAGCTCCGCATGCTTCCTATTTGTAATATCCCGCACAATCACNATAGCTCTGTCAAATTCATTTTCNTCATTTTTTATAGGAGACATGTTCGCTTNAAACCAAATATGCCCCGCTTTTGTGGTAAGCAGATATTCAAATTTTTGCGCCTTGTCTTCTTCGTGCGCTTTATTGAACGCATTATCCAGTACATGATGCATGTGCTGGGGCGTAACACCTTTGTAATGTTTTCCTAAAATTGTTCTGGTGGCACGTAAAGAAGCGGGTTGTCTTTGGATTGAAAATATTCTATGTATATTCCTTCTTTTGAGAACACAAAAACAAGATCTTCCATTGAAAGTAATAGAGATTTTATCTTATCATAATTTTTGTTTTTTGTATTCATGATTTTTTTTTGGGATGCCCCATTGCCAGTCCTTCGCTCTGTACTCAGAGCGAAGGACTGGCGGAGAGGGTGGGATTCGAACCCACGGTGACCTTACAGCCACACTGGTTTTCAAGACCAGCTCCTTAAACCGCTCAGACACCTCTCCTCGTCAAAGGCATAAGTAAAATAGCATTTTATTGGTATTTTGTCCATTTTGCTATTGATTTTTTGTTGGTTTTATTATAGTATTCCTCTTGTCAGTCACATTACGCGGCTGGCACCGCGGGGGCGTAGCTCAGTTGGTTAGAGCGCCTGCCTGTCACGCAGGAGGTCGCGAGTTCGAGTCTCGTCGTCCCCGCCAGATAAAATACCGCTAACATAAGCGGTATTTTTTGTTGACCCCAATGGGACTTAAAACTGCAGTGAATTGATTTGACATAATAATTNAAAAGTGATATACNGTATAACTGTTCATTTTAACCTTATTTTACTTGCAAAACAGGTAGCTATAGCCAATAATTACTCAACATTTGGGTGGTTTCTGGCTATGGCTACACAGGGTAGTCCGCTAGCGCACTCACTAGGACGGGTTCTCGTACAGAACGTGTCCAAGCGAAAGGGGTAGACAATGTCTACACTGTATTCGGTAGGCCAGATGAACCAGCTGGCGGACGCACTGGAAGCGGCGGGATACACACCCGATGACGTTACCAAGATGCGTTCCAAGCCCGAGGAGCTCACGCAGTTCAAGGCTGTGCTCATCGGCGCGTCCGACATCGTTGCTGTCAAGCACGTCATTGACTGCGACTGCCAGCCGTTCGTGCCCGAGAACTGGGAAGTGTGCGAGGATGACCAGCTGGCAAGNCGCGTAACCGGCCAGTTGNAGTGGGACGCGGCTAACATCGGCCTGTTCCTGTCCGACACGCAGAAAAGCGNCAGGCACGAGGGTAACGAACTCCGCAAGGAGTTGGAATCCCAACCTGCCTTGCCCGCAAACCTGCTGGACTACCTGCTGGAGCATCCACACCTCATCCCCGAGGAGTGGAAAGGTAAATACGTGTTCTTCTGGGGCACGATTTACCGCAACTCCGACGGCGACCTGTTCGTGCGTTGCCTCGNCTGGCGCGGCGGCAGGTGGTGCTGGGACTTCGGCTGGCTTGGCAGCGGCTGGCGCGGCAGTGACCCTGCGGCGGTTCTCGCAAGCTAACNTCGTTTTTTGTCCTCTGGACTTTGGCACTTTGTTCTTTCTGTCCTTTGTGCTTAGTCCTTGGGGCTGGACTCATACGACTCGCGTTGGTTTCTATACTGGCGCGGGTCGTTTTCTTTTTGTATACTATAAGCGGTACTAGGCGAATATGCGAATTGCCATGGCTTTACGCTGCCGAATCCAGCGACTATGCATCCCAGAGTATCGCCAGCTACGGCTTGCGATAGCGCGGAACACAGCGTTAAAAAACGAAGTTACTTGGTATAACGCGCTAAGGCATTATGATGCCAAATACGATACAGCCCCAAGAGCACTCGCGGGGCAGTGGCACAGACGGCGCGCTATACAAACCGCAACTCGGACGGCAACCTGTACGTGCGTTACCTCAACTGGNNCGGCGACAGGTGGAACTGGAACTNCAACTGGCTTGACANCGACTGGAACGGCAGTAACCCTGCGGTAGATAAAACTAATTATTCAAAAATTCCCCGTGGAATAGCGGGGGATTTTTAGTTTGGTAATTTATTACTTAACTGTTTGTTTTACAATTTTTTCAAATATTTTTGGATTATGTTCAGCAATATCAGCAAGAATTTTGCGGTCAAGTTCAATCTTGTTTTTTGTCAAAGCATTAATCAGCTTACTATAAGTTGTTCCATTTTCGCGGGCTACAGCATTAATTTTAATCTGCCAAAGCGCGCGGCTAGTTCTTTTCTTAACTCTGCGGTCGCGGTACGCATGCGCGCCAGCTTTTGTAATAGCGGTTTTAGCTGCCTTAATTAAATTTTTTCGGCCCCATTTAAAACCCTTGGCTTTTTTCAAGATATTTCGTCTTCGCTTTGTGTGCATTGTACCTCTTTTTACTCTAGGCATATGGCAATTGTTTCTTAATCTGCTTAGTGCTTGCTTTTGATAGTGTAGTATTTCTGCGCTTGTTCATTTTGGTTTTTCCAGATTCGCGTGAATTAAAATGATCCTGGCCAGCAGTGCGTTTAACTGCTTTTCCAGTTTTAGTGAATTTAATCCTTTTGGATGCTGTTTTGTTGGTCTTAAGCTTTGGCATAAATACCGCATTATACTATCAAGAACGCAAAATTGCGTCAATACTAATTTTTATTCGCAACAGTCAAAGAAAGCCTTCCACCTTGCTTGGAAAATGGCTGCTCAATTATTATGTCATCACTTAAAGAATTTGCAAAATCTTCCATGTTTCTTTTAGCTTCTGATACATAAGCTTTTTCACGTCCTTTAAGCACTACGTCAATTTTAACTTTATGTCCCTGTTGTAAAAATTTTTCAGCTTGCTTGTGCTTGGTTTCTTTATCATGATCGCTAATTCGGAATGAGATGCGCACTGCTTTAATATCTACTTTTTTCTGGCGGGCTTTTTGCTTGGATTTAGTTTTTTCCTGTTCATATTGGAATTGTCCAAAATCAAGAATTTTACAAATTGGAGGCTGAGCTTTTGGCTGAACTTCAACAAGATCTAATTCCTTTTCCTTTACTAAGGCAAGAGCATCGCGCGTATCCATTTCACCGCGATTATTTCCTTCTTCATCAATAACCATAACACTAGGTACCCTAATGCGCTCGTTTGCTCTAAAACGAGTTACTTGCTGTCTGTCTCTGCGTTTTCTATAAAATGATGGTGATCTTCGCTGCATATATAATTTAATGGTGGAGGTGGCGGGCTATTCTCCCGCGTGAAAATAGGGCACAACTTTTACTGCTTACAATCATATCCTATTTCAAAAGGTCATGCGCGCACTATAAATAGGAAAAAAATGCGCACATTATCCTCAAAATTCTTGATCATAACGCGAGGCGCGCTATGACTGCGTCCTGAAGTATGGCGCCACGATCATCTCATTCAGGCCTAAGATGGTGACGGCTGAAAGCTTTAAGCTACAGCTGGCGCAAAGCTAGGAACTGCGAATGCTCGCGCAAGCGCGGTCTTTACTCTACTAACAATGCTGTTTGCAATTGTATGGTTGATTACATTTATTCACATCACGATAATCTGGTGAAGGATTGCGTATTAGTAATGATCTTATTTTGCGATTAAATAACACCCCCTAGATCATAAAAATACCGTATTTAAGCTAAAATGTCAAGATTTTAGCTTTCTTCCGATGTCGCGCTCAATATCTCGTTTTTTGATTTGTTCGCGTTTTTCAAACTTTTTTTTGCCTCGTCCAAGCCCTAATTCAACCTTAATAATACCTGATTTTGAGTATACTGAAAGCGGAATTAAGGTTAATTGCTTTTCTTTAAGCTTGCCAATTAAGCTTGAAATTTCTTTTTTATTAAGCAAAAGAGTACGCGACTGCGTGGGATCATAATCAATTTGCACGCTTGCAGCTGGCTTATATGCCCCAATATGAGCTCCAACAAGCCATAATACCCCTGTATTAGGGTTTATTGTGCTATAACTGCCTTTGAGTTTAATGTTTCCTAGTTTAATTGACTTGACTTCTGGGCCAGTTAATTTTATACCAGCCTCAAAAGTGTCCAAAATAGTATATTCCGCAAATGCGCTCTTGTTTTTAGCTAAGAGTTTTCCTTTCATAATTACTTCAAGTATATATTATATTGTTGACTTTTCCAAAAGTTATTGTAAAATAAATTCATTGCCTTAATTTTATAATTATTTTTTAAGGAGATAATAAATATGCCAGAACCAACATCACCTTCGCAAATACCCAGTGATCCTGCACCGCGTCCAGCTGCACCGCCTAAGCCAAGCATGCCGCGTAGTGGAGGATCATCAATAGGCACAGTAGTGCTTATAGTAGTTATTTTAGTTATAGGATTCTTATGGATGTCCCAAACCAGAATTAGCGGATATAACCAAGATTGGCAAGCAGTATTTCTTACAAATGGCCAAGTTTATTTTGGACAGGTAAAAAAGCAGAATAATGTAGAGCTCGTGGTAAAGGATATTTATTACCTTCAGGTAACAAGGCCGTTGCAGCAGACAGAAGAAGGCGAACAACAGCAAAATCCGCAAGGCGAGCTTTCGCTAGTTAAGCTTGGCAATGAGCTTCATGGGCCAACTGATTCCATGTTTATCAATCGCGATCATGTATTGTTTGTAGAGGATCTTAAAGATGATTCAAATGTAGTTCAGGCAATTGATAACTACAAGACTGGACAATAATATTACAAGTTTAATTGGGCTCTGGTATTATGGCTCTTGACATTGCAAAATTTGGGAGAAAGCCCTACCAAAAACTTGAACAACCGCAAACTAACACAGGGTCCAGCGTGCATATACGCAGGTATTTTAGCGTGCTTTTTGAAAGGCTCATAAGCATTTTGCTTCCCTTAGCTGTTTTTGCTGTTCCTATATGGGTATGGGATTTTGGTGCTGAAACTGGGTATGGGCGCAGCTTGCTTTGGCTTGTGCTTTCTGGCTTAGTTTTTGTGTTTGGCGTTATATATGGGATGCTAAAGTATGAGCTTGGAAGCACTCCTAGCAAGCAAAAAGCATATCAGCATATTATTAAAATAAGCATTGCAGTTCTTATTGCTTTTAGTATTGGCTCATTTGCGAACTTTGGGTTTGTACACGGTTTTGGCATTGGCATGCTAAGCGCGCATTNAACAGTTGTTGGCGTANTTTTTGGCGTANTGTGGCTTGTGATAGTTCGCTACTTTTTGGCGTAATGTGGCTTGTGATAGTTCGCTACTTTAAGCAAGATACTTCATTTATAAAGNACATTTTTGTAAGCTGGTTTATTGGCAGTACAATGCTTGCGATTTATATCCTAATACGATTGCTATTTGCTGGAGGATATAATGCTGCTAATTGGGTTCCTATGCAAGGGTGGCTGCTGCTTTTTAGTATTAACGTATTTTTGCTTTTGGCGTTTGCAATGTTCCAAAAGCGCGTTGTTAAAACTATTTGGACTGCGAGTATTGTATTGCATGTAATTGTTCTGTTTAGTTGGGACATGCCAAGTATATGGCTTTTGCTTTTGGGCGGCATTTCAGCGCTATTGGTGTTCCAAATCGTGTACAATAAAAAACTTTGGCAAAGGAATTTCACTTATCCTTTCCAGATATGGATTATTGTTTTATTACTGCTTGTAATTCCTGTAAAAATTTTTACAGGCAAAAGCGTGCCAGAACAGCAAATATATCCTTATGACGCAGTGCGCGCTGCTGCTTCCAGCCAAGGTTTTTCCTTATTTGGACAGGGTCTTGGCAAAGGGTCAGATGCAGTTGCATTGAACCAAATATCATTTTTTGATTTTGATGATGAAAACACAATTGAATTAACTGATTCAATTATTGGGCACGGCTATGTGCAGATTTATATAGAAACAGGCATAATAGGCATTATTAGCTGGCTGCTATTGCTTGGGTCCTTGCTCTTTGGCGGCATTTGGTTTTTGCGCGAGCATGTTGAATCATTAAAAGAGGGATCAATGCCAGAGGCGATTTATTTAGGAGCTATTTTCTGGGTAGTTGTAGCTATGATAGGGATTGGCACATGGTTTAGCGCTTTTTCATTGCCAATATATTGGTTTTGCATGATGCTGTTCGGCGCGGCAATGGTGATGTGGCAAGAAGGAATAAAACAAGAGCAAGCTTCAAAAACACGTACTAGGAGGCGAATCCTAGTAGTAGTGCCCTCATATCCATTGTTTATTATAATAGCAGTAGTGGCTATAAGCTATGTGGTTTTTTTGGTTGTAAGCATACGCGCGGTTTCAGCACATAGAGCCGCAATACAGGCCAGCACTATTTCTGATTCTCGCGAGCAGCTGGACGCCTGGCAGAAAGTGACGTCTGCGAATCCATGGAATCCGCAATACCAGCTCTCGCTTGCCCGGGCGCGCGTGGGTTTGCTCGGGACTCCTATTTCTATTGATGCGCAGCGCACAAATCTTGAGCAGGTTACTACAGTTCTTATAAAGCAAACTAGTGATTCAAATAATCCGTTAATTCATTGGTTTGCAGCTAAAATTTATGCACAGCTGCAGTCCTATGCAGAGGGATCTGCCCAGCTTGGCCGCGAGCGTTATCAAAATGCGCGAAATCTATGGCCAACTAATGTCGCATTGCCCGTGGATATTGCGCAATATTATCGCGACCAGCTGGATTCTTTGGTTTCAAGTGATGTTTCAGCTAGTGATCTTCGCAAAGAAGCGCGTCGTGGACTAGAGCAGGCACTAAATCTTGAGCCGGAATATTTGCCTGCTCGCTTGGAGCTTGCATTTTTATTAGAAGATGACCAAGGCGTTGCAGTGGCTCTTAGCGAGCTAGAGCTATGGGAAGAGGCAAGCCCGGAAATTACATACCATATTGGCAGGCTGCATTTTAATAATGGCGACTTTGGGTTATCAGTAGAAAAATTCGCCCAAGTATTAGAGAAAGTTCCAAGCCATTCAAACGCGCGCTACTCGCTTGGAATAGCATATTTCAGGCTAGAGCAGTATGATGACGCCTTAACTGAATTCCAAGAAGTATTGCGTCTAAATCCAAGCAATACAGATGTACAGGAAAAAATTAATCAAGTTCAGGATAAGATTGAGGAATGATTGGGATTTACAACCCCTGCACACTGACACATATTATTGGTTGAAAAAACCTTTGTTTTTTGCTATTCTAACTCCATGAAACAAGCAGAAATAGAGAAAAAAGTTCTTGATTTTTGGAATAAAGATAAGACATTTCAAAAGTCTGTGGATAAGAAGTCGCCCAATGGCGATTATGTTTTTTATGATGGCCCTCCATTTGCAACTGGCACGCCTCATTATGGCCACATTTTAGTGTCAGTTATAAAAGATGTCATACCGCGTTATTGGACAATGCGCGGCTACCGCGTCGCGCGCAGATGGGGCTGGGATTGCCATGGTTTGCCTATTGAAAATATTGTGGAGCAAGAACATGGATTTAAGCATAAAAAAGATATTGTGGAATTTGGAGTTGATAAGTTCAACGAGACAGCTCGCACAAAAGTCTTAAAATATGTTGATGAATGGCGCAAGGTCATAGATAGATTAGGAAGATGGGTTGATTTTGATAATGATTACAAAACAATGGATTTAGATTTCATGGAATCAGTTTGGTGGGTGTTTAAAGAATTGTATGATAAAGATTTGTTATATGAGGCATATCGCTCAATGCATATTTGTCCGCGATGTGAAACAACTTTAGCGCAATCAGAGGTTGCCCAAGGATATAAAGATGTGAAGGATTTGTCAGTGGTCGTAAAATTTGAACTTGAGGACGAGCCAAATACACATCTATTAGCTTGGACAACTACTCCTTGGACTTTGCCCGGAAATATGGCTTTGGCAATTGGGGAGGATATTAAATATGTAAGTGTTGAGTCAGATGGTGTAAATTATATTTTAGCAAAAGAACGGCTTAATGATGTACTAGGGGAAAAAGAACAGAAAAATGTCAAAAATGTAGATACTAAATCATTAGTAGGAAAAAAGTATAAGCCATTATTCCCATATTATGACAATGATGATTTAGAAGGCCGCGAAAACGCCTTCAAGGTCTATAGCGGCAATGATTTTGTGAATACGGAGGAGGGAACTGGTATAGTTCATATTGCGCCTGCTTTTGGGGCTGATGATTATGGTTTATCTAATCAGCACAAGATTCCATTTATACAGCATGTGAACATGGATGGAACTTTTAAGGAGGAAGTAACAGATTTCGCGGGGTTGGAGGCAAAGCATCAAGACAAGCCAAACACAGAAGATCATCCAGAAGAAAAAGTAGAAGCAACAGATGTAAAGATTATTAAATATCTTGCAAAAAAAGATTTGCTGTTTTCAAAAGAAAAGATTAAGCATAGTTATCCGCATTGCTGGAGATGTGATTCTCCTTTGCTGAATTATTCAACATCATCATGGTTTGTGGCCGTAGAAAAGATTAAAAAAGATCTTCTAAAAAGCGCCAAAGAAATAAATTGGATGCCAGAACATCTTAAAGACGGCAGGTTTGGCAATTGGCTAGAAGGAGCGCGTGATTGGTCAATTTCTCGACAGCGTTTTTGGGGATCAGTAATGCCTGTTTGGATCTGCGAGAAAAATGATTCACATAAAAAAGTGCTTGGATCAGTAAAAGAGCTAGAAGAATTATCTGGAAAAAAAGTAAAAGATCTGCATAAGCATTTTATGGATAAAATCACATTCAAGTGCCATGAGTGCGACTCAACAATGAAACGCATACCAGATGTTTTAGATTGCTGGTTTGAGAGCGGCTCAATGCCGTTCAGCCAGCTGCATTATCCATTTGAAAACGAAAAAAAGTTTAATGAGAATTTTCCAGCTGAATTTATTTCAGAGGCAGTGGACCAAACTCGCACTTGGTTTTATTATTTGCATGTGATTGCCGCTGGAATCAAAAAAAAGCCAGCATTTAAGAATGTGGTTGTTGGAGGAATGGTTTTGGCAGAAGACGGCCTTAAAATGAGCAAGCGTTTGCAAAATTATCCAGATCCAATGGACATGTTTCAGAAATACGGCGCAGATGCGGTGCGATATTATCTTTCATCTTCGCCTGTAATGCGCGCGGAAGATTTTAAGTTTATAGAAAAAGAAGTTGATGAAGTTGTTAAAAAAGTAATTTTGATTTTAAATAATGTTTTAACATTCTATGAAATGTACGCAAATGATAAAGTAAAGGCAAGTAATAAAAGCAAGAATATTTTAGATGAATGGATTATTGCAAAGACAAATCAGCTTATATCTGATACAACTCGCGCATATGATAATTATGATTTGAATCGTGCAACTCGTCCTATTGTGGAATTTATAAATGAGCTTTCTACATGGTATTTGCGCCGTTCGCGTGATAGATTCAAGAGAGAAGATGCAAAAGACAAGCAAAAAGCACTTGAAACTTTGAGATGGGTGTTAGAGCAATTATCGCTTGTTATGGCCCCTGTAATGCCTTTTACAGCAGAACGAGTTTGGCATAGATGTGTAAACTTGGAATCGGTTCATCTGCAAGATTGGCCAAAGACCGAAAAAGTTGATGAGTCTAATCTTACTGAAATGGATAAAGTTCGTTCAATTGTTGAATTAGGATTATCTAGTCGCGCTGAATCTGGAATTAAAATTCGTCAGCCATTGCAAACTGTTATGGTCAAAGGCGCTGAATTAAAAAAGACACACCAGCAGCTTGTATTGGACGAGCTTAATGTCAAATTAATTAAATACAATAAAGGTGATGATCTAGAAGTTGAGCTTGATACAAAAATCACTTCAGAACTCCAGATAGAAGGAAATCTTCGCGAGCTTGTTCGCTCAATCAACAGCATGCGCAAGAAGGCAGGATTAACAATGGGCGATAAGATCACGCTTACATATCACACAAATTCAAATGAACTGAAAAAAGTTTTTGATCAATTCAGCGATGAGTTAAAGAAATCCGTCATAGCGTCAAAGTTGGTTGAGGGTAAGAATAAAGGGGAATATTTAGATGTGAATGGAGAAAAGATTGCTATTACAATAAAAAAATAAAATGGCTACATATAAGACAAAGGCAATAATCCTATCAAGCTATCCATATCGCGAACATGACCGCATAATCTCATTTTTTTCAGATTCATTCGGCAGAATAGAGGCCAGAGCCCGCGGAATTCGCAAAATCCAGTCAAAGCTGGCTGGCCATCTTGAACCTTTTATAGAAACTGAACTGCTCTTGGCAAATGGCAGAAGATGGGATATTCTAGCAGGCAGCAGGACAATTAACGCGAATGCGGCAATTAGGCAGGATTTTGAACGAACAGCTGCGGCATCAGTATGCGTTGAGGCTGTAAAGCGCATTACAAAGCCTCTTTCGCGCGAGCATGGCCTTTACGAATTATTAAGGAGTATACTGCATAAATTAGAGAAAGAAGATTTATCTGCCCGAAAACAGGAGTTAACAGTGAAATTTTTATGGCATCTTGTAAGCTTGTCAGGATTTGCGCCAGAGCTTGATCATTGCATTAACTGCAAAAAAGAATCTAAAACAGGAAGTTTCAGCTATGAAGGAGGAGGAATATTATGCCAGAACTGCGCTAATCGGGATGTATTTGCGGCATCTGTAAATCAAGACATTTTAAATCAATTAAAAGAAAGACATCAAACACTGGCGCTAGAAACACAGAATATTATAACAACATTTTGGAATAGAATTATTGAAGCGCCTCTTGGAAGCTGGAATTTTTTCCAAGAAGTATATAAGTCCCCACATCTTGAAAATAAAAGTGCGGGATAAGCCAATATGACTGCTAAACGCAACATAGGATCTACAATGAAAAGCATTTATGGAACTGGGAATTTTAATCCCCGAAGTTTTGACAGAAGGCCTAAGCGCAAAACACACATGCTGTATATGTGGGGCATAGTGCTGTTTTTGTTCGCCATTATCGCGGTTGTATTAGGAGGATTATATTTGTTTGGAAGCACTCCAGAAAGTTTTACAGGAGAGCGCATCCAGTTTGAGCTGAAAGGCGATACATCTCCCCAAACAGCGGAAAATTCAGATTATACGCTTGTAATAACAAATAACGAGGAAGTTGCCATAGAAACTCTTGAACTGTTTATAGATTGGCCAGACGGAGCAGGAGGCGAAGACGCGCTAGCAGTGCATTTTATATCTTCTCTGCAAGAAGCTACAAGCGAGGCAAACAATACTTGGCAATTAGGAGAGCTTGGTATTGGAGAATCAAAAGAATTTAAATTCACATCCAGATTTATGGGAAACGCGAACGCGGAAATTAGAATTCCATTTACTGTGACATTTAAGCCAGTTGGATTCAGCAGCACATATATTGCGGAGCATTCTGAATTATTTACTTTGGGGGACCCTACAATTGATCTAGAAATTACAGGGCCCTCGGTTACAGCAGCTGGAAGCGAGGTTGTTTTAGGTTTGCGCGTATCAGGGGATTCATTAGATAATGAAGATAAAGACGAAGTTATTATCGCGTTGCATCTTGGGAATGAATTTACGCTCACAAGTACTAATCCAGAGCTTTCAGAGGAAGGAGTTGTTGAATGGAAGCTATCTGAACTTTCACAAGAAAAAGGAGTGTATTTGGCATCCATAACAGCTGAAATAGACGCTGAAGTTGGAGAAAAAGTAGGACTAGAAGCGCATCTTCATCTATCAGAGGATACTGAAGCAGAGCCTTTTCTAACTACAATAAAGCAGATAGATATTCAAGATGCATCAATTAGGGTTGATATAGAGGCAACCCCAGCGCAAGGCAAAAAACTTCAATGGGGCGAGCGCTTGGATTATGAAATTTCAGTTAAAAATACAGGAACATATGTTATGCGCAATATTGTGATCCGAATGCAAGTGCCGAACGAGAATTTGTGGAAATCCAGCACTTTGGATATTGGAAATGGAGGATTTTATGAATCTGGAAACGTATTTTGGGATGCCACAATAACAGGAGCCTTGGATTCAGTTCGTCCTGATAAGACCACTAAATTAACATTAAGCCTACAAACAAGCGATAAGCCTCCGCGCGGTTTTGCAGGTATTCCAAGAATGGTTGCTTCTGCGGAAGTCACGGCAAAGCTTGGTGATCAGGAAGTAAGTGTCGCTAGCGAAGAATTGCTTACTAATATTTTAGCTGATGTGGAGTTTGACGCTACTGCTTGGTACACAAGCGCGGAAGGCGCAACGCTTGGAAGCGGGCCTCATCCTCCCCAAACAGGCCAAGAAACCACGTACGCGATAATTTGGACTCTTGGGCCTACAACTTCTGAATTGCGGGATCTTGAATTTTCAGCAAAACTGCCAAGCAATATTTCTTGGAAAAATGATACTAATTATTCTATTGGCGAGATTTCATTTAACGGGTCTGATAGAGAAGTTACATGGAAAGCTTCTAAAGTCCCAGCTCTTGAGCTTCCAACTGATATTAGGTTCATGATTAGTATTACTCCAAGCTCAAGTACTTCAAGCGCTACTCGCTTGCTAGAGAACACAGAGCTCAAGGTTACAGATGACGCAACCGCAGAATTAATGGAATTTTTCGGGAATAATCTTTCTATTGGGGATGTTGAGTAATGTTCAAAATTACTAAACAATCTAAAAAGTCACAAGCAAGAACAGGTGTACTAAAAACAGCTCATGGGTCTGTTCAGACTCCTTTTTTTATGCCGATCGCGACCAAAGGAGCTGTAAAGTCATTAACTAGTGATGATATTAGGCGATTAAAAGCGCAAATCATTTTATCAAACACATATCATCAGCTTTTGCGTCCTGGGTTGGAAGTGCTAAAAAAAGCAAAAGGATTACACAAATTCATGGATTGGGACAAGCCAATGCTTACTGATTCTGGCGGGTTTCAGGTTTTTTCACTTACAAAGATTAGAAAAATTTTGCCTAATGGAGTTAAGTTTAGATCTCATATAGATGGAAGAGAGTTTTTGTTGACTCCTAAAAAAGCATTAGAAATTCAAAAAGTTATTGGATCTGATATTCGCATGGTGCTTGATGTATGCCCGTCGTACGGATGTTCTAAAAAAGAATCTCAATCAGCTGTAGATTTAACTACTAAGTGGGCAAAGGAGAGTAAAAAGTTCAAATCAAAAGATAGAAGCCTGCTATTCGCGATTGTGCAAGGCTCAACCAGTAAGGATCTCCGCTTAAAGTCAGCCAAAGAGTTAGTTGATCTCAACTTTGACGGATACGCAATCGGAGGATTAGCAGTAGGTGAGCCAGGGAAAGAGATGCTAAATGTTCTTGATTATACTGTTCCAGCTTTGCCAAAAGACAGACCTCGCTATTTAATGGGATTAGGATTTCCAGAGCAGATTGTTGAGGCTGTAAAAAGAGGAATAGATATGTTTGATTGCGTAATTCCAACACGTGAGGCAAGGCATGGTCGAATCTACTCCTTCCGTTATCCCGACCGAGCGTACTCGCGAGTGGAGGGATCTCGTGGAAAACTGTATGATGCAGTATCAATCACCAATGCAAAGTTCGCAAAAGATTTTTCGCCTATTAATCCAAGTTCAAAAGTTCGTGAATTAAAAATGTATACAAAAGCATATCTACACCATTTGTTTAAAACCCAAGAGCCAGTGAGCATTCGCTTGGCCTCCTTGAATAATGTTGAGTTTTATTTGGAGCTTATGCAGAGGCTTAGAGTTGCAGTTAAGAAAGGTGAGGTATAACTTTAATATTGACATAAGGTAATATTGTATTATTATACATAGTATGTAAGTTCATTCAACCTCAAAAAGGAGGGTGGCATGATGACTGTTCAAGGCACTGGGGTGCAACAAGCTGCTTGTAAGGCAAAGGATTGTAATCGCCGTGCTGTAACAGCTGGGTGTTGCCACAGGCATTACCAGCAAGTTCGGAAGTATGGGCATCTTACTGGTCGAGACAGCAACATAAAAAATCCTGATTATGATCCAGATTGTGAGTATACTGGTTGTATTAATCCTCAGTTTGCACGCGGATACTGCATGATGCATTATCGCAGGTTGCTTCGTCATGGTTGTTTAACAAAAAAATTACCCCAAGCTCCAAGAACATGTATTGTTCCTGAATGAAAAATATGTGGCGCATGTATATTGTAAGCGTCATTATACTTCTGTATATCGTAAATCGATTGACTCAAGCACCACATCCAAAACCTAGTTCTGGCAGAGAACATCCTGCCAGAATTTTTCATTTTGTTTGATTTTGTGTATAGTCAGATATGTTGTGTGTGGTTCTTTTTTAAGGTATGATGTAGTATATGGCAAAACAAGATTTAATGGAAAAAATAGTTTCACTTGCAAAACAGCGCGGGTTTATTTATCCAGGCTCTGAAATTTATGGCGGACTTCAAAACTCTTGGGACTACGGCCCACTTGGGGTAGAGCTGAAAAACAATATCAAAGCGCTTTGGTGGGATATGTTTGTGCGTAGGCGCGATGATATAGTAGGTATGGACGCTGCTTTGATAATGAACCCAAAGGTATGGATCGCCTCCGGCCATGTCAGTGAATTTAATGATCCAATGGTTGAGTGCAAAAAATGCCATTCAAGATTTCGCGCTGATCATTTAAAAGAAAAAAAATGTCCAGAATGCGGAGGAGGTTTGACTGAAGAAAAACAATTTAACATGATGTTTAAAACGCATTTGGGTCCAGTCGCAGATAAGGATAATGAAGTATACTTGCGCCCAGAAACAGCGCAAGCTATCTTCGTAGACTTCAAAAATGTTTTGCAAACATCACGCCAAACTTTACCATTTGGAATTGCCCAAATTGGTAAGGCCTTTCGCAATGAAATTACTCCGGGAAATTTCATCTTCAGAACGCGTGAGTTTGAACAAATGGAAATTGAGTATTTCATCAAACCGCCTAAGGATGACAAGGATTGGCAAAAGCCGTTTAATGAATGGGTTAAAGCAATGCATAAATGGATTGATGTTGTTGGAATCAATAAAAAGAAAATTCATGAGCTGGATGTGCCAAAAGATGAGCTTGCGCACTATTCTAAAAAAACAATTGATTTTGAGTTTGATTTTCCTTTTGGAAAAGATGAGCTATATGGTTTGGCATATCGCTATGATTTTGACTTAAAAAATCACCAGAAAAATTCTGGACAAGATACAAAATATCGGGATCAAGAAACAGGAGAAGAGTTTTGGCCGCATGTTATTGAGCCAAGTTTGGGTGTTGATCGCACTTTGCTTGCCGTCTTAGTCAGTGCATACCACGAAGAGGGGGAAGGAAAGGACAAGCGTGTTGTATTAAAACTAAAACCCCAGCTTGCGCCATACAAAGTAGCTGTGTTTCCTTTAATGCGCAACAAGCCAGAGCTTGTGGAAAAAGCCCAATCAATTTACAAGGACTTGCGATCAAAATTCATGATTGCGTGGGATGACAGGGGAAATATTGGAAAGCGATATTATTCCCAAGATCAAATTGGCACGCCATTTTGCATTACAATTGATTTTGACACGTTAGATGATGACACTGTAACTATTCGCGAGCGTGATACAGCAGAGCAGGAGCGAGTTCCAATCAAAGATTTAGAAAGCAGATTACAGGATTCATTGAAATAATTTTATACCAAAAAAGCGGTCTATGAGAGTAGTCTGATTTTTATTTATTCTGCATATCTAATTTATACATCTTTTTCTGTACACGAAATACCGCTCCAAGCATATATATAAAGAATAATACTACAAAATATGGAAGTATGGTTTCAAGTAAGTATATACCATAATAGATAATAAGTGTGTTAATTATTATCAAGGTGATGCGTGCTTCTGTTGGGCCGTATTTAAAATTGCTGATTTTAAGAGCGCCAAATACAGAAAATGCAAGTATACTGTTTACTCCTATAGTGCTGATGATAATGAGCATTGCAATTAGCCAGTAAATATTACTTCCATCAACTAGAAAAGCAAATCCCACAACAAGAGCGGCCATAAATACAAAATCCAGCAAATGGTCCATGTAAAAACCCCAGCGAACAAGTCCGGAGTTTCTAAAGCGCCCAAGCGCTCCGTCAAATGAGTCAGTCATATAATGTAAAACAAGGACCACTGAGTTGCCCCATAGCCAGTTAATGTTTTCTTGCGCAAAATAGGAAAATACTACAATCAGAATAATCCATATTATTCCGAGCATGGTGAGGTTATATCCATTTAAAAATCTAGGAATATGCGGTAGCATTTTCCTAATAAATCGTTGTTCTGTATTCCACAGCACTGATTCGCTCATTTTTTCATTCCCAGAAAATTCGTTTGATTGCATATTTGACTAGTTGATATATGGAATCATTGTTCTATTAACTAATCTGCGATACACTGTATACTATTACCATAGTATCCTTATAGTACCATAAAGTAAACATATTTCATGTTCAAACAATTTAAACTTAAAAACGGAATTAAAGTAATTTTTTCTTCACAATCTGCAACTAGGGCTGTGAGCATTTTGGTGCTAGTAAAAGTAGGATCTAGGTTTGAGAACGCGAATAATAGCGGAATATCGCACTTTGTGGAGCATCTTTTATTTAAAGGAACAAAAAAAAGGCCTAATACGCAGATTATTTCCCAAGAGCTGGATTCAATTGGAGCTGATTTTAATGCTTTTACTGGTAAGGACAGAACAGGGTATTATATAAAAGCAGAATCATCTAATTTATCAGTTTTGGTTGATTTGTTGAGTGATATGACAAAGAACTCAATTTTTGATTCAAAAGAAATAGAGCGGGAGTGCGGAACTATTTTAGAAGAAATCAACATGTACGAGGATAATCCAATGGCAAAAATAACGGATTTTTTTGAGGAGGATTTATATGGAAAAAATACTAGCCTAGGCAGGCATGTAATTGGAACGCCGACACACATCCGCGAGATGACCAGAAGCCAGATTACAAGCTACTGGAAAAAGCATTATCAAGCAAATAACATTGTAATCGCTATTGCTGGAAACTTTGATCAGAAAAAAGCAAAACAACTTTTAGAAGAATCTTTTGGAGATATCAGCAAAGGCAAAAAAAATACAGTTTCTGCCAAAGCAAAGCTTATCACAAAATCAGATTTAGTTGCTCATCATAAATCAACAAGCCAAGCTCATCTTATTATGGGTTTTCCTGGAATGCATAATGAGCATAAGGATAGGTATGCTTTAGCTTTACTTTCAACTATACTTGGCGGCAACATGAGCTCAAGATTATTCATCCAAGTTCGCGAGCGCTTAGGCTTGTGCTACTTTATCCGCTCTGGCATGGATACAATGGAAGATGTTGGATCATTCTATATTCAAGCTGGTCTAGATCTTAAAAAGCTGGACAAAGCTTTGGCCGCAATCAGCATTGAGCTGAAAGATATCAAACAAAATAATGTTACAAAAGATGAATTGCAAAAAGCAAAGCAGTTTGTAAAAGGCAAAATGGCGCTCTCTTATGAAGATTCTTTGGAGGTGGCGTCATTTTATGGAGGGCAAGTGCTATCATACAAAGATATTTTAACTCCAGAGCAGGTAAATAAGAAAGTTGAAGCAGTCAGCTTAAAAGATATTCAAAGAATAGCAAAAACGATTATTGATAAGAAGCGAGTACATATATCAACCCTAAGTCCGCACAAAGATATTAACAAGTTTGCCCAATATCTGGATTTTTAGTATAATAAGGTTGTTTAAAGAAGTGGTATAAAACAAAAACTATGGCGCAAAATCCATTAACAGATCCAAAAGATAGTGTAACTTTCCATATTTCATCAATGAGTATTCTTAAGATATTGGCTGTTTTGGCGATTGTGGCTTTTTTGTATATGGTTTGGGATATTATTGTTTTGCTGTTTATCTCGTTGGTTTTTGCGGCCTCGCTTGGCCCGTCAATCAACTGGCTGGAGAAAAAGAAGATTCCGCGCGCAGTAGGTATTTTGCTGATTTACGTTGTTGTAATTTTTATATTAAGCTTAGTAGTGGTGCTCATAATTCCGCCGATCACAGAACAGGTTGATCAATTGGCCGCTACTTTCCCATTTTATTATGAAAGGTTCTTGCAATTGTTCGGCAACTTAAGCGTGGAAACAGATATTAGCCAGACATTGCAAGGAAGCTTGCAATCAGTTGGTCAGACGCTTTCTGGATACACAGGAAGCGTGGTAAACACAGTTTCAGGCATATTCGGCGGTATAACAACATTCTTGCTTGTTCTTGTGCTTACATTTTACTTTTCAGTTAAAAAAGACGGGCTTAAATATTTTATTCGTTCAGTTACACCAATTCAATACCAGAAGTACACAATGAATATGTTCATCCGCGTACAGGATAAGCTTGGGCTTTGGCTTCGCGGACAGCTTTTACTCTCTGGAATTATTTTTGTGGTTACATGGATTGGGTTATTGATACTTGGAGTTAAGTACGCTCTTGTGTTGGCTTTGATTGCGGGCATTACAGAAGTAATTCCTTTTATCGGCCCGATCATCGGAGCTATTCCAGCTGTGTTCTTGGCGTTCTTGCAGTCGCCAATCAAAGCATTGCTTGTTGTGATCCTTTACCTTGTTATTCAACAGCTTGAGGGCAATGTGATTGTTCCAAAAGTCATGCAAAAAACTGTTGGATTAAACCCAATTGTCGTAATAGTGGTAATTTTAGTTGGCGCGAAAATCGCGGGTGTGCTTGGGGCATTGTTAGCAATTCCAGTTGCAGTTACTTTAATGACAGTTGCAGGGGATTGGCTTGGGGTGGTTAGTGAAGAAATCAGAGGCGAGAAAGCATAATAATCATTTCTATATTTTAGATAGACCCTTGTTTTTTGGGGTCTTTTTTGATATTATGCACATATTATGTCAAAGCAATTCTATATCACAACTCCAATATACTATGTGAACGCAAAACCTCACATAGGACACGCATATACTACTGCAGCTGCGGATGTGATTTCGCGTTGGCATAAATTACAGGGTAATGAGACTTATTTTTTAACTGGAACAGATGAGCATGGAGCAAAAGTTTCTCAAGCTGCCCAAGAGGCAGGCAAAGAGCCTCAAGCGTTCACTGATGAGATTGCTAAAGAATTTGAGTCTGCGTGGAAAAATTTGAATATAGAAAATACTGATTTCATCCGCACAACAAGCGATCGCCATAAAAAAGGCGTAGCCAAATTTTTAGGCGAGCTTAAAGAGAAAGGAGTATTGTATGAAGGTGAATATAAGGGCCTGTATTGCACAGGGTGTGAGAGCTTTGTAATAGAAAGGGAATTAGTAGATGGCAAGTGCCCTCATCATAATAAAGCGCCAGAACAAGTAACTGAAAAAAATTGGTTTTTTAAGCTTTCAGAATATATCAGCAAAGTCCGCGAGCTTGTGGAGTCAGATACTATTAAGATCTCGCCCGATTTTGCAAAAAAAGAAGTTCTAGGACTTTTAAAACAGGGCTTAGATGATTTTTCTGTGACTCGGGAAAATGTAGAATGGGGAATTAAGCTTCCTTGGGATGAATCTCAAACAATATATGTGTGGGTAGAGGCATTGCAGAATTATATTTCCGCATCTGATTACAATGGAGAAAAGGCAAAATGGCCAGCTGATGTTCACTTAATTGGAAAAGATATTATCAAGTTTCATTGCGTGTATTGGCCAGCTATGCTTATTGCAGCAGGCTTGGAATTGCCAAAAGAGATTTTTGTGCATGGATTTTTTACAATTGACGGAGAAAAGATGTCTAAGTCGTTAGGCAATGTAATTGATCCTAATGATTTAGTAAAACAATACGGAATAGATGGTGCGCGCTATCTAATTCTTTCGCAATTTCCATTTGGACAAGATGGTGATGTTAAAGCTGAAAAATTCAGCGAACAATATAACACAGCTTTGGCAAATGGAATAGGAAATGTTGTGTCGCGAGTATCCAATCTTCTTGAAAAAGATTCTATCAGCGTTGATATAAAGCAAGGCAGTGATAAGAAGTTAAAGGATAAAGTTAAAAAAGCATTTGAAAAGCATGAGCTTCATGAAGTGCTTAGTATCCTATGGGCAGAACTTACAATTATTGATGAAACTTTGGAAAAGGAAAAGCCGTGGGAATTAGATAATGTAGAAAAGAAAAAACAAATTCTTGAGCCTTTGGCGCAAAATATATTAAATGTGGCTGATTTATTACAGCCGTTCTTGCCAGAATCTTCAAGTGAAATTATTAAGCAATTTAGCTCCAAAAGCATTAAAAAAGGCAAGCCGTTGTTTCCTAGAAAGTAATAATTTGGTATAATATATTTATGCTAATCATAGATTACATCTTATTGATTATCCTTGCTTATTTTACTTTATGGGGATTTAGAAAAGGCCTTATTAGGGCTGTTGGTGGCGTAGTTGGAATGATCGGCGCGATTGTTATTGCAAGCAGATTTTTTGAGCCTTTAGCAGATAAGATTGCTCCGATTATTGGATTTGAAGACAATATGAATTTGGCGCGAATGATATCATTTGTTGTTATTTTGATTGGTGTTAATTACGCGGCTTCATTTTTAGTTGCAATTGTTGAGCGTATCTACAAGTCAGTGGCTGTTTTGCCGTTTATGAGGCTCGGAAACCGATTGCTTGGAGCAGCTCTTGGATTGATTCAAGCGTCAATCTTAATAGGATTAGTGCTTTATTTCGCGGCTAGGTTTCCTTTTGGAAGCGTTGTTGAAAGCTTTTTTGAAGGTTCCCGAGTTGCGCCTATTGTTATGCAGATCGCGGGCATTATTCAGCCGCTGTTGCCTGATGCAATTAAGCAAGTTGAATCATTGATATAACATGCTCATAGATACTCACTGCCACTTATCATTCAAGGCATTTGATGATGACTGGCAAGACGCAGTTAAGCGCGCACGAGAAAAGGATGTACAAATGATTTGCGTGGGAGCGGCTCGTGCCACATCAGAAAAATCAATCACCATCGCGCAGTCTTGTGATGGTGTTTTTGCATCTATAGGAGTTCACCCAACGCATGTTGAGGATGAAGACTTCAATCAGTCGTGGTTTTCGGATCAAGCTGACCGAGACGAGGTTGTAGCAATTGGAGAAACAGGAATTGATCATTATCATTTAGATGAAGCTAAACGTGATGAGATATTATCAAAACAGGAAGATTTACTTCATAGCCATTTGTCGCTTGCCAAAGAAAAGGATTTGCCAGTTATTCTGCATTCCAGAGATGGAAAAACAGAATCAACTGGAGAGGCATATAATCATTTATATAGCATTATAAAGGAATTTGGCTATTATAAATGCGTATTACATTGCTTTGGCGGAGACTGGGAAACAGCGCAAAAGTTTTTGGATTTAGGATGTATGGTCTCATTCACAGGCATTGTTACTTTTAAAAACGCGAGTGAAACCTTGATTAAGATCGTGAAAAATGTTCCAAAAGACAGGTTTATGATAGAGACAGATTCACCCTATCTTGCGCCTCAAGCAATGCGAGGCAAGCAAAATGAACCTTTATTTGTAGAATATGTGGCAAAAGGTATTGCAGAAATTAGGTCAGAAGAGTATGATGATGTAGCACAGTACACAACAAAAAACGCTAAAACATTTTTTAATTTATGAACACAAGCCTTCTAATCATTATCATTTTTGTTTTAATGGCTGCATTTACTGCAGTTGTTTATTTTTTGATGAAAAAACTTGTTCAATCAAAAAAGCCAGATGAAGGAGCAAATCAAGCAATGCAGCTGCTTCAGAATCAGCTAAATGATCTTACGCGCACTTTGGATAATAAGCTAGGCGAGTCAACCAAGCTAATGCAGGCGCAGTTTGGGCAGTCATCAAAAGTTATACAAGGCATAACAGGCCAATCTCATCAAATTTTAAAAGATGTCACAGAGCGCTTAACTAAATTAGATGAAACAAACAAGCAAGTTGCTGGAGTAGGCGATCAAATTAGAAGTTTAGAAGGAATCCTCAAAAACCCAAAACAGCGCGGTGTCTTGGGAGAATATTATCTTGAATCAGTTCTAAAAAATGTGCTTCCTCCAGGATCTTTCCAAATGCAGTACAAGTTTAAAGACGGAGAAATTGTTGACGCAGTCGTGTATGTAGGAGACAAAATCGTGCCAGTTGATTCTAAGTTTTCTTTGGAAAATTATAATCGTATAGTGGAAGAAGACAATCCAGCAGAGCGTGAACGTCTTGAGAAAGTTTTCAAGAACGATCTTAAAGCACGCATTGATGAGACATCAAAATATATCAGGCCAAATGAAAACACAATGGAGTTCGCATTTATGTTCATTCCAAGCGAGGGAATCTATTATGATTTGCTTATCAATAAAGTCGGAGCAGTTAAAATTAGCACAGAGGATTTAATTGAATACGCGTTCAAGCAAAAGCATGTAATTATAGTTTCTCCAACATCATTTTTAGCGTATCTTCAAACAGTTTTACAAGGCATGCGAGCTTTGCAGATTGAAAAAGACGCGCATGAGATACGCAAGCGCGTTGAGCTTCTTGGAAAGCATGTTACTAATTACGAAGAGTATATGCGCAAGCTTGGAGGCCATTTATCTACAACTGTGAATTCCTATAATACTTCGTATAAAGAATTAAGCAAGATAGATAAGGATGTGATGAAAATTACAGATCGGGCTGAATCCGGAGTTCAGCCAGAGCTGATTGAAGGCCCTAAAGATGAAGAGTAGCTGGTATTTTGGTATTTTGTGATTGTATGGTATAATATACTTACCTGTGGAAAAGTCGATTTCACAATAGAAATAAATAACAAAATAAAATATGCCAAAACCACGACGTCTTATTGCGCATTCATCCACACTTACATTGGGGTTATTTTTGATTGTATTAGGCGTGTTTCTATACGCGCGGCAAATGGGCTACATAGCGCCTGATTTTCCAGTATGGCCGGTTATCTTGATTGCATTTGGTGGAATCATGATCGCGGGTGAACTAAGTAAATAAAAAGACCATGTCAAAACATTTAAATTGCCACTGTTCCTCTAATGGATGGGGAGTGGTTTTAATCCTGATTGGATTATATTATCTTTCCTTAAATCAAGGATGGATTGAAAGTGGCTTGCCATTTTGGCCAGTTGTTGCCATCATCTTTGGAGCCTATATGTTGTTTAGAGGATTAACTAGGAAATAATTCTATCAAAAAAACCACCCAGCATTCGCTGGGTGGTTTTTTTGTCTGGAAAATTTATAAAGCTAGAATATTTTAATAGCTCCAATGCTGGCAAGAGTCACAATAAATCCAGATACAAGAACCCCTGTGGTAATAAGGCCTAAAGCGCGCCAGAATGGAATTCCTAATAAATATGCTGCAGCAGATCCTGTCCAAGCGCCAGTCACTGGAAATGGAATCGCGACAAAGATTACTAATGCAATATATCCATAGACTTCATAATGTCCTTGAATGCGGTTTCTTGTCCTATTAAAAAGCCATTTAAAAAATCGTTTAAAATGTTTTGAGTTTTTTATAAGAAATTCTGAAATAGGCTCCAGAAACAATAATAATACTATTACAGGAATTAAATTTCCAAGCACTGCTACAAAATAAGCTTCAAGCACAGTAAGGTTGAATTTTGTGAGAGCTAAAGGAATAGCCAGCCTAAGCTCGCCTATTGGCGTCATTGCCGCAAGAAATGTTTCAATATACTGTTCCATAGTATTATTTGCGCCATTTTTTAAATACTTCAATTCTGGTTCTGTCGCGCGCCAAGGTATAGGAAAGTGAGTTATATGTGGTAATATCAAGCAATTCTTTTTCTTTAAGTTTAGATGCTAGTTCTTTTGCGCGTTCTTCAGCTCGTTTTAGATCAATCTCTTTTACATGCTCTGCAGTATCAGCCAAAATTACTAATGTATTTTCAAACATCTCAATAATACCTCCAGCCACAGCTAATGGGGTTGCTTTGTTGTCATTTTTTATGAGCAGCTCGCCAGGTTTCAAGATCGTGACAATTGGCGTGTGGTTCGCGAGAATTGTGATTTCTCCATCCAATGTCTGTGCAACCACTTCTTCTGTTTCTTCTTCAAGAACAGTTCTGGCTGGTGTAATAAGTTTTAAGTTCAGTTTTGTCATGATTATTTTACTTCCGCGATTGTGCCTTTCATGTAAAAGGCCTGTTCGTTTTTAGCGTCGTGCTTACCATCAATTATTTCATTAAATGCTTGAATAGTATCACTAAGTTTTACATGAACTCCAGCAGAACCAGTAAATACTTCTGCAACATGGAAGGGCTGTGATAAAAATCTCTGGATTTTGCGCGCACGGCTTACTGTTAATTTGTCTTCTTCTGATAGCTCTTCCATTCCAAGAATTGCGATAATGTCTTGCAAGTCCTTGTATCGCTGTAATAGACGTTGTACTGCTTGGGCAGTGTTATAATGCTCTTCACCAACAATTTCTGGGCTTAGAATAGTAGAAGTAGAGTCAAGCGGGTCAACTGCAGGATAAATACCTAATTCCGCAAGCGAACGATTCAATACAACAGTAGAGTCAAGGTGCGAAAATGTGGTTGCAGGTGCTGGGTCTGTTAAGTCATCTGCTGGCACATATACTGCTTGAACAGAAGTAATTGAGCCGTCTTTTGTGCTTGTAATGCGTTCTTGCATTGCTCCCATTTCATTTGCAAGAGTTGGTTGATATCCAACAGCAGAAGGAATGCGTCCAAGTAATGCTGATACTTCTGATCCAGCTTGCGTAAAGCGGAATACATTATCCATAAAAAACAATACATCTTGTTTATCTTTGTCTCGGAATGACTCTGCCATGGTCAAACCAGAGAGCCCTACGCGCATTCTGGCTCCTGGTGGCTCATTCATTTGGCCAAACACCATGGCTACTTTATCAAGAACTCNTGCTTCTTGCATTTCATGATATAAATCATTTCCTTCTCGCGTGCGTTCTCCAACTCCGGCAAATACGCTAAATCCGCCATGTGCTTTTGCAATGTTGTTTATTAATTCCTGGATCACCACGGTCTTTCCAACTCCAGCTCCGCCAAATAATCCAACTTTTCCGCCTTTTAAAAATGGGCAAATTAAATCAATTACTTTGATTCCAGTTTCTAAAATTTCTGCTTTTGTGGATTGGTCTGTGTAAGATGGAGCATTTCTATGGATTGGGTCGCGCTCATCACTTGATACATCTTCCTTGCCGTCAATTACATCGCCAGTGACATTAAATATTCTTCCTAAGGATTCTTTGCCAACTGGCACGCTGATTGGCTTGCCTGTTGCTTTAACTTCTGCGCCCCGCCTAAGATTATCTGTTGAGTCCATTGCAATGCATCTAACTGTGTTAGAGCCCACATGTGATTGCACTTCCAAAACCAAGCGCTTTTTATTATGCTCTAGCTCTAAAGCATCATAAATAGCTGGAAGTTCTGCTTCTTTAAAATTTACATCAACGACCGGGCCTATAATTTGTGATATGTGTCCTTGCATATATTTAATTAGTTATGAAACCGCGGCAGTACCAGCGCTGATTTCCGCAATTTCCTGCGTAATACTGGCTTGCCGTGCTTTATTATATAAAAGTATTAAATCATCTGCCATGTCGCTTGCTGCGTCAGAAGCGCTTTTCATTGCAACCATGCGGCTTGAATGCTCACTAGCATTGCTTTCTAATAGTGCCTGATATAGTTCAGCCCTTCCGATCCTTAAGGCAAGATAATCCAATAGCTTGTATTTGTCTGGTTCATATAAATATTCTACTGTTTTAGGTGCTTTGATAGTTTCATCAGTCTTCATTTTTCCGGTATCATCTTTTCCAAGTCCAACTTGTGATGTTTTGTTAAATGGATACAACTGTTTGAGCACTGCATCTTGGGTTAATGCGCTTTTGTAATCTGTATATGCAACCATAACTTTGTCAGTTTTTTTATTGCGGAAGCTATAATAGCTGTGCTCAATTGCTTGGTTAATTGATGTGTCATCTATGGCTACATCATCTTTTTGGTAGGCAAGCTTTATTTTTGCGCCCATAGCAGTTATGGTAGCGGCTCCGCGCGTTCCAATTGTTATAATTTCAACATTTTCTTTTCCATGCTCTTTCAGGTAGGGAAGTATGAGCTTTATAATATTTGCGTTAAATGCTCCGCACAGACCCCTGTTAGAAGTAAACACAATCAAAGTAGAATGTTTTACTTCTTTTGGTTCTTCAAAAAAACGTTTTACTTTGCTTTTAGAATCAAACCAAAGCCGAGATTTAAGCAGCCTGTCAACAATTGCCCAAGCAAGCTCATGATAGCTGCGAGTAGCCAGAGCTGACTCAGTAGCTTTTCTCATTTTTGCTGCTGCCACCAATTCCATTGCTTTGGTTATCTTTTTGGTGTTGTTGATGGATTGCAAGCGCTGTTTTACTTCTTTAGTGTTTGCTGGCATAAATTATTCATTTTCTGATTTGTCATTGTCTGATTCATCTTTCTTTTTTTCAACAAACCAGTCCTTGTTTGCAATACTCTTATATGCCTCAACTGTTTTCTTCATTAATGTTTCCCAGGCATCATCAAATTCGCCATCTGAATCAATTTTCTTTAATAGTTCTGGTTCATTTTGCGCTGTATATTCAGCAAGTCCATCTACGAATTCAGAAATATTATCTACATTAACATCATCCATTAGTCCGTTTGTTGCGCTATAGATTTGAACCACTTGCTGTGAGACCGGAAGCGGGGAGTATTGGGGCTGGATTAATAGTTTTTCTAAGCGCTTTCCTCGCTCTAGTTGATTTTGTGTTTCTTCATCAAGGTCACTTCCAAACTGGGTAAATGCTTCTAATTCTCTAAATTGCGCNAGNTCNANTCGCAAAGAACCAGCAACCTTTTTCATTGCCTTTATTTGTGCTGCTCCACCAACTCGGGAAACTGATAAACCAACATTAATAGCTGGCCTGAAGCCCTTATTGAAGAGTGAGGACTCAAGATAAATTTGTCCGTCTGTGATTGAGATTACATTAGTTGGAATATATGCTGACACATCATTACCTTGTGTTTCAATGATTGGCAAAGCAGTAATAGAGCCACCACCTGAATCATCATTTAATTTACAAGCACGTTCAAGTAAGCGTGAGTGAAGGTAGAACACATCACCTGGATATGCCTCGCGTCCCGGAGGACGTCTTAATAGCAATGAGATTTGGCGGTATGCAACTGCGTGCTTGGAAAGGTCGTCATAAATAATCAATGCGTCCTTGCCTTGGTCTAAGAAATATTCTGCCATAGCGCATCCAGCATATGGAGCTAAATAGTTTAGGGCAGCTGATTCAGATGCGCTTGCAGAAACCACAATAGTGTAATCCATTGCTCCTGCTTTTTCTAAGCGTGAAACCAATTGCGCAATTTTGGATTCTTTTTGGCCAATTGCAACATAAATACAAATTAAGTTTTGGCCTTTTTGATTGAGGATAGTATCTACTGCAACTGCGGTTTTACCTGTTTGCCTATCTCCAATAATAAGCTCTCTTTGGCCGCGTCCAACTGGAACCATTGAGTCAATTGATTTTAAGCCTGTTTGTACTGGTTCGTGAACAGATTTGCGGGTAATAACTCCAGCTGCAATGCGTTCCATTGGATTGGTCTTTTCAGTTTTTAGCTCTTTGCCGTCTTTTGGCTGTCCAATTGGGTTTACCACGCGCCCAATCATCTCCGGACCAACTGGCACTTCCAAAACCTTTCCAAGAGCTTTTACTTTCATGCCTTCTTGGATGCCGCGGTAATCGCCTAACACCATAATACCAACACTGCCTTCTTCTAGGTTTAGGGCAACACCGATGGAATTATCATCAAATTCCACCATTTCCATTGATGCCACGTCAGCGAGCCCTGTTGCTGTAACAATTCCATCTGCAATTCCAATTACAGTGCCGATTTTTTCTTCTTTAATTTCGTGCTTAAAGTCAGCAATGTCTTTTTTAAGTTGATCTATTATTGAGTCCATAAATTTAAATAAGTTGTTTTTGCAATTGATTTAATGAATTACGAATACTTAAATCCCATCGCTTGTTTCTGGTTTCAATTTGCATGCCACCAATAAGCTCAGGATTTAATTTTTTAGAAATAGTTATATCTTGTTTTAAAATATCTTTTGCAAGTTTTTTTGCCTCTGAATCACTGATTTCATGAGCAGTAGTTACAATTACATGCTCAAGACCGCGTTTTTGGTGCTCAATTTTTTCTAAGTGGCGCATAATTTCTGGGAGTTTGGTAAGTTTGCCAGATGCATGCAAATGAGTAAGCACTTTTTTGTTTATATCGGCATGGCTGTCTTTATCTTTGGTCAGCTCATACCAAGCAAGAGCATATTGTTTAGAAGTTGTGTTCATAGTTCTTTGATAGAATTTTCAATAATTTCTTTGTCTTGTTTTTCGTCAATTTTCTTTTTTAGTATTTTTTCTGTTGCCAAAATCACTGCCTCGCTTGCTTGAGTTCGTACATCTGCTATTGATTGCTCTTTTTGTTGCGAAATCTCCTTTTTAGCATGCTCAACAATATTAGCTGCTTCAGAATTGGTTTTTTTAATAATATCATCTGCCTGAACTTTTGCTTGGTCCTTTGCCTTATTCAAAATATCTTGTGCTTCCCTGTGCGCATCAGAAGTAATTTTTTCCTTTTGCGCTGTTGCGTCACTCAACTTTTCTGTTGCTGCCTCTGCATCTTTTAATCCTTTTTCTATTTTTTCTTGGCGCTCACGAACAAAACCCAAAATCGGCTTATACCCAAGCTTGTACAAAATCGCAACCAACAGCACGAAGTTGATGAGGTTTGCAATTAATAGTTTGATATCAAGTCCAAAAGACTGAAAAATTTCCATATTATAAATACAAAATTAACAAGGACACCACCAGCGCATACACGCCAGTTGTGCCAGTTACTGCCATTGCAACGAGCATTCTAATAAAAATAGCATTACCTATTTCCGGATTGCGTCCAATTGCC